>NZ_BCUZ01000013.1 GCF_001591485.1 Neobacillus fumarioli NBRC 102428 | reverse complement strand
CAATAAAAAAGGACAATCTGTAAAGATTGTCCTTTTTTATTGTTTTCCTCAATTTTGAAAAACAAATATAACATTTTGCCCCTTTTGTTCCATATCTTAACGTATTTAAGGGGGATAATTATTGAAAATTAAGAAATAAGAAATAGGTATAGAGGAAATTAGGAAAAGGAGTTATTATAGAATGAATAAAAAGAAAATGCTATTTGAAGTTCAGGAAAATGAAACAATTGAACAGTGCCTGAATCGGATGAAGCAGCAGGGATATACACCTGTTCGGAGATTGGAAAAGCCAATTTTTCAAGAGATCAAAAGGGATAGTGAAACGATTTACGAACCAATTGGTCGTCAAATCATCTTTGAAGGCAAGATTTTAGAGTAAAACACGAACATTTTTTTTGTTAATTCGATAAATGTTCGATATATTGGTTGACAGTCAGTGATATTAGTTGTTATGATTGAGTTGTTAATTGAAATGTTTGCACCCTCGTATATCCATGGGAATATGGCCCATAAGTTTCTACCCAATAACCGTAAATTATTGGACTATGAGGGAAAGTCAATATGTTCGGCAACTACTAGGGGATGTTCCCCCTATTTTGTGATGATCATTTTAATGCCCGGACAAATGGCTTTCTCTTAAAGAGAGGCCATTTGTTTCGGGCTTTTTTATTGAGATTGAATGTACTCTATATATAAAAGTTACAAGATTAGGGGGATGAGGATGAAGAATTTAGTTGGTGTTATTATGGGAAGTAAATCAGACTGGGAAACGATGAAGCATGCTTGCGAGATTTTGGATCAGCTTGAAATATCCTATGAGAAAAAGGTCGTTTCCGCCCACCGTACCCCTGATTTGATGTTTACTTATGCAGAAAAAGCAAAAGAAAGAGGAATAAAAGTGATTATTGCTGGAGCCGGCGGGGCAGCGCATCTTCCGGGTATGGTGGCTGCTAAAACTACTTTGCCGGTCATTGGGGTTCCAGTACAATCACATGCTTTAAATGGCTTAGACTCTTTGTTATCTATAGTGCAAATGCCAGGTGGTGTGCCGGTTGCAACCGTAGCAATCGGTAAAGCAGGCGCCTTGAACGCGGGCTTGCTGGCAGCGCAAATTTTAGCAGTAGAGGATGCAGAACTGGCGGGGAAATTAACAGCAAGGCGAGAAGCAATTAAAGATGAAGTGCTAGAAAGTAGTGATCACCTTGAATAACAAAACGATTTTACCCGGGGCGACGGTCGGAATCATCGGCGGAGGTCAGCTTGGAAGGATGATGGCATTGGCTGCGAAAGCGCAAGGCTTTCGAATTGCTGTTTTAGAGCCAACCGAAGATTCACCATGCGGCCAGGTGGCTGATATAGAAGTCATCGGTGCCTATAATGACCGCGATGCCATTAGTAAGCTGGCAGAAGTAAGTGATGTTATAACATATGAGTTTGAAAATATAGATGCCGATACGTTAGGATGGCTTGTAGAACGGGCATATGTGCCGCAAGGGAAAGACTTGTTAACCATTACGCAGGACCGGATTAAAGAGAAAGCTGCGATTCAAGGAGCGGGTGTAGAAGTTGCACCATACGCCGTTATTGAAAGTATGGAAGACTTATTGGTTAGCATTCATGAGATTGGTTATCCCGCTGTTTTAAAAACCGCGCGCGGGGGTTATGATGGAAAAGGCCAATTGGTCATAAAAAGTGAGCAGGATCTGGCCAATGGAAGGGAACTTTTAGCAGTTGGAGAATGTGTATTGGAAAAGTGGATTCCGTTTGAAAAGGAAATATCAGTTATTGTTTCGCGGAGTGTCAAAGGAGAAACCTCTATTTTTCCAGTAGCGGAAAATGTTCATAAAGAAAATATTTTACACAAAACGATCGTTCCGGCAAGAATTTCAAAAGATATTCAGGCTGATGCTATCGAAAAGGCAAGAAAAATTGCGGATGCTTTAGGTGTCATCGGAACGCTCGCTGTTGAAATGTTTGTAACCGAAAATGGTACGATTTATATTAACGAATTGGCGCCCAGACCGCATAATTCAGGACATTTTTCAATTGATGCCTGCGTGACGTCGCAATTTGAACAGCATATCCGTGCGATCTGCGGCTGGCCATTAGGAAGTACGGAACTGTTAAAACCTGTCGTAATGGTCAACCTATTAGGAGAGCATCTGGAAAGGCTGTATACAGAAATACCATCTGTGGAAAATTGGAAAATTCATTTGTATGGAAAAAAAGAGCCCAAGGTGAAGCGAAAAATGGGGCATGTGACATTAATGCGTGATACAGTAGAAGATGCTCTTCATGAAATTCAAGGAAGCAGCATTTGGAGCATAGCAAAGGAAAAGATCGGAGGATAAAAGATGATTGATCGTTACACAAGACCCGAAATGGGAGCTATTTGGACGGAAGAGAACCGTTTCAAGGCATGGCTTGAGGTGGAAATTCTAGCATGTGAAGCATGGTCCGAATTAGGAGAAATCCCGAAAGAGGATGTACAAAAGCTTCGCGAAAATGCCTCATTCGATATCAACAGAATTAAAGAAATTGAGGAAGAAACACGGCATGATGTCGTGGCGTTTACCCGGGCGGTATCCGAAACATTGGGCGAAGAACGGAAATGGGTGCATTACGGACTAACCTCGACTGACGTTGTCGACACAGCCCTTTCCTACTTATTGAAACAGGCCAATGCGATTTTATTAAAAGACATTGAAAACTTTATTGAAATATTAAAAAATAAGGCCATTGAACATAAGTTTACAGTGATGATGGGACGGACACATGGTGTGCATGCCGAGCCAACTACATTTGGACTGAAAATGGCCCTTTGGTATGAAGAAATGAAACGCAACTTGGAGCGTTTTAAGCAGGCAGCAAAGGGTGTGGAAGTTGGAAAAATATCTGGTGCTGTCGGCACTTACGCTAATATCGACCCGTTTGTGGAACAGTATGTTTGTGAAAAATTGGGACTCGCCAGCGCACCGATTTCAACGCAAACACTGCAACGCGACCGCCATGCTCACTATATGGCCACGCTTGCGCTAATTGCAACATCTATTGAAAAATTTGCTGTAGAAGTTCGTGGATTGCAAAAAAGCGAAACACGTGAAGTTGAAGAATTTTTCGCGAAAGGGCAAAAAGGGTCATCGGCAATGCCGCATAAACGAAACCCAATCAGTTCAGAGAATATGACGGGGATGGCCCGTGTGATTCGCGGTTACATGTTAACCGCTTATGAAAATGTGCCGCTTTGGCATGAACGCGATATCTCTCATTCTTCTGCTGAACGGGTGATCTTGCCAGATGCGACGATTGCATTAAATTATATGTTGAACCGTTTTGGCAATATTATTAAGAACTTGACCGTTTTTCCGGAAAATATGAAGCGTAACATGGACCGGACTCTCGGCTTAATTTATTCACAGCGCGTGCTTTTAGCATTGATAGACAAAGGATTATCCCGTGAAGAAGCATATGACACTGTACAGCCAAAAGCAATGGAGGCATGGGAAAAACAAGTACCATTCCGCGGACTGATAGAGGCCGATGCCAAAATTACATCTTTACTATCACCAGCCGAAATTGCTGATTGCTTTGATTACAACTACCATTTAAAGCATGTAGACACTATTTTTGAGCGATTAGGGCTGAATGAATAACCTTGCCGGTCTTACTCGACCAAGATGTATAATGCCGAAAAACAAAATATGGGGGCAAACTGCCATGCAAAATGCCCCCTCATTATAATGAAGATTCCCAACATTCCGAATAAGGAGCGATTCACAAATGAAAGAACTGCTGTATGAAGGAAAAGCGAAGCGTATTTATACAACAGAAGAAGAACAAGTTGTTTTGGTGGAGTATAAAGATTCCGCTACTGCCTTTAACGGAGAAAAAAAGGCAGAAATCACTGGTAAGGGTCGTTTAAACAATGAGATTACGAGTTTGCTATTTTTAAAGTTAAAGGAAAAAGGCATTGATTCTCATTTTATTAAACGGATTTCCGAAACCGAACAGCTTGTGAAAAAAGTGTCCATCATCCCGCTTGAAGTGGTTGTACGTAATGTAGCGGCAGGAAGCTTTTCAAAAAGATTGGGAATCGAAGAAGGCCGTCCGCTGTCAGCACCGATCGTTGAATTTTATCTGAAAGATGACTCTCTTGGTGACCCGCTGGTTACTGTTGACCATATTCGGGAATTAAAAGTGGCAACAGCTGAAGAGATTGAAATTCTGAGGGAAAAAGCATTGAAGGTGGATGCGGTTTTATCGAGCTTTTTTGCAGAACTTGGCATCAGATTAATCGATTTTAAACTCGAGTTCGGCAAAGATGCACAGGGACAAATTTTACTAGCAGACGAAATCTCTCCCGATACTTGCCGCCTATGGGATCAGCAAACGAATGAAAAGCTGGATAAAGATGTATTCCGCCGTGATTTAGGTAGTTTAACAGAAGCATATGAAACGATCTTAAAAAGACTTGGAGGGCCACAACATGTATAAAGTGAAGGTATTTGTTACATTAAGAGAAAGTGTTTTAGATCCGCAGGGAAAAGCCGTTACCCATTCTTTAAATTCATTGAATTATCATGAAGTGACCGATGTCCGAATCGGCAAATATATGGAATTAACAATCGAAAAATCTGAACGCAATATTGATGAAGTGGTGAATGAAATTTGTACGAAGCTTTTGGCAAACCCGGTTATTGAAGATTACCGTTACGAGGTAGAGGAGGTTGTCGCTCAGTGAAGTTTGCAGTGATCGTCTTTCCGGGATCCAATTGTGATGTCGATATGTACCATGCCATTAAAGATGAGCTTGGCGAAGAAGTTGAATATGTATGGCATGATGCCGAAAGCCTAGACGAATATGACGGAATCCTTCTCCCTGGCGGATTTTCCTATGGTGATTACCTCCGGTCAGGAGCCATTGCCCGTTTTAGCAGGGTGATGCAGGAAGTAGTCAAAGCAGCTGAAGCAGGCAAACCGGTCCTAGGGGTATGCAACGGATTTCAAATTTTGCTGGAAGCAGGCTTGCTTCCTGGCGCAATGAGACGAAACGAAAGTCTTTCCTTTATTTGTAAACCGGTTGACTTAGTCGTCCAAAACAATCAAACCATGTTTACTGGCGAGTACCAGCCAAATCAAACCATTTCTATTCCTGTTGCCCATGGGGAAGGCAATTACTACTGTGACGAGGAAACTTTGGCTGCACTAAAGGCCAATCATCAAATTGTGTTCACATACCGAAACAATCCGAACGGAAGTCTCGCTGATATTGCCGGCATTGTGAATGAAAAAGGAAATGTTCTTGGGATGATGCCTCACCCTGAGCGAGCAGTTGATGTTCTTTTAGGCAGTGCTGATGGGCTGAAATTGTTTCAATCAATCGTAAAAACTTGGAGGGAAGCACATGTTGTCAACGCTTGAACCAAATGCGGAACAAATTAAGCAAGAAAAAATCTATCAGCAAATGGGTTTGTCCGATGAAGAGTTTGCGATGATCGAAAAAATTCTCGGCAGAACTCCGAATTATACAGAAACAGGACTATTTTCGGTCATGTGGTCCGAGCATTGCAGCTATAAAAACTCCAAGCCTGTTTTAAAAAAATTCCCAACAACCGGTGAAAAGGTCCTTCAAGGTCCTGGTGAAGGTGCAGGAATTGTTGATATCGGTGACGGCCAGGCAGTTGTGTTTAAAATTGAAAGTCATAACCACCCATCCGCTATTGAGCCATATCAAGGCGCAGCAACGGGTGTTGGCGGGATTATCCGCGATGTTTTTTCTATGGGAGCACGTCCGATTGCCCTATTAAATTCGCTTCGTTTCGGCGAACTGGATTCCGCAAGAGTCCGCTATTTGTTTAAAGAAGTGGTAGCAGGGATTGCCGGTTACGGTAACTGTATTGGCATTCCGACAGTTGGCGGTGAAGTTCAATTTGATCCATGTTATGAAGGAAATCCGCTTGTCAATGCGATGTGTGTCGGGCTAATCGATCATAAGGATATTAAAAAGGGACAGGCACATGGTCTTGGCAATACGGTCATGTATGTAGGGGCAAAGACGGGACGTGATGGAATCCACGGTGCGACATTTGCTTCGGAGGAGTTAACGGAGCAGTCTGATGAAAAACGGCCGGCCGTACAAGTGGGCGATCCATTTATGGAGAAGCTGTTGCTGGAAGCCTGTCTTGAACTGGTCCAATCTGATGCGCTTGTCGGAATTCAAGATATGGGTGCGGCGGGACTTGCTAGCTCTTCATCGGAAATGGCCAGCAAAGCTGGTATGGGGATTGAGCTGAATCTTGATTTGGTACCTCAACGGGAAACTGGCATGACCGCTTATGAAATGATGCTGTCCGAATCACAGGAACGGATGCTTATTGTTGTGAAAAAGGGCAGGGAACAAGAAATTAAAGATCTTTTTGCAAAATATGACTTGGAATGTGTGGCAATCGGCAAGGTTACGGATGATAAACAATTCCGTCTGCTACATAAAGGAGAAGTAGTGGCGGATATCCCAGTGGACGCCTTGGCTGAGGACGCTCCGGTTTACCATAAACCATCAAAAGAACCGGCTTATTTTGCTGAATTCCAAGCGATGGATAATGAAGTTCCACAGGTTGATAATCTAAAAAGTACATTGCTGCAACTTTTAAGCCAGCCAACCATTGCCAGCAAGGAATGGGTATATGAGCAATATGATTACATGGTGCGTACCAATACAGTTGTTTCTCCTGGTTCTGATGCCGCTGTAACCCGAATTAGAGGAACTCGTAAAGCATTAGCGATGACGACAGACTGTAACGCAAGATATGTCTATCTCGATCCTGAAACCGGTGGGAAAATTGCTGTTGCTGAAGCAGCTAGGAATATCATTTGCTCCGGCGCCGAGCCGTTGGCCATCACCGATAACCTTAATTTTGGAAACCCGGAAAAGCCGGAAGTATTTTGGCAGATTGAAAAAGCGGCAGATGGCATCAGCGAAGCGTGCCGTGTCCTAGGAACACCAGTCATTGGCGGAAACGTATCACTTTATAATGAAACAAGTGGAACAGCCATCTACCCGACTCCAGTAATCGGCATGGTAGGCCTTATCACTAACCTTGACCATATTACGACTCAGCATTTCAAGAACGCTGGCGACTTAATTTATCTAGTTGGGGAAACAAAGGGTGAATTTGGCGGCAGCGAACTACAAAAGCTGCTTTATGGCCGGATTTTCGGCAAAGCACCAGAAATTGATATGCAAGTTGAAAGAGAAAGACAGGCACAGGTTCTGGCAGCTATTCGCACTGGAATTGTTCAATCTGCGCATGACTTGTCAGAAGGCGGCCTGGCGGTTGCCTTGGCGGAATGTCTATTTGCCGGAAACGGGCTCGGTGCAACAGTGACGATTACTGGAAACCAGGCATCGGCCCTTTTCAGTGAAACGCAATCCCGCTTCTTGTTATCCATTAAAAAAGAACACCAAGCTAAGTTTGAAAGTTTAGTAGAAGCGCAATTGATCGGGGAAGTTAATCAATCTGGAATGTTAACAGTTGCAGCCGAGGGAGAAACAGTTCTTGAGAGCACAGTAGAAGAACTAAAAGCTGCCTGGAAAGGAGCGATCCCATGCTTGCTGAAATCAAGGGATTAAATGAAGAGTGCGGAATTTTTGGTGTGTGGGGTCATAAAGATGCAGCCCAGCTGACCTATTACGGGCTGCACAGTCTCCAGCACCGCGGCCAGGAAGGAACCGGAATTGTTGTTTCCGATGGGAAACAGTTAACCGGTGTAAAAGGTGAGGGGCTTGTTACGGAGATTTTCACGGCAGAAGCCATGAAGCAGTTAAACGGACATGCTGCCATCGGCCATGTACGCTATGCCACAGCAGGCGGGGGCGGTTATGAAAATGTTCAGCCCCTCCTGTTTCATTCGCAAAGCGGCAGTCTGGCACTCGCCCATAACGGCAATCTAGTCAATGCAAATTCTTTGAAGCATCAGCTTGAATCACAGGGAAGTATTTTTCAAACAAGCTCAGACACTGAAGTGCTTGCGCATTTGATTAGAAGAAGCGGATATAAAGAAATGAGAGACCAAGTGAAAAATGCCCTTTCGATGTTAAAAGGGGCGTATGCCTATCTAATTATGACCGAAACAGAGTTGATGGTGGCACTTGATCCGCATGGTTTAAGACCGCTGTCGCTCGGCTGTCTTGGCGAAGCCTATGTCATTGCCTCAGAAACATGCGCGTTTGATGTCATTGGTGCTGAATACACCCGGGACATCATGCCTGGGGAATTATTGATAATTAATGAAAAGGGACTAACCTCTGACCGATTCGCTCTTAGTACAACAAAATCGATGTGCATGATGGAGTATGTTTATTTTTCAAGGCCTGACAGCAATATTCATGGCATCAATGTCCATACAGCACGTAAAAATATGGGGAAACGTCTAGCATTTGAGGCGCCAATTGAAGCGGATGTTGTAACAGGCGTGCCAGATTCCAGCATTTCAGCGGCCATCGGTTATGCCGAAGCAGCGGGGATTCCTTATGAAATGGGTTTAATTAAAAATCGTTATGTTGGCAGAACGTTCATCCAGCCGTCACAGTCATTACGTGAACAGGGCGTTAAAATGAAACTTTCCGCTGTTCGCGGTGTTGTGGAAGGAAAGCGTGTAATTATGGTCGATGATTCGATCGTCCGCGGAACGACAAGTAGACGAATTGTTTCCTTGTTAAAAGAAGCCGGAGCAACAGAAGTTCATGTGGTCATTAGCTCACCGCCAATTACCAACCCGTGTTTCTATGGAATTGATACATCCACAAAGGAAGAATTAATTGCTTCGGATAAAAGCGTGGAGGAAATTCGGCAGTTGATCGGTGCGGATTCCTTAACATTCTTAAGTTTGGAGGGCATGGTAAAAGCACTTGGCCAAGATGGAGAGCCCAAATTCTGCCTCGGCTGTTTTACCGGTAATTACCCTACCGAAATTTATCCTGATACATTGCAATATTATTACCAGAGGGGGTAAGGATGATGGCAAATGCCTACAGAGAAGCCGGAGTTGATATTGAAGCAGGCTACGAAGCCGTAGCCAGAATGAAGCAGCATGTACAAAAAACAGCAAGGGCAGGCGTCATCGGAGGTCTCGGTGGCTTTGGCGGCATGTTTGACCTTTCTAGCTTAAACTACAAAGAGCCGGTCTTGGTGTCAGGCACCGATGGAGTCGGAACCAAATTGAAAATCGCTTTTATGATGGATCGTCATGATACGATTGGCATTGATGCGGTGGCTATGTGTGTGAATGATATTGTCGTTCAAGGAGCCGAGCCGCTTTACTTTTTGGATTATATTGCTCTTGGGAAAGCCTTACCGGAAAAAATCGAGGCCATTGTAAAAGGTGTCGCGGACGGATGTGAAGAGGCGGGCTGTGCTTTGATCGGTGGAGAAACAGCGGAAATGCCCGGGCTTTATCGGGAGAACGAGTACGACTTGGCTGGGTTTGCTGTCGGTGCCTGTGAGAAATCGAAGCTGATCACAGGTGAACGGGTAAAGCCGGGAGATGTGCTGATTGGTCTGGCGTCAAGCGGGATCCATAGCAATGGTTACTCACTTGTTCGGAAGGTCTTTAACAACTGGTCGTTAATCGAATATGTTTCAGAACTTGGCTGTACATTAGGCGAGGAATTATTGAAACCGACAAAGATTTATGTGAAGCCGATTTTATCCGCTTTGGAGAAATTCACGATTAAAGGGATGGCCCATATTACCGGCGGCGGTTTTATTGAGAATATTCCGCGGATGCTCCCCAGTGGATTTGGTACGGAACTGGATGAAAAAAGCTGGAACATCCCTTCTATATTCAAGCTAATTTCTGAAGTTGGACAAATTGACTATAATGAGATGTACAATATTTTTAACATGGGAATTGGCATGGTCATTGCTGTCAGCCCGGAAACTGCGGCACCGCTAATGGAGCACTTTCAGCAAGTGGGCGAAACAGCTTATCAAATTGGTGTTGTGACGGAAGAATCAGGCATTCGCATTCATGGCAGAGGTGGCCGCCAATGAAAAAGATCGCCGTATTTGCATCAGGAAGCGGAAGCAATTTTCAGGCGATCATTGATGCCGTAAGAAAAGGCGAACTAGAGGCGGCGATTTCGTTGCTTGTTTGCGATAAACCTGGCGCTTACTGTATTGAACGGGCAAGAACAGCGAACATTCCAACTTTTGTATTTAACCCTAAGAATTATCACAGTAAAGCTGATTATGAACAGGAAATATTGCGGCTGCTTGAGAATGAAAAGGTTGATTTTGTTATCCTTGCCGGTTATATGCGGCTGATTGGCCCAACTTTATTAAAGGAGTACCAAGGGCGCATTGTGAATATTCATCCTTCGCTTCTGCCGGAGTTCCCTGGAAAAGATGCAATCGGCCAGGCTTTGGCAGCAAAAGCAAAATGGAGCGGAGTCACAATCCACTATGTGGATGAAGGGATGGATACAGGTCCGATTATTGCTCAAGAGCGGATAAGACTAGAAGAAAATGAAACAAGAGAGAGTTTGCAACAGAAAATTCATGCGATTGAACACAAACTATATCCAGCAATTCTGCAAGTGCTGTTGACGAAAGGAGAGGTTATAAGTGGCAAGAAAGCGTGCACTTATTAGTGTTTCAGACAAGAATGGAGTTGGTGAATTCGCAAAAGAGTTAGCCAGCCTTGGCTTTGAAATTATTTCAACCGGTGGAACGAAAAAAATGCTTCAGGAGCTGGGACTGCCTGTCTTAAGTGTCAGTGATGTTACCGGGTTCCCGGAAATTTTAGAAGGACGTGTTAAAACGTTAAACCCGTTTATCCATGGCGGCCTGCTGGCGAAACACGATGACGAATCTCATCAAAAGCAATTGCAAGAGCATAGCATTGAGCCGATCCAGCTTGTAGTAGTCAACCTCTATCCTTTCCAGCAGACGATTGAAAAACCGGACGTGACGGTAGCTGACGCGATCGAGAACATTGATATCGGTGGACCGACGATGCTTCGCGCCTCAGCAAAAAATCACCAATATGTAACGGTTGTAGTGGATCCAACTGATTATGAGACAGTGTTAAATGAGTTAAAGACAAGCGGTGAAACAACCCTTGAAACGAGGGCAAAGCTGGCTGCTAAAGTATTCCGCCACACGGCAGCATATGATGCCTTAATCGCTGAATACATGACAAATCTTGCAGGGGAAGAAACACCAGAAAAATTAACGGTTACCTATGAATTGAAGCAGACACTACGCTACGGGGAAAATCCGCATCAAAAGGGAGCGTTCTATAAAAAACCGCTTGGTTCCGAATTTTCCATTGCCTATGCAAAACAACTTCATGGCAAGGAACTATCTTACAATAATATCAATGATGCCGATGCCGCATTGCAGATTGTGAAAGAGTTCAAGGAGCCTGCTGCTGTTGCAGTGAAGCATATGAACCCATGCGGTGTTGGTACTGGCAAAACAGTTTTTGAGGCATTTGAAAAAGCATTCGCTGCAGATCCAGTTTCAATTTTTGGCGGAATTATTGCCTTTAACCGTGAAGTTGATGCGAAAACGGCTACCAAACTTCACGAGATCTTTCTAGAAATTATTATTGCTCCCTCTTTCTCGGAAGAAGCTGTTGCTATTTTAACGGAAAAGAAAAAGAATCTGCGCTTATTAACCATTTCCTTTGAAAAAGAAAACAAGGCAGAACTCAAAATGACAACGGTCGAGGGTGGCTTGCTCGTACAAGAGCAAGATGATTATTCACTTGATGATGCTAACATTACCATTCCAACCAAAAGACAGCCGACTCCTGAAGAGTGGGAAGCATTAAAACTCGGCTGGAAGGTTGTTAAACATGTGAAGTCCAATGCTATTGTTGTTTCAAATAAAGACATGACCCTTGGGATTGGTGCCGGTCAGATGAACCGTGTAGGATCCGCAGAAATTGCGCTTAAGCAAGCAGGCAGTAAGGCTGAAGGTGCTGCACTTGCTTCAGATGCCTTTTTCCCAATGGATGATACCGTTGAGGCAGCGGCAAAATCCGGTATTACCGCTATTATACAGCCGGGTGGTTCAGTTCGTGACGCGGATTCGATTAAAAAAGCGGATGAATATGGCATCGCCATGGTGTTTACCGGGGTAAGGCATTTTAAACACTAAAACGGGGTGAAAATAGTGAAGGTGCTAATTATTGGGCGCGGCGGCAGAGAGCATGCACTAGTGTGTAAAGTGAGCGAAAGCCCGCTCGTAGAAAAAGTATTCGCGGCTCCAGGCAACGTCGGAATGGAGAATGTGGCAGAACCTGTCCCCATCGACGAATCAGAACACGAGAAACTGATTGAATTTGCTTTAAATGAAGGGATTGGCTTAACGATTATTGGGCCGGAAGTGCCGCTCTTAGAGGGTCTGGCTGACAAGTTTCTAGCGGCCGGTTTAAAGGTGTTTGGTCCAAGTAAAAAAGCTGCAGAAATTGAAGGCAGTAAGTCATTCGCGAAAGAATTAATGAAGAAATACAACATCCCGACTGCTGATTATGCGGTGTTTACCTCATTTGAAGAGGCACGTGACTATGTGGTTGAGAAGGGTGCTCCTATTGTTATTAAAGCAGATGGACTGGCCGCTGGAAAAGGCGTGTCTGTCGCCATGACAGTGGAAGAAGCCTTGGAAAGTCTTGAAGACATGCTTGTAGATCAGAAATTTGGTGCCGCCTCTTCCCAGGTCGTTATTGAGGAATTTTTAAGCGGCGAAGAATTTTCGTTAATGGCATTCGTTAACGGAGAAGTTGTGGTGCCGCTTGAGATTGCTCAGGACCATAAGCGAGCATTTGATGGGGATAAGGGGCCAAATACCGGAGGCATGGGTGCTTATTCACCTGTCCCGCATATTGGTACGGATACAGTTCAAACCGCTGTCGATACGATTTTGATTCCGGCAGCAAAAGCAATGGTGGAAGAAGGGCGAAGCTTCTGCGGGATTCTTTATGCAGGACTAATGAAAACAGCTGATGGTCCAAAGGTGATTGAGTTTAATGCCCGCTTCGGAGATCCGGAAACCCAAGTGATATTGCCAAGACTATCATCTGATTTAGTTAAAGTCATATTGGAGCTTTTAGAAGGGGGTACGCCAAAGCTTGAATGGGATCCGCAAGCCATGCTTGGGGTAGTAGTCGCTGCCAATGGCTATCCTGAGAACTATGAAAAGGGTGCCGTTCTCGAGGGCTTAGAAAATATTAACGCTTATATTTTCCATGCTGGAACAGTTAAAAATACCGCCGGCTTTATTTTAACAGCCGGCGGCAGGGTTCTCCTTGTCGGTGCAAAAGCCGATCATTTACAAGAGGCTCAGGCAAAAGTCTATACAGAATTGGAAAAATTGTCATGCAAGGACATTTTTTACAGAAAAGATATCGGTGCAAAGGCTATCGGGCACGTCTTCTAGTGCGACTGGCAAGCGCATAGTAAGTAGCTACAATCCCGCCAATCACTAAAGCAATGACAAATGACGTGTCAGTAACGTATTCTAAATACTGATACATGAGCCATCAACTTCCTTTCAGTGAGGCTGTCCGCAAATGCGGGCAGCCGTCATTTTTTTGAAATAACATTATACGAGAGTGTTCATGCAAGTGTAATCCGTAATTTCAAGTGTGATATGGGAATAATCACACTTCTAAAAGTTTTATCACTATGTCGGATTGATTGGCGTTTCTTCGGTATTTTCATTTGTTAGCTTTTCTTGTTTCGTCATATATTGGCATTTTTCATATAAAGCGGTCAAAGGGCAGTAGCGGACAATTCCTTCGGCCACCTTCATAGCAGCACAGATGGCAATTAAGAAATAAGAATCCCTCCAAGGGTGCTTAACCAATTTAGCAGTGCACCAAGAAAGAATTGCAAATCCGATAGTAATGCGTATGAGCGCGTTTATAATCCCGATGTTTGGTTTACCATACATCTTGTTCACCTCTTCACGAAATTTTTACAGTATTTTTCAATTCTTTACTGTTTTAAATAGAAAAGTATGATAGTATAGTATCAAGTGAATTTTTTGTAAGGGTTTTCTTTATGGAAAAATTATGTTTTTTCAAAATAGATACGTTAATTTAGGGAGGGATATCGTATGCTTGAGCAACGCTACCGCTGGAAAAACAAACATATACGCATGCATGTATCCGTTTTGGATGGAGTTCAATCCCCCACGATTCTTTTGAAAAACGCCTTATATTTAAATCAAACATTTCGAAAGTGGATGAGAGCAAATATTTGGATTTATCAAGACCGGATTGTTTATGTTGGAGATAAACTTCCAATAAACACGGAAAACTGTGAAATCATTGACTGCACCGATCAAATTTTGGTTCCTGGATATATCGAACCGCATGCTCATCCATTTCAATTATATAATCCCCAATCACTGGCGTCTTATGTATCACAGTTTGGAACAACGATGCTGATCAATGATAACATGGTATTGGCTTTACATTTAAAAAGGGAGAAAGCGTTTTCATTGGTAAGGGATCTTAGCTCACTACCGACAACAATGTTTTGGTGGTGCCGCTTTGATTCGCAGACGGAAATATTGGATGAAGTTGAAATTTTTTCGCATAGTAATATTAAATCATGGCTGGAGTTTGATGCCGTTCTTCAAGGTGGAGAATTGACCGGATGGCCGAAATTATTAAGCGGCGATGATTTAATGCTTCACTGGATTCAGGAAGCAAAAAGGATGCGCAAACAAATTGAAGGGCATTTCCCTGGTGCATCGGAAAAAACATTGGCCAAAATGATGCTGCTGGGCGCTGATTGTGATCATGAGGCAATGACAGGGGAAGAAGTATACGACCGGTTAATGCAGGGCTATACCGTATCATTGAGACATTCGTCCATTCGCCCTGATCTTCCGCAGCTTTTGGATGATATGAAACGATTGGGTATAGACGTATATGACCGTTTATTTTTTAATACGGACGGGGCGTCATCTTCCTTTTACGAACACGGCATCACAGACCAATTAATCCGCATTGCGATTGAAAAAGGGGTTCCGATTATTGATGCCTATAATATGGCCACCGTCAATATTGCAAGATACTACAACATCGCTCATTTACATGGTAATATTGCCACGGGAAGAGTAGCAAACATCAACTTTTTACCAAGCATTGAAAATCCTACACCTATCTCTGTTTTGGCCAAAGGGAAATGGGTAAAACGTGAAGGTAAGAGGGTAGAAGATGCTTATCCATCTATGAATTGGAATGAATATGGCTTAAAACCAATGGAACTTGATTGGAACTTATCAATGGATGATTTGCAATTTTCGATGCCATTTGGGATTAAAATGGAGAACTCCGTTATTACCAAACCTTATTCAATTTCCATCGATGTTTCCGGAGATGAACTTTCAACCGTTCATGATGAATGCTTTTTTACATTAATTGATCGTAAAGGAAAATGGCGGATTAATACATTATTAAAAGGATTTGCCACGAATTTGTCCGCATTGGCAAGTTCTTATTCAAATACGGGGGATATTATTTTAATTGGGAAAAATAAGCAGGATATCCTGCGCGCTTTTAATAGAATGAAAGAGTTAGGCGGCGGCATTGTCTTGATCGAGAATGGCGAAGTAGTGTTCGAACTGCCTCTTCCACTAAATGGAATTATGTCGGATCTTCCTGTTGAACAATTAATTGTTCATGAAAAAAAACTTTTCGATGAACTAAAGAAGCGTGGCTATTCCTTTTCGGATCCAATTTACAGCCTGTTATTCTTTTCCTCAACGCATTTGCCATATATTCGGATTACTCAGCAGGGGATATATGATGTAATGAATAAAGCAGTTCTCTTTCCTTCAATAATGCGTTAAAGTATAATATATTAATAAGTTAAAGTGTAAAAGTTTGGATTTTATTCAAGGAGGGAAAGAAGATGCAAATTGATAAATTACGCGGCAAAGAGCTTGATCAATTATTTAGAGCAATTCTTTCGTTAAGGGATATAGAAGAGTGCTATCGATTTTTCGATGATCTTTGCACGATAAATGAAATACAATCACTAGCACAAAGGCTTGACGTTGCCAAAATGCTCCGTGAAGGCAATACGTATCATAAAATTGAAACAGAAACCGGCGCTAGTACCGCTACGATTTCACGGGTAAAACGTTGTTTAAATTTCGGCAATGATAGCTATGAAATGGTGCTCGAACGGATTAAAGAAGAAAACAGTAAAGCGATCAAAGATTAATCCAACCGAAAGAACAAGTCTTTCGGTTATTTTTTTGTTTATGAGATTGGAAGGCCAAGAAAAATTAAAATGATTTCGGCAAACTTTTGGACAAAATGAAGGGATCTCAACAGACTTTAAGAAGAAATCGACAAATTTAGGCTGATAACAATAAACACACCCAAATATTTCAAAGTCTAGATTCATTGTTTTCTTTTTGAATCGAGAGGGCAGATGCTATAATGGTTAAATGGAAAGAACGAATGGGAGGACTCCTTTAGATGTATGATGTTCGTGAATGGCGTCATGTATTTAAACTTGACCCAAACAAAGAGATTTCTGATCAAAGATTAGAACAAATATGTGAATCTGGGACGGATGCTGTAATTGTCGGGGGAACCGACGGAGTAACCCTTGATGGTGTACTGGATTTAATGGCGAGAATCCGGAAGTATACAGTTCCGTGTATTCTTGAAGTTTCCAGTATTGAGACGATTACCCCTGGCTTTGATTTCTATTTCATCCCGACCGTGTTAAACAGCAATGACACCGCATGGATTACCGGACTCCATCATCAGGCGGTGAAGGAGTTTGGTGAAATCATGAATTGGGATGAAATGATGATGGAAGGTTATTGTATTCTGAATGAAGATTGTAAAGCGGCAAAGCTGACTTCTGCTCAAACACGCCTGACTAGAGAAGACGTGAAGGCCTATGCGATCATGGCAGAGAAAATGTTCCGGCTGCCGATTTTTTATTTGGAATATAGCGGTAAATACGGTGATGCGGCGTTGGTGGCGGATGTGAAAAAAGTGCTCAAGAAAACAACGCTGTTTTACGGTGGAGGCATCTCGACCTTTACACAGGCAGCAGAAATGGCCAAGCATACTGATGTCATTGTCGTCGGCAATGCTATTTATGAAGACTTTGTCCAAGCGTTAGAAACAGTTAAGGCAGTACGGTAGTATTTTCTAATCAATTCATAATCTAATATGATAAAAAACGGAGAACGAATGTTCGTGATTGTAGGTGGGAAAATGCAATATTTAACCGATAAGCTTTTAAACGGTTTGAATCCGGAACAGCAGAAGGCTGTCAAAGCAACTGACGGCCCACTTTTGATTATGGCCGGTGCCGGAAGCGGCAAAACGAGGGTGTTAACACATCGAATTGCCTATTTAATTGTAGAAAAACAGGTGAATCCCTATAACATTTTAGCGATTACCTTTACAAATAAAGCGGCCCGTGAAATGAGAGAGAGAATCGGCAAAATGATGGGAGGCACGGCAGAAGAAATTTGGATTTCCACGTTCCACTCCATGTGTGTTCGAATTTTACGCCGCGATATTGACCGGATCGGCTTTAACCGCAATTTTACGATTTTGGATACAACTGATCAACAGTCGGTGATTAAAGGGATTTTAAAAGATAAAAATATCGACCCGAAAAAGTTTGATCCGAGGGCTATTTTAGGCTCTATCAGTTCAGCGAAAAATGAATTGATGGATCCGGAAGAGTACAGTAAAATGTCGGGCGGATATTATGAGCAGATTGTTAGTGATGTGTATGAAGAATACCAGAAGAGGCTGCGGAAAAATCAGGCCCTCGACTTCGATGATTTGATTATGATGACCATTCAATTGTTTAAACGGGTTCCAGATGTATTGGAATATTATCAGCGCAAGTTTCAATACATTCATGTTGATGAGTATCAAGACACCAACAAAGCCCAATATATCTTAGTGAAATTATTGGCAAACCGCTTTAAAAATCTTTGTGTAGTTGGTGACTCGGACCAATCGATTTATCGTTGGCGCGGCGCTGATATTACCAATATTCTTTCTTTTGAAAAGGACTATCCAAATGCAACAGTGATCATGCTGGAGCAAAACTATCGTTCAACGAAAAGGATTCTTATGGCAGCCAATAAGGTGATTGAGAATAACTTAAACCGTAAGCTGAAGAATTTATGGACGGAAAATCCCGAAGGAAATAAGATTGTCTATTATCGTGCAGACAGCGAGCAAAGTGAAGCACAATTTGTTGCGGGGAAGATTAAAGAATTAACTCGAAACAATGAATATTCACTATCCGATATTGCAATTCTGTACCGGACAAATGCGCAATCCCGTGTGATGGAGGAAGTGCTGTTAAAATCCAATATTGGGTATTCTATTGTCGGTGGAACCAAGTTCTATGACCGGAAAGAAATTAAAGATATGCTAGCTTATTTACGTTTGATTTCCAACCCGGACGATGATATCAGTCTTCAGCGAATTATCAATGTACCGAAACGGGGAATTGGGTCTACTTCTTTTGATAAAATTGCGGATTTTGCCGCTATGCATGATTTATCGATTTTTCAAGCTTTGGATTCTATTGATTTGATTGGCCTAAGCCCAAAAATTACGAAAGCGGCAAAAGAATTTCGTGATCTAATTAAAAATTACACACAAATGCAGGAATATCTTTCGGTCACAGAATTAGTGGACGAGGTCCTGGAAAAGACCGGTTACCGTGAAATGCTAAAGGCGGAAAAATCTCTAGAAGCACAAAGCCGCTTGGAAAACCTTGAGGAATTCATGTCAGTGACGAAGAATTTTGAGGAAACAAATGAAGACAAAAGTCTGATTGCTTTTTTAACAGACTTGGCTCTTGTCGCTGATATTGATTCATTAGATGAAGACGGGGAAAAGGCTGATTCAGTTGTATTAATGACATTACACTCAGCCAAAGGATTAGAATTTCCAGTTGTCTTCTTGATCGGGATGGAGGAAGGCGTGTTTCCGCACAGCCGCAGTTTGATGGATGAGGTTGAAATGGAGGAAGAACGGCGGCTTGCTTATGTAGGGATTACAAGAGCAGAAAAAAGCCTATTCCTAACGAATGCTCAAATGAGAACGTTGTTTGGCCGCACGAATATGAACCCGCCATCACGTTTTATCAGCGAAATCCCGGATGAACTGGTGGAAGGTGTTGAGCCGGAAAGAAAGAGTGCGTTTGGGTCAAGGCCGTTTGGGGCTTCAGGTTCAGCACGTACGTCCTTTGGCGGTTCAAATCCGGCACGCAAACCGGTAACCCGCCCTGTTTCAGCAGCGTCGGGCGGGGAGGAAGTTGCCTGGAAGGTTGGCGATAAAGCTGAGCACGGCAAATGGGGAATCGGAACGGTGGTCAGCGTCAAAGGTCAAGGTGAAAGCACCGAGCTTGATATTGCCTTCCCAAGTCCAATTGGCATTAAACGCCTGCTGGCCAAATTTGCGCCAATTCAAAAAGCATGACAAATGTAAATAGCTTAACAATTGTCCTAAATAAGTGCTCTGCATTATAATAGATGAGATTTTTTATGAAAGGGCTGAATGTATGGACATGCAAACGGCTGAACAAAGAATTGATGAATTAAAACGTCTGTTAACGCAATATGGCTATGAATATTATGTGCTGGATAAACCTTCTGTTCCCGATGCTGAATATGACAGGTTAATGCAGGAGCTATTAGCGCTTGAGGAGCAATTCCCACATTTGAAAACAGCAGATTCTCCTTCTCAGCGCATCGGCGGAGCGGCTCTGGAACTGTTTGAAAAAGTAGAACACCGCACTCCGATGTTAAGCCTTGCGAACGCCTTTAATGAACAGGATTTAAGGGATTTTGACCGAAGGATCCGCAAGGCTGTCGGTGATGATTTTTCTTATGTTTGCGAATTGAAAATTGATGGTCTTGCTGTGTCCTTACGCTATGAAGACGGTTTATTTGTACAAGGGGCAACGCGCGGGGATGGCATTATCGGAGAAGATATTACCTCCAATCTAAAGACGATCAAATCCATTCCGCTCCGCTTATCTGAAGAAGTGTCGATTGAAGTACGCGGCGAGGCTTTTATGCCTAAGCTTTCCTTTGTGGCGTTGAATGAAAGAAGGAAAGAGCGGGGTGAAGAGCAGTTTGCCAACCCAAGGAATGCTGCTGCCGGTTCCTTAAGGCAGCTTGATCCGAAAATCGCTGCCTCAAGGAAGCTGGATGTGTTTTTATATGGAATCGGTAATCCTGAGGCGGTCGGTGTCGTTTCTCACAGCGAGGGACTAGATTATTTGGACCGGCTTGGTTTTAAAACGAATCATGAGCGTAGAAAATGCGCCACTATTGAAGAGGTAATGGAATTTATAAAGGAAAAGACAGAACAGCGCCACCAGCTTGCATATGACATTGACGGAATTGTGATTAAAGTCGATTCCCTTCACCAGCAGGCAATTCTTGGAACAACCGTAAAAAGTCCGCGGTGGGCGATTGCATATAAATTTCCTGCTGAAGAAGTGGTAACCACTCTGTTAAATATCGAATTAAGTGTCGGACGTACCGGGGTGATCACCCCAACAGCAGTTTTGGAACCTGTAAGAGTGGCTGGAACTACTGTTCAACGCGCTTCCTTGCATAATGAAGATCTCATTCGTGAAAAGGACATTAAAATTGGCGATAAAGTTGTCATCAAAAAAGCCGGTGACATTATTCCTGAAGTCGTAAATGTTTTAGTAGATCAGCGGACAGGCATGGAAGTGGATTTTTACATGCCAACCCATTGTCCGGAATGTGAAAGTGAGTTGGTCCGTCTAGAAGGTGAAGTGGCATTAAGATGCATCAATCCCAAATGCCCTGCGCAAATCCGTGAGGGGCTGATTCATTTCGTTTCAAGAGATGCAATGAATATTGAAGGACTTGGGGAAAAGGTCATCAGTCAACTGTTTGCAGAAAATCTGATTACTGATGTAGCTGATATTTACAAGCTGACTCGCGAGCAGCTTTTAGCCCTTGAACGAATGGGCGAGAAATCCGTTTCTAAGCTGTTAGCAGCTATCGAGGCTTCAAAGAGCAATTCATTGGAGAAGTTGTTATTTGGCCTTGGAATCCGCCATGTCGGAGCAAAGGCTGCTAAAACACTGGCTCAGGAATTTGGTACAATGGAAAAATTGGCAGCAGCCTCAAAAGAAGAATTAATCGCGATTAATGAAATTGGCAATAAAATGGCCGATTCGATTGTCAGCTTTTTTGAACAGGAAGAGGCTCGTGAGCTTATAGAAGAGCTAAGAAACGCCGGTGTAAATATGGAGTACAAAGGACCGAAGCCGATTTCTGCCTCGGAATCTGATTCGATCTTTGCCGGAAAAACTATTGTTCTAACAGGGAAATTGGAACATTTAACAAGAAATGAAGCCAAAGAGAAAATCGAAGCTCTCGGCGGTAATGTAGCCGGGAGTGTCAGCAAAAAGACCCACCTTGTAATCGCTGGCGAGGATGCCGGTTCGAAGCTCACGAAAGCACAAGAACTCGGAATTGAAGTGTGGGATGAGGAGAGGCTCCTTGAAGAATTAAAAAAGTAAGAGGTGGAACAACGTGAGAAAGCTTTCAGTACTTGCCATCTCCCTGGTGTTGTTATTAAGTGCCTGTGCACCAAAATTACAAGGGCAGAATCAAGTTGTGAAAACAGATAAATCGAAGGGGAAAGCAATTATCCCAAGCTATAATATTTCTGACAACTACTATCGAACGATTTTGCCTTTTCAGCCAGGGAAAGCCCGCGGACTGGTTGTAAATGATATTAATACTAGATATGATTTAAATGAATTTGAAATGGGATTGATGAGAATTGCCCAGCATAGTTTTGATACAAAGAAATATTATTTTCAAGAGGGTCAGGAAATCTCAGGAGACACAATTAAACTGTGGCTGAACCGTCAATATACACCTGAACAGCTGAAGAAAAACGGCATCAAGCCCTCGGATAATATCGGCCTAAACCCGGTTGATACTGGTACACCGGAGGCGCCAAGCAGCCCAATTTATTTAGCTCATATATTAGAGCATGACTATTTAACGAAAGATGACAAAGGCAATGTGTCCTTAGGCGGTGTCGCTATTGGCCTTGCCCTTAATTCGACCTATTATTATCGGGTAACCCAAAGCAATGGCGGATTTATCGAAATGGAGAAAAGTATACCGTATGATGAAATGGAAAGCCAGGGGAAGAAAATTGCCGCAGAAGTGGTCAAACGAATGCGGAGTATGAAGGGTTTAGAGGATGTACCGATTACGATTGCCTTGTTTGAGCAGCAAAGCAAGACTTCGATTGTTCCTGGAAATTTCATTGATTATGCAACAGTCGATAAAGGAAGCACAAATTTAAATTCATGGCAGAAAGTAAACGAAAAATACTACCTATTTCCTTCCGATGAAGCTCAAAGCGCTCACCGTGATGATGAAACACAATTCCTGAACTTTAAACAGGATGTTGAACAGTATTTTCCAAACTTTAATGGGGTAATCGGCAGAGCTTTTTATGTAGATGACCAGTTGCAGGATTTAAATATTACGATCCCTATTCAATTTTACGGGAAAACCGAAGCGGTGGGCTTTACCCAATATGTGACCGGACTTGTGATGGAGCATTTTCCAAAATATCTTTCCGTTTCTGTCAATGTGACCTCGGTTAATGGGCCGGAAGCCTTGATTGTCAAGAAAGCAAATGACACCGATCCATTTGTCTATATTTATCAGTAAGTCCCCGAATTTTTCGGGGCTTTTACTATTGTCATTTGCCTGTCGGGGAATGACCAAGGCGCCTACGCATTTCTTAACTATTTGCGGCAACAATAGGAATGAGGTAGAATGTTCTTTGGGTGAAATCGTTTACTATATAGGAGGGATTTAGAAATGGTACAACCATACAGACATGAACCGTTCACCGATTTTACGCTTGAAGAAAACCGACAAGGCTTCCTTCAAGGATTAAAGACAGTGGAAAGCTATTTAGGTCAGAACTATGACTTATTAATCGGCGGTGAAAGGATTTCTACTGAAGATAAAATCGTTTCCTATAATCCGGCAAATAAAGAAGAGGTTATCGGCCGTGTTTCCAAAGCAAACAAAGAGTTGGCTGAAAAGGCAATGCAGGCTGCGGTCGAAGCATTTAAAACATGGCGAAAAACAAAGCCTGAAGTCCGTGCTGATATTTTGTTTAAAGCAGCCGCCATCATCCGCCGCCGTAAACATGAGTTTTCTGCACTTTTGACAAAAGAGGCGGGGAAACCATGGCGCGAAGCAGATGCCGATACGGCAGAAGGAATCGACTTCCTTGAATATTACGGCCGTCAAATGTTGTCTTTGAAAGACGGTGTACCTGTACAAAGTCGTCCAAATGAGCATAATCGCTATAACTATATTCCTCTTGGTGTAGGGATTATTATTTCACCATGGAACTTCCCGTTTGCGATCATGTGCGGAACAACCGTAGCAGCGATTGTTACCGGCAATACAGTTCTGTTAAAACCGGCATCTACAACGCCAATCATTGCTGCAAAATTTGTTGAAGTCATGGAAGAAGCAGGGCTTCCAAAAGGTGTCCTGAACTTTGTACCAGGAAGTGGTGCCGAAGTAGGCGACTATTTAGTTGACCATAAAGATACCCGCTTCATCAGTTTTACTGGTTCACGAGATGTGGGCTTGCGCATTTTTGAACGTTCTTCCAAAATCAGTGAAGGACAGATCTGGATGAAACGCTTGATTGCTGAAATGGGCGGAAAGGATACGATTGTAGTAGATGCTGAAGCTGACCTTGAACTGGCAGCACAATCGATCGTGGCATCTGCATTCGGATTTTCCGGTCAGAAATGCTCTGCCTGCTCACGGGCTGTAATCGTGGAATCTGTGTATGATCAAGTATTGAACCGTGTCGTTGAATTAACCAAGGAATTAACGGTTGGAAATCCTGCAGAACAAGGAACTTTTATGGGGCCGGTTATTGATGGCAGTGCCTACAATAAAATCATGGAATATATTGAAATCGGTAAGAACGAAGGCCGACTGATGACTGGCGGGGAAGGCGACAATTCAAAAGGCTTCTTCATTCAACCGACTGTTATTGCCGATTTAGATCCGAAAGCCCGCATCATGCAGGAAGAAATTTTTGGCCCTGTGGTCGGATTCTGCAAAGCGAAAAACTTTGATGAAGCACTTGAAATTGCCAATAATACTGAGTATGGCTTAACTGGAGCGGTCATCTCGAATAATCGCGCCCATATCGATCAAGCTATTGAAGACTTCCATGTCGGTAACCTCTATATTAACCGCGGCTGTACAGGTGCCGTTGTCGGCTATCAGCCATTTGGCGGCTTTAACATGTCCGGAACTGACTCTAAAGCAGGCGGTCCTGACTATTTGCTGCTCCATATGCAGGCGAAAACAACATCAGAATTGTACTAAAATCCAACAAATCAACCTCTTCCTATTACAGGGAGAGGTTTTTTCAGGAAGAAAAAACTGTAACTTTTATGAACTGCTTTCGTTTATAATATTGTAAAATACTCCAAAGTGGGAAAGGAATTATCATTTTGTGTAAAAACTAAATACACGAAATTAAATGAAGATGGAGGAAAGAGATTTGCTGCCATTCTATCTGCTTCACGTTACCAACGTACCGCATGATGACGGTCCTGGTGTGATTGGGTCATTGCTAATTTGCAATCTATTCGTTGTTACGGCGGGAATTATTTTTATCTATCGATTATTTACGCTAAAAAAAGTTCTGAAATATGGCATCATGTTTGGAGTCGCTATCGTCATCAACTATATCTTGATTGCCATCTATGGTGACATTTTTGATTTGCTTGGATAAGAAAAGGGGGAATAGCTAAATTGAAATATTACCGATTATGGGTAGTGGCATTTTTATTGAAATTCATTGGCTCGGCTTGGGATGCGTCTTATCATTTTAAATATTTATTCGAGGAATACTCGATTCCTCATATTGTTAATTTTATGGGGTTTGCCCTAGGCGCATTTTTGCTTATGAAAGAATGGCGGAAGCTCCAATATATGACTGAGTTTTCCAGGAATTTGACAACAATCGGGTATGTTTTATTTCTAATAGGAATTCCACTCGATTTTAGCTACCATATTGCATATGGGATTGATTTAACAACCTGGAGTCCTACACATTTCATTTATTATATTGCTACTGATATTATGATCATTGGTGTCTGGCATGGTTATTTTTCTCACACTTATGAGGAAAAACCATCTTGGAAGTCATTGCATACATGGTTTGCGATGTTTCTTCTGGAGTGCTTTCTATTCCCAAATATGCAGCAGGAAAATGGAGCAATATCCTATAACCAATATATCCATGGAAAATCAATTGCATCAAAGGAAATTCTCGAACTTATTTCCGATCCGAAATCACAAATTTTTGGCGGAATTCCTGAATGGATTTACCCTATTTATTCAGTTTTTGTGGTAACCTTGCTCACGGTAGTAACGATCAGAAGTTGTAAGAATTTTTCTATCCCCGTGATGGCTGCATCACTTTATATCCTAATAAGGTTTGTCTTCAAGTCCGTTTTTTATGTAGTACATTACCCAACCTCCTATGTACCGATGACGATCATCTTTATACCGCTGTTCTTTCTCCTGTTTAAAAGAATCAGTTGGCTGGCATCGATTTTGGGAAGTCTGATGTACTTCTTTACAGTGTTTGCAATTTATAAGACAGCCATCTTAATTACCCCGCCGCTGCAATTGTGGGAAGCAGTGCCCGCTGCATTAATCGGAATTCTTGTGACATGGATTGTTCCATTAATAAAAATTTCTCCGATTCTGAAAACAAAGCATAAGCACACTTAGGGTGTGCTTTTCTTAAGTCCAAGTTTTGGTATATAAAGTTTGCATGGAAGATGATATAATCTTTATAAAATTCTAATCTTACAATTTAAGAAAATTTGGTGTATACCTTTTTTATACAATTACTACAGGGAGGCTGCGGATGAAAACAGGGAAGGTATTTTTAGTTGGTGCCGGGCCAGGGGATATAGGATTACTAACATTAAAGGGCCTGGAGGCTATTCAAAAGGCGGATGTGATTTTGTATGACCGGCTTGCGAATCCAAAGTTATTGGAATTTTCCAAGGATAATTGCGAGCTGATTTATTGCGGTAAATTGCCAGACCGTCATATTTTGCGGCAGAACCATATTAACGAACTTCTTGTTGCAAAAGCTTTAGAAGGGAAAACCGTTGTCCGTCTGAAAGGCGGCGATCCCGGAGTTTTTGGCAGAGTCGGAGAAGAAGCAGCGGTTCTGGCAGGGTATCAGATTCCATTTGAAATTGTACCTGGTGTTTCATCTGGGATGGCTGTACCGCTTTATGCTGGAATTCCTGTGACCCACCGCGAGTATGCAGAATCATTTGCGGTAGTGACTGCCCACGACAAATCGGCAGACGGAAAGCCGCTCTTAAATTGGAAAAGTCTCCAAGGCGTGGATACGATTGCTTTCTACATGGGAGTCGGAAATTTGCCATTTATTTGTGAAAATCTTTTACAACATGGAAAACCGGCTGAAACACCGGTAATCATGATCCAATGGGGAACATTCAGCCGCCAGAAGACATTGCAGGGAACACTTGCGAATATTTGCGCAAAAGCAGCGGCAGAGAACTTCAGCAATCCGGCAATTATTCTAGTGGGCGATGTTGTTTCTCTCCGGGAAAAAATCAGCTGGTTTGAGAAAAAGCCGCTGTTTGGAAGACAAATCTTGCTAGCCCGTACGGGTATTGGTCCAAGCCGCTTAGCAAAGTTTCTAATGGACCAAGGTGCAGATGTCATTGAATTTCCGAAGTGGACAAGGATCCCACAGAGAGTGGATCTATCAAGCATATATGCTTATGATGAAATTGTATTTTCTTCACCCGAAAGTGTCACTGAATTTTTCGAAGCAGTACAGGCCGCTAGCATAGATATTCGAACCATAACAGCTGACTTCCTTGGTGCTTCGATAAAAACGATAAAAGCGCTAAATGAACAAGGCTTTCTTGCTCAAAGATTCGATCATCTGCCCCAAACAGGGAATGTTCTTGTTGTGGGTGATGAGAGCATTCGGAACAAATATGTTGGGGTTGATTGTTTGGTGACTAGCAGAAAAGAGCTTGACCGACAGTTCCTTCCAATTTTAAAAAGAATGCTGGAAGAAGCAGATGTAAACACAGTTGTTTTCCCATGCAGCGCTTCTGTAGATCCGGTTTTTCAGGTACTGAAAGAATGTGGCATAGATACAAGCCAGTTTTTAAACAAAATTCAAGTTGTGGCCAAGGGAGAAAGGACACTTTCGGCATTGGCTGATGCAGGATTGAATGGGGCAGTGGCGCCGGAAACATCAACAAATGAAGCATTGATAAAGGTTTTAACTGATAAATGTCCAATTGAAGTGAGCTCTCCATGAATTCTTATTACCCCATTATGCTCCGGCTTATAGGGAAAAAGGTGGTAGTGGTTGGCGGGGGCAAGGTTGCTGAGAGAAAAGTAACCGGTTTGCTTGAAACAGGGGCCCGGATTACGGTGATCAGTCCAACTGTCACTGGGAAACTTCAAAGACTTGCCAACGAAAAGAAAATAATATGGTGTCCAAGGCCATTTACGGCGGATGATGTAAAAGAGTCACAGCTGATTTTTGCAGCAACGAATGATCCACAAGTAAATCGGTTTGTGAAAGATTCGGCAAAACCGCACCAGTTGGTGACGATTGCCGATTGTCCGGATGCTTCCGATTTCCACCTGCCTTCGCAACTAAAACGAGGCAGGTTAACAATAGCTGTTTCAACAGGAGGAGCTAGTCCCATTCTAGCACGAAAAATTCGCATGGATCTTGAGCAGCAATTTGATCAATCATATGACGATTATTTAGAATTTCTATTTGTCAAACGGCAATGGATTCGGAAAAATGTAGAAAATCCTGTTTTGAAAAAAAAGCTGTTAACTGCGATTGTCAGCGAAGCATTTTTAACAAGCGGCAATCGGGAAGAAGACTTTCAGCAATTATATAAGGAATGGAGCTAAAGCGAGAGCCAAGATAATGGCCCTCGCTTTTTATTTTTTTACTATCGGGGATAAATTTACCGATTTTTTTAAAAATTTCAGAAAAGTAGTTCCATTTTTGAATATTGTGTTATATAATACAAATCGAGGTAACTTACTGTATTATAACAAAGAGGTGATCTAGTTTATGTCGACGCAAACAAGAGGCATTGAAGTTGTAGGAAACTTGAAAGCCCAATATGACGAGATTTTAACACCGGAAGGCTTGCAATTTGTTGAGGAATTGGAGCGAAACTTCGGCCCAAGAAGAGTGGAACTGTTACAGTTGAGAAAGAAACGTCAGGAAGAAATTGATAATGGAAAACTGCCAGACTTTCTTCCCGAAACGAAACATATCCGTAATGGTGATTGGACAATTGCGCCGCTGCCGGAAGATCTTCAGGACAGGAGGGTGGAAATAACTGGGCCGACCGACAGAAAGATGGTCATTAACGCGTTAAACTCAGGAGCCAAATTGTTTATGGCGGATTTTGAAGATGCTACTTCACCGACTTGGGAGAATATCGTCGAAGGACAAATCAACCTAAGAGATGCAGTAAATCGGACGATCAGCTTTGAAAACCCGGATGGGAAGAAATATAAATTAAACGACAAAACAGCCGTGCTGATCGTAAGGCCGCGGGGATTGCACCTAGAAGAAAAACATATGCTGCTTGATGGAAAGCCGATGTCCGGTAGTTTCATCGATTTTGGATTGTATTTTTTCCATAACGTACAAAATCTTTTGGCAAGTGGAACCGGTCCATATTTCTATTTGCCAAAGATTGAAAGCCACTTGGAAGCTCGGCTTTGGAACGATATTTTCGTTTTTGCCCAAGAAAGACTGGGCATCCCGCAAGGAACGATTAAAGCAACCGTATTAATTGAGACGATCTTGGCGGCATTTGAGATGGATGAAATTCTGTATGAGTTAAAAGAGCATTCGGCAGGGCTAAATTGTGGAAGATGGGATTACATTTTCAGCTACCTGAAAAAACTCCGTAACCAAAAGGATGTCATTTTACCAGATCGTTCACAAGTGACAATGACGGTACCGTTCATGCGATCATACTCACTGCTCACGATTCAAACATGTCATCGCCGCAAGGCACCGGCAATGGGTGGCATGGCTGCGCAAATCCCGGTTAAAAATAATCCGCAGGCGAATGAAGAGGCTTTTGCGAAAGTACGCGCTGATAAAGAACGGGAAGCCCGCGACGGTCATGATGGAACATGGGTTGCTCATCCGGGGCTCGTACCGGTTGCAATGGAAGCTTTTAACCGCGAGATGCCGATGCCAAACCAAATTCATTCTGGAAAACAACAGAAAATTACCGTTACAGCGCAAGATTTGCTGGAAGTGCCTAAAGGAACCATAACGGAAGAAGGTGTCCGCACCAATATCAATGTAGGAATCCAATATGTGGCTTCCTGGTTATCAGGAAGAGGTGCTGCCCCTATTCACAACTTAATGGAGGATGCCGCAACAGCGGAAATTTCTCGGGCTCAGCTTTGGCAGTGGATCCGTCATCCCAAAGGGGTTTTGAATGATGGTCGGAAGGTAACGGTTGAAATGTATCAGCAATTGAAGGAAGAAGAATTAGAAAAGATCAAACAGGAAGTGGGCGAGAAGAGCTTTGCTGAGGGGCGCTTCACTGAAGCGGCAGAACTGTTTGACCGATTGATTCAAAATGACGAATTTGTTGATTTCTTAACTTTACCTGGATATGAGCTTTTATAAAAAAATATTTTAATAGATAAATAGGAGGAATTAAATATGACAGATGTAAGAGTCGCTAAATTACAAGAAAGCTGGGAAATGGATTCACGTTGGAAGGGAATTACAAGACCATATACAGCAGAGGATGTTATCAAATTACGCGGTTCCATTGATATTGAACATACATTGGCACGACGGGGCGCTGAAAAGCTTTGGAAACTATTAAATGAAGAAGACTACATTAATGCTCTTGGTGCATTGACTGGAAACCAGGCTGTTCAACAGGTGAAAGCAGGGTTGAAAGCAATCTATTTAAGCGGCTGGCAGGTGGCAGCTGATGCCAATCTTGCTGGACAAATGTACCCCGATCAAAGTTTATATCCGGCCAATAGTGTGCCAAATGTTGTGAAACGAATTAATCAGGCACTTGAGCGTGCTGACCAAATCCACCATGCAGAAGGTGATAACTCGATTGACTGGTTTGCCCCAATTGTGGCTGATGCTGAAGCGGGCTTTGGCGGTCAGTTAAACTGCTTTGAATTAATGAAAGCGATGATTGAAGCTGGTGCTGCCGGGGTTCATTTTGAGGATCAGCTGTCTTCCGAGAAAAAATGCGGCCACTTAGGCGGCAAAGTGCTGCTTCCAACGCAAACAGCGGTACGTAACTTAATTGCTGCCCGCCTAGCCGCCGACGTAATGGGTGTTCCGACGGTGTTAATAGCTCGCACAGATGCAAATGCAGCTGACTTGATCACGAGCGATATTGACCTTAATGACGCACCATTCATCACCGGCGATCGCACACCGGAAGGTTTCTTCCGCACAAGAGCAGGCATTGATCAGGCAATCAGCCGCGGCCTTGCTTATGCTCCATATGCCGATTTAATCTGGTGCGAAACTTCCGAACCAAATATTGAGGAAGCACGCCGCTTTGCTGAAGCAATCCATGAGAAATTTCCTGGCAAACTACTTGCCTACAACTGTTCACCATCTTTCAACTGGAAGAAGAAACTTGACGAAGAAACAATCGCGAATTTCCAACAAGAACTTGGCAAAATGGGCTACAAGTTCCAATTTGTCACACTTGCCGGCTTCCACGCATTAAACCACAGCATGTTCGAACTCGCTCGTGGTTACAAAGAGCGCGGTATGGCTGCCTATTCCGAATTGCAGCAAGCTGAATTCGCCAGTGAGCAATATGGCTATACAGCAACCCGTCACCAGCGCGAAGTTGGTACAGGTTACTTTGACCAAGTATCCATGGTCATCTCCGGTGGAACTTCTTCAACTACTGCATTGAAAGGCTCAACTGAAGAAGCTCAATTCCAGAAATAATGTGAAAAACAAAATCCTTCTCTCCATCGCGAGGGAAGGATTTTTTTGAGAACTGTGCCCAGCACGTAGAAGCCGTTTACTTGCTCAAAGGGAAAAAGCTCAAATGACCATTTTTCAAAAAGGAACCTTTCGATCCCTATTCTCATACATAGTAATAGCTTTTGATATGGAGTTGATTCTTTTGAAAAAGCCTGGCGTTGAAGAGGTTTTAAAACAAGGGATGCATGGCCCGCTGGAAACAAAACCAGAGGAGCGAAAGAAATATTTAGGTACATTACGGGAGAGGATTATCGTCGCATTAACCAAAAAGCAAGTAGCAGAAGCAAAGATTTATCCACAGGTTGAGAAATATATAAAGGATTACCCTAAAGCCCGTTTGCTTTTAAATGGCACTTTAAATTACACGGAAATTTCCAAGTACATTAAAATGGCATCTACATTAAAAATTGACCACACAATTGTTACAAACAATGTACAGGATACCGATATTGGACTCGTTCTGGCAATGGACTACGCAATTGACAAAGAAGAAATTTTTCTCTCCAAAAAAAATGTCCCTTATCCACAAGGAAAGAAGAGTAGCAGTATTTTACAGAAGATTTTTAAACGTGGGAAGAAATAAGGCTAAATTTGTAAATAGAGGTAATAAAAATAGCGAAAAAAAACTAGATATAACAAGGAATTTATTTGTATTTGTCGAATGTATATGGTAATGACCTAAAATCTTTCGACTGAGGAATAACCAAATTTACCTAAACAATCTAATATTGACCAAATGAGTAATAATAATTCCAACGGTCATAGAAAGCTTATGGGTACATAAAATACTAAAGCAAAGCGAAGTGGCCGCTTTGGTTTATGTTCCCAAATTATCTAGATATTTTGGCACTTCCGTTGGAGGGATAAACATGAAAGCACAAATAGCGATATGGGCGGGAAAAACGGCTGGGACATTGAGCAAAGTAATGGGAAATAGCGGCAGCACCATTCCTGGAGTGGTAGCGAGAAAAGTAGACGGCAGTTTTTTGCATCATCTAAGAAAACATACAAACACTGTCGTTTATATTACGGGAACCAATGGTAAAACCACTACCACAAACTTGATTGCACACCTCCTCGAGTGTTCAGGAAAAAGAATCATCACGAATCGGGAGGGAGCGAATATGGTTACAGGTATTGCCGCTGCCATGGTTCATAATGCTCCTCTTTTAGGATGGGCTAAGAATGATGTGGCTGTAATGGAAGTGGATGAAGCAAGTCTTCCTAAAGCAGTTTCTGATTGCCCGCCGGATTATCTCGTAGTGATGAATTTTTTCCGTGACCAGCTGGATCGGTATGGTGAAGTAGATCTGCTAATAGAAAAAATGAAAGATTCTTTAAAAACGATTGACGTGAAACTAATTTTGAATGCAGATGATCCGTTTGTCCATCGGTTTTCAGATCTTAACAAAGAAAATGTATATGTAGGTTTGGCGTCAAATGCCTGCCAGTTTCCGAATTATTCCGTAAGTGAGTCCAAATATTGCCCTCACTGTCAAAGTGAACTGACTTACAGTAATATTCATTTTGCCCAGTTAGGACACTACCAATGTACTTGCGGGTTTGGAAGACCCAGGACCGATGTAAGCGCCGAAAAAGTTATCCAAAGTCCAAATGGAATTCGACTTGTTGTTGATGGAGAGGAATATGTAACTCCATTAAAAGGCATGTACAATGCTTATAATGTCTTATTTGCCATTAGTTTATGTAAGGAACTGGAAATGACGTCGAGTGAAATTCGGAAATGTCTTGTTAAGAGTCAAAGGGCAGACGGAAGAATGCAGGAGTTTATGATTAATGGCGAAATGTGGCGGTTAAATCTTGTGAAGAATCCTGCTGGAGCGAATGTCACGTTGTCTGAGTTTTTCCAGTCAAAACAGAAAAAACAGCTGATTTTTTGCCTTAATGACAATCTTGCAGATGGCGAGGATATTTCATGGATTTGGGATATTGATTTAGAGATGGCCAATCGGCTAGAAGTCGAGAGTTTTATCGCCAGCGGCAAACGGGCGCATGATGTGGCTCTCCGAATGAAATATGCAGGAATTCCTGAAGAAAAAATCAACATTATCCCAAGTTTAAAACAGGCTGTTACCCATGCAAAAGGAAAGAACACTCCCGCTTATATTATGGCTACATATACTTGTCTTGCTCCGCTTGTTGGCATTTTGTCGGAAGAACAAAATCTAAGGGAGGAGGAAACCTTTGGAGCTGATCCTGTACCACTTTTGTCCAGATACATTAAACCTATATGGGGACAAAGGAAATATCATTTGCTTAATGAAACGGTGCGAATGGCGTGGAATCAACGTTCGGGTCGTCGAAATCAAGAACCCTGATGATGCTAAAAACTCAGGCTGCGACATTTTTATGATTGGCGGTGGCAGCGATAGGGAACAAGCCATTGCGACCAAACGGCTTGCCCCCCTTGTGAAAGAAATCAAAGCATGGGTAGAAGATGGAGTTTCTGGCTTAACCATCTGTGGCGGTTATCAGTTTCTCGGTGATTATTATGAAACGAAAACTGGGGAAAAATTAACCGGCATGGGGATTCTGCCATTTTACACGAAAGCGGAAGATAGCAGGCTGATGACGAATATTTTGGTGGAATCTCAAACATTTGGCCGTATCGTTGGTTTTGAGAATCATGGCGGCAGGACTTACCATCATTTCCCGACGCTTGGCAAAGTGGTAAATGGTTTTGGCAATAACGGAGAGAGCGGTGAAGAGGGCCTACATTATCACAACCTAATTGGTACGTATCTACACGGGCCGATTCTCCCGAAAAATTCACAAATTGCCGATTATCTGATTGGACAAGCTTACGAACGCAAAACAGGAAGGAAACTTGAACCGCTGCCTGATGAAATGGAGAAGATCGCCAATCAAACGGTCTGGGAGCGATTTTTAAATACGAAGCCGACAAAATACGCAAATGAAAGATGACAGGGAGCTTGCATGGCAAGCTCCTATTCATCATGTATAAATTGACTTCGAAAATTGTCTAGCCCTACAAAAAGATACAACAGCAGACTTGCGCTTTGCTAATCGGCCGCAGTTTCTATTTTTATTTGAAGTTCCATTTCGACATTACCCTGAATAGCCCGGCTGATCATGCAAGAGGTTTCAGCCTTTTTGGCAAGTCTCTGTGCCAGCGTAAATTCTTTCTCGGATGCATTTTGTTTTAAAATGATATGAGGTCGATGGATGATCTTTTTAAAAGTTAAAATACCATTTGTTACATCAACAATCGCTTCTGATTCCATTGTTAGGTTTTCCTTTTCCAGGCCGCTTCGCTGCATCATCGCAGCAAGGGTGATAATATAGCAGGTTGCCGCTGCACCCAGCAGCATTTCATCCGGATTTGTACCGATCCCCGGGCCATCCATTTCCGAGGGGATGGATACTTTCGTTTTTAAATTCTTTGCCTCAATTTCTCCCACATCATTACGCAATCCCGGCCAGTGTACTTTTAATAGAAAATGGTGTTCTGCCATTTTGCTTCCTCCTAAAGTTTTGGTTTTTATTTTGTTGAATTGGGAAAAGAAACATGCTAATTTTTATACGTTTAATTATAGTCGAAAGATTGATAGAATTGTGAATCATAAGCTCCTTTTTCTAAAATAGTTTATTCTTGTCCATAATGAAGGAGTAATCATTGCGGTAAAGTAAAAAAGTTTGCTATTATCATTATTATGAATATTCAATGAGCGGAGGTCACCTATTATGTCACGAATTTCAACGGAACAGGTTAAGCATGTGGCTAATTTGGCGCGCTTGGCAATATCTGAAGAAGAAACGGAAAAATTCACCAAGCAGCTGGATGCCATTATTACATTTGCCGAACAGTTAAACGAACTGGATACGGAAAATGTAGCACCTACCTACCATGTGTTAGATATGAAAAACGTCTTGCGCGAGGATATGCCAAAACCGGGACTGCCGCGTGAAGAGGTGTTGAAAAATGCACCGAACGTTCAGGATGGGCAATTTAAAGTACCGGCAATTTTAGGGGAGTAAGAGGAGGATAGAAAGGTGAGTTTATTCGATCATAAAGTTTCAGATTTACATGAGCTGATACATAAAAAAGAACTAAAAGTTTCGGACCTTGTTGAAGAATCCTTTAAGCGAATTGCACAAGTAGAGGACAAGGTTCAGGCTTTCTTAACATTAGATGAAGAACAGGCACGAAATACGGCAAAAGTTATGGATGACAAGCTGGCATCAGATTCCGCCAAAGGCTTGTTGTTCGGCATGCCGATTGGAATTAAGGATAATATCGTCACAAAAGGGCTTCGGACAACCTGTGCCAGCAAAATTCTAGAAAATTTTGATCCGATATACGATGCCACCGTTGTGCAAAAGTTGCAACAGGCTGAAACGGTTACGATTGGCAAATTAAACATGGACGAGTTTGCCATGGGTTCTTCCAATGAAAATTCAGGCTTCAAAAAGACCTATAATCCTTGGAATTTAGAAAGGGTACCAGGCGGATCCTCAGGTGGCTCTGCTGCAGCGGTCGCGGCCGGTGAAGTGCTATTCTCACTTGGTTCAGACACTGGAGGTTCCATCCGCCAGCCTGCGGCTTTCTGCGGCGTTGTCGGATTAAAGCCGACATATGGCCGTGTTTCCCGTTTCGGTCTTGTGGCATTTGCTTCTTCGCTGGACCAAATCGGGCCTATAACGAGAACGGTAGAGGATAATGCTTATCTCCTGCAGGCGATCTCCGGCGTTGACCCGATGGATTCTACCTCGGCAAATGTGGAAGTACCGGACTTTGCAGCAGCCATGACAGGTGATGTAAAAGGATTAAAAATAGCCGTTCCGAAAGAGTATCTTGGTGAAGGGGTGGCGGAATCTGTCCGCCAGTCTGTACTGGATGCCTTAAAGGTTCTTGAAAAACACGGAGCCGTGTGGGAAGAAGTGTCATTGCCGCATTCTAAATATGCGCTTGCCACTTACTATTTACTGTCATCTTCAGAAGCATCCGCCAACCTGGCTCGATTCGATGGTGTCCGATATGGTTACAGGACACCGGATGCTGAGAATCTCTTGGATATGTATAAAAAGACAAGAGCGGAAGGCTTCGGCGATGAAGTAAAACGGCGGATTATGCTTGGAACGTTTGCATTAAGTTCCGGTTACTATGATGCTTACTATAAAAAGGCACAAAAAGTACGTACATTGATTAAACAAGACTTTGAAAATGTATTTGCCAATTACGATGTAATTATTGGGCCGACAACCCCAACTCCTGCCTTTAAAATTGGCGAAAACATCGAGGACCCGATGACCATGTACGTGAATGATATTTTAACCATTCCAGTAAACTTGGCAGGTGTTCCGGCTATTTCTGTGCCGTGCGGCTTTGATGGCGGGCTGCCTTTAGGTCTGCAAATCATCGGCAAACATTTTGATGAAGCGCTCCTTTACCGTGTCGCTCATGCGTTTGAGCAGGCAACAGATTACCATAAACAAAAGCCGCAATTAGAGGGGGTGAAATAATGGAGTTTGAAACAGTCATTGGACTAGAGGTTCATGTAGAGCTAAAAACAGAATCTAAAATCTTTTCAGCCAGTCCAAACCATTTTGGTGCCGAGCCGAACTCTAATACATCTGTTATAGATCTTGGCTATCCGGGTGTTCTGCCAGTCTTGAATAAAAAAGCTGTGGAGTTTGGCATGAAAGCAGCAATGGCTTTGAACTGTCAAATCGCAACACATACAAAGTTTGACCGTAAGAACTATTTTTACCCGGATAATCCGAAGGCCTATCAAATCTCACAATTTGACCAGCCGATTGGCGAGCACGGCTGGATTGAAATTGAAGTGAATGGCTATAAGAAAAAAATTGGCATTACAAGAATTCACTTGGAAGAAGACGCAGGTAAATTGAACCACGGCAAAGGTTATTCATTGGTAGACTTCAACCGCCAGGGAACGCCGCTCATTGAGATTGTGTCAGAGCCGGATATTCGTACACCTGATGAAGCTTATGCGTACTTGGAAAAATTAAAATCCATTATCCAATATACAGGTGTTTCTGATTGCAAAATGGAAGAGGGCTCGCTCCGCTGTGATGCCAATATTTCCATTCGCCCAGTCGGTCAAAAGGAATTCGGCACAAAAACGGAATTGAAGAACTTAAACTCATTCAACTTTGTCCGTAAAGGGCTGGAATATGAAGAAAAGCGGCAGCGGGAAATTGTGCTGAGCGGTGGAAAAATTGAGCAAGAGACACGCCGTTTTGATGAAGCAACGGGAACGACCATCCTAATGCGAGTCAAGGAAGGATCCGATGACTATCGTTACTTCCCGGAACCGGATTTGCTAGAGCTTTATATTGACGAAGACTGGAAGGCACGGATTCGTGCAGAAATCCCTGAACTCCCTGATGAACGGCAAAAACGTTATGTAGAGGAGCTCGGTCTGCCTGTTTATGATGCCAAAGTACTGACCGTCACGAAAGAAATGGCAGATTTTTTTGAAGTCACTGTGGCCGCAGGAGCCGACGCAAAACAGGCCTCCAACTGGATCATGGGCGAAGTTTCCGGCTATTTAAATGCAGAAGGCAAAGAGCTTGAGGAGGTTCCATTAACGCCAGAAGGCCTTGCCAGCATGATTAAGCTGATCGAAAACGGAACAATTTCCTCTAAGATTGCCAAAACTGTCTTTAAGGAATTAATCGAAAACGGCGGCAATGCTGAACAAATTGTGAAAGAAAAAGGTCTTGTGCAAATTTCCGACGAAGGAACACTTTTGAAAATTATTTCAGAGGTACTTGATCACAATCCGAAATCGATTGAGGACTTCAAGGGTGGCAAAGCGAAAGCTACCGGCTTCCTTGTCGGCCAGATTATGAAAGCGACAAAAGGACAGGCCAATCCGCAAATGGCGAACAAATTACTGTTGCAAGAATTGGATAAAAGATAGGTTAATCAGCTGGCAGATTTACATCTGCCAGTTTTTCTGTGTGAAAAAAGTCGAGGAAATCTTCGACATGGTTTATGGAATTTCCCGGGAAAAAAGCTTTACTGTTGCGGGTTGGGGAAGTTTTTACTCAAACGTTTGCTTAGAAGGAATATTTGTCGAAATGCCTATAAATAGAGAAAAACTGCTGAATTTCATCAGAAATCCAAATTAAAGGAGTAGTTACCGACAATTTTTTTATCCAAATGGATGAAGAAATCTTTATAGAAATGAGCAAAATGTCAGTTTAATTAAACGTTTGTTTATTTTTTTAAACGACAAATTTCAAGGTGAATTTAAATGAGAATTTATTGATCGAACAGGGATCAGCAGCCATTTAACCAAACGTTTGTTTAATAAAAAAGAAGGGGCAGAAGTAGGGCTGATGGGGAAGGCATGGAGCAAAAAAGGCCCAGGATGCCATAAGAATGATAGGCGCCCGAAGCCATAAAGAAAAAAGAGCTAATCAATATAAAACTAGAACGAAATCATTCCACCTCTTTCATCGAAAACGGAACTAGGATTCCAGGCAACCTCCCACAGATTATTTTCAGGGTCGGCAAAATAGGAGGTCCTGCCGCCCCAAAAAGCATCGCTTGGTTCCCGAAGTATTTTACCTCCTGCCCTTCTGATGCTTTCAATCACATCGTCAACCTGGTCGGGAGATTCTACATTAATAGCAAAGGTAACAGGCCGATAGGAATCAATAGATTGCGCTATTTCAATGCCGGCATCTTTGGCCAGTTCTGGGACAGGGAACAATGAAAGCAGCACACCGGCAGTTTTAAAAACGGCATAATCATCAGAACTAATTTCAGTCTCCTCCCATCCTAACCCTTTATAAAAAGACCGAAGAGCTGGTAAATCAAAAGCGCCAATTGTCAGCAAGCTTACTCTTTGTGGAACCATAAATCCTCCTCCTTACGATATTATTGACAAACCTACTCAAAACACTGCTACTATCGAATACTTCGGAATATTCTTTCTTCAGATGAACTAAAAAATCCTTTATAAAAAAATGCTTTTATGGTTTTTCATAATGAAATCTATCAAATCATTCCAATGGTACAGTTCCCGAAAAACTTATAATATAAAGGTAAACGAAAGGAGGACATGGTATGGATTTAAATGCATGGTTTGAAAAAGGGTTGACAGCAGATGAGTATATCCAATCTATGAATCGGAATAAACAGGAGATGCTAAGCATCCTTAACCAATTCTCATTAAGAGATGCTGATAAACACCAACTTGAACAGTTACGTCCGCGTAAATTACGGGCAATCGTATTGACAGAGGATTGGTGCGGGGATGCAATGTTAAACAATCCAATTTTATTAAAAATCGCTGAAACAGCAGAAATTGATGTTCGCTTTATCCTTCGTGACCAAAACCTTGAACTGATGGACCAATACTTAACAAATGGCACATCACGGGCCATTCCCATCTTTATTTTTATTAACCAAGATGGTGTTGAAGTGGGGGTTTGGGGGCCGCGTGCACCAGAAATACAGGCGAGGGTGGACAAAGAACGTGCTGCCTTGCCGGATAATGATTCTCCAGACTTTCAAGAAAAGCAAATGGCCATGTACAAGCGCCTTTCTGCATCCTATCAAACAGATCCAGCTATTTGGCAAACCGTAGCAGACAGCATTATTTCGTTGCTTTTAAAATAAGGATCTATTCATCTACTCTGTCAACTGGCTCAAAGCAACCCAAGAACTTTAAATTGGCAATAAAAGAAGGAGACAATTTTTTTGATAGTTGCTCCTTCTTTTATTGCAAAAAAATAAAACAAAGGTATTATATAAGATGGACATTTTTGACTGGATCTTGGTTATATTGTAAGCGTCGTTCATAGCTGATAGAATATAATCTTAGGAAATGTGACTTCAGAAATAGGATGATGATGATGAAACGTGCAAGACTGATTTACAATCCCACTTCAGGACGCGAATTGATCAGGCGTCAGCTGCCGGACATCCTTGAAAAATTAGAGAAAGCCGGATACGAAGCTTCTTGTCATGCAACGACAGGTGCTGGTGATGCAACAAATGCTGCTCGAATGGCGGTTGAGCGTCAGTATGATGTTGTCATTGCAGCGGGCGGCGACGGAACAATTCATGAAGTGGTAAATGGTCTCGCGGAACAGGAGTACCGGCCTAAATTAGGCATTATTCCGGCCGGAACAACCAATGACTTTGCCAGGGCTTTGCAAATTCCGAGAGATGTCGGTACAGCTGTTGATATTATTACCAAAGGGGATCTGATTCCTGTTGATATCGGACGGATTAATGATAAATATTTTATCAATATTGCTGGCGGTGGAAGAATCACAGAGCTGACATATGAAGTACCAAGCAAACTAAAAACACTGCTTGGCCAGCTTGCTTATTATTTAAAAGGTATTGAAATGCTGCCTTCCATTAAAGCGTCAGATCTTCGGATAGAATATGACGGAAAGCTGTTTGAAGGAGAGGTCATGATGTTTCTTGTCGGATTGACCAATTCCATTGGCGGATTTGAGAAGCTTGCTCCTGATGCCTCCATCAATGACGGCTTGTTTTCCCTGTTAATTTTAAAAAAGGTAAACCTCGCTGAGTTTATTCGGGTCGTTTCCCTGGCATTAAGGGGAGAGCATATTCATGATCCGAATATCATTTATACACAGGCAAACAGAATTAAAGTTTATTCTGAAGAAAAAGTGCAATTAAATTTGGACGGAGAATTTGGTGGTCTGCTGCCGGCAGAATTTGAAAACTTATACCGTCATTTAGAGGTATTCGTTCCGCTGAATAATATTCGCCCGAACGATCGGCCGACTGACTGGGTTACTGGGCAAAGATATAGTTGAAAAAAGTTCGTTCCCCAGAAGGAGCGGGCTTTTTTTCGATCCATCATTTTTTCTTCCAGCTATCTTGAAAAATATGTATAATGAAAAAAGATCGTTGTCAAGACAATGGAAGGAGCGATGGGCGAATGAAAGCTTTGATTAATATCGATTATACATATGATTTTGTGGCGGATGATGGGGCACTAACCTGCGGCAAGCCGGGACAGGAGATTGAAGGGAAAATCACTGCATTGACAAAAGAGTTTATTGATAATGGAGATTATGTTGTATTCGCAATTGATGTCCATGATAAGGGGGACGAATATCATCCGGAAACGAAATTATTCCCACCGCATAACTTGAGAGGAACTTCCGGCCGGCATTTATATGGCAGCCTTCAGGCAGTTTATGAGGAAAACAAACTGCGCAGCAATGTCGTCTTAATGGATAAGACGAGATACTCTGCATTTGCCGGCACGGATCTGGAACTAAAATTACGCGAGCGGGGAATCACAGAAATTCATCTTGTAGGTGTCTGCACCGATATTTGTGTACTTCATACAGCTGTCGATGCGTATAATAAAGGTTTTAAGATCGTGATTTATAAAGATGCTGTTGCGTCTTTTAATCAAGCAGGACATGAGTGGGCCCTTGGGCATTTTGCACAATCGCTTGGTGCTATGGTTAGATAGCCTTTTTAATGGTATGATGGAGATACGCTTGAAAGTTGCAATAGTATTCCGGAGGACCGATTATGAGAACTTATCATGACGATAGCTTTACACTGCACACGGATCTTTACCAGATTAATATGGCCGAAACGTATTGGCGGGATGGAATCCATAAGAAACGTGCCGTCTTTGAGCTTTTTTTCCGAAAGCTTCCGTTTGGAAATGGTTATGCTGTTTTTGCCGGTCTGGAGAAAGTCATTCAATTTATTCAAAATTTCCGTTTTAGCGAAGAAGATCTAGAATATTTGAAAAATGAAGTAGGTTACAAGGAAGATTTTTTAGCCTATCTCAAAGACCTTCGTTTTACGGGAACGATTCGCTCAATGAAAGAAGGAGAGCTAGTTTTCGGTAATGAGCCGATTTTGCGAGTGGATGCCTCGCTGGCTGAAGCACAATTGATCGAGACCGCCTTGCTTAACATTGTGAATTACCAAACATTAATTGCTACGAAGGCTTCCAGAATAAAGCAGGTCGTTGGCGATGATGTTGCAATGGAATTTGGGACAAGAAGGGCGCAGGAAATGGATGCCGCCGTCTGGGGAACAAGAGCAGCTTACCTCGCCGGTTTTGATGCGACAAGTAATGTAAGGGCCGGCAAAATGTTTGGCATTCCGGTGTCAGGCACCCATGCCCATGCAATGGTACAAGCTTACAAAGATGAATATACTGCCTTCCATAAATATGCCGAAACCCACAAGGATTGTGTTTTCTTAGTAGATACATATGATACGCTTCGCCTTGGCGTGCCAAATGCGATCAAAGTAGCAAAAGAGCTTGGCGATCAAATTAATTTTATTGGAATTCGTCTCGATAGCGGTGACCTTGCATATCTATCAAAGGAAGCACGGAAAATGCTGGATGAGGCAGGATTTAAAGATGCTAAAATTATTGCCTCAAGCGATTTGGACGAGTATACGATTATCAACTTGAAGGCGCAAGGGGCCAAAATTGATAGCTGGGGAATCGGCACGAAACTGATCACAGCTTATGATCAGGCAGCACTTGGTGCTGTGTATAAACTGGTCGCCATTGAAGATGAAAATGGCAAGATGGAAGATACGATTAAAATTTCCTCCAATCCGGAAAAAGTAACGACCCCGGGTTTAAAGAGGATTTATCGCATTATTAACAATAAAAACAACCATGCTGAGGGTGACTACGTGGCGCTGGAAAATGAAAAGCTGCCGGAAAAAAGACTTCACATGTTCCATCCGACGCATACGTACATTAACAAGGTCGTCACCAACTTTACAGCAAAAGAACTCCATGAAGATATTTTTGTCAATGGAAAGCTCATTTATAACATCCCATCTTTAGAGGAATCCCGGGAATACTTGAAACAAAACCTAAATTCCCTTTGGGAGGAATATAAGCGTACCATGAATCCTGAAGAATATCCTGTTGACCTGAGCCAAAACTGTTGGAGCAATAAGATGAAAAATATTGAAGAAGTGAAAGAAAAAGTTGCGGCAATGAAGGAATAATGTTTGAGGCGTCTCCCCAATGGAGGCGTCTTCTTGCTTTTTAGCGGTCGAACAACCGTCCATTTCGTATTTCCTGCCATTGTATGGTACAATCTTGCTAGTCAAAATCGAGAAAAGGAAGAAACAAATGAAGAGAACATTGCCGGTCAATAAAAATGATTATATAGATGTTGTATTTGAAGATTTAACCCATGATGGAGCAGGCGTGGCGAAAGTAGAAGGTTACCCGTTGTTTGTTCCGAACGGCCTGCCAGGTGAAAAAGCCAAAGTGAAAGTAATTAAGGTGAATAAAAGCTACGGAATTGGCCGCCTGATCGAGCTTTACGAAAAAAGTACGTACCGTGTAGATATTCCTGCAACTGAAAAAAATAAATACGGCGGCTGCCAGTTGGAGCATATCAGCTATGAAGGCCAGCTGAAATATAAAGAAAATCAAGTCCGTCAAGTGCTTTCCCGCATTGGCAAACTGGAAGATGTCGTGGTCCATCCAATTATAGGAATGGATCACCCATGGCACTACCGCAATAAAGCCCAAGTGCCTGTCGGTGAGAAAGACGGCAAATTGATCGCCGGCTTTTTTAAACCAAGAAGCCATGAAATCGTGGACATGGATGAAAGTGTCATCCAGCTCCCGGAAGTCAATGAAGCCATACAGACTGTAAAGGAAATTTGCAGTGAGCTAAGCATTCCTGCGTATCATGAAGAGTCTCATCAAGGGGTCTTAAGACATATTATGGCTCGGTTTGGGAAGCAGACTGGTGAGCTCATGGTTGTCATCATTACCAAAACAGCAGATATACCTCATAAAAATAAACTGGTCGAGGAAATCATCTCCCGCTTGCCCAAAGTAAAATCAATTGTTCATAATGTCAATTCAAAACGGACAAACGTGATTTTAGGGGAAAAGACGAAAGTATTATGGGGGAATGAATTCATTTACGACTATATTGGTGATGTCAAATTTGCCATTTCCGCTTTATCCTTTTACCAGGTAAATCCGGTACAGACAAAAGTGCTGTATGATAAGGCACTTGAGTATGCTGATTTAAGTGGCACGGAGAGCGTCATTGACGCTTATTGCGGCATTGGCACCATTTCGCTATTCTTAGCCCAAAAGGCCAAAAAGGTTTTCGGGGTGGAAGTCGTACCTGAAGCGATTGAAGATGCAAAACGGAATGCCAAATTAAACGGAATAGAGAACGTCGAATTCACTGCCGGAGAAGCGGAAATTGTGATCCCGAATTGGTATAAACAAGGAAATGCCGCCGATGTATTAGTGGTAGACCCGCCGCGCAAAGGCTGCGACGAAGCCCTGCTGCGAACCATTTTAGAGATGAAGCCGAAAAGAATAGTCTACGTGTCCTGCAACCCATCCACCTTAGCCCGTGACCTGCGGATCCTTGAAGACGGCGGGTATAAAACGTTAGAAGTGCAGCCGGTGGATATGTTTCCGCAGACGATGCATGTTGAGACGGTAGTATTGATGTCAAGGGTTGAGAAATAGGAGTGTTCAAAATACTGATAAATAAAGGGTTTTCAAGGTTGGAAGGTTTTCTGCCTGATGTATGATGGTGCCTTTTAATCTTAGAAATCCTTATTTTTATTTATTGAGGAAACTGGTCGACTGTAAAAAAATGCTTGGGGTCGAGTTGACAGGTTAGATTTTTT
>NZ_BCUZ01000012.1 GCF_001591485.1 Neobacillus fumarioli NBRC 102428 | reverse complement strand
CCCCTTTTTATTTTGACAAATCTCTAATCCGCTGATAACAGTCACAAGTGACAATATGGTCGTTCACCATTCCGACAGCTTGCATAAAGGAATAACAAATCGTTGAGCCGACAAACTTAAAGCCTCGTTTTTTTAAATCTTTGCTTAATCGGTCGCTAAGCTCCGTTTTCGCAGGAACATCTGCCAATGATTGAAAATGGTTCTGAATTGGTTTCCCCCCGACAAATGACCAAATATACTCACGAAATGAACCAAATTCATCGACAATCTGTAAAAAGCTTTTTGCATTCGTGATCACTGCATGAATTTTTAGCTTATTTCGGACAATCCCTTCATATTGCAGGAGTTCCTCAATTTTAGTGTTATCATACTTGACAATCTTTTCTGCCTCAAAGTGATCAAACGCCTTCCGATAATTGTCCCGTTTCTTCAAAATCGTGTACCAGCTTAAGCCAGCCTGTGCTCCTTCCAAATTTAAATACTCAAACAACAACCGATCGTCGTAAACCGGCACTCCCCACTCATGGTCATGGTAATGAATATATAATGGATCTTGATTCACCCAGCCGCATCTGTTCATATTTACCTCCTATTGTAGTTCCCAGTTTGAACATCATTCCATATATTAATTATCTAAAAAGTATAAATTCTTCTTCTATTTTTGTCCAAAGTGTGATATTGTAAAACCAGATAAAGTTTTTCCTGCAACATAGTTTACAAGTGAAGGATTTCCTTCAAAGGATGATGAAATGGAACAAACTCCTTTTAAACAATTAGTGAAAGAAAAATTTCCTGATCTATCAGCAGGTCAGCAAAAAGTAGCAAGATTCTTGATGGAAAACCTACATCAAGCTGCTTTTAAAACCGCTTTTCAAATCGGCCGACATGCGGCTGTCAGCGAAACTACGGTCATCAGGCTTTCCTACGCTTTAGGATTTGACAGCTTTAGTGAAATGCAGCATATCATTCAAGAAGAATTGCTCGTTCAAAATCAAGCTGAATCCGGTAATGCCGGTATTACGCAAGTCGGATCAAGCGATCCATTCAAGAAAGTCATTTTAAACGAGATTCATCTTTTAAAGCAATTAATTAACCGGACAAATATTGAGGAGATTTGGAAAGCTGTTGATAAAATTATTCACGCAGACCAAGTTCTTATCGCCGGCCATATGCATTCCTTTCCGGCTGCGGGATGGTTCGCGTATATGCTAGGTACCATCAGAAATCACGTAATATTATGCCCCTCAAATGACAACTTTTTAGAAAAATTCATGAATCTTACAGAAAACTCAGTAGTAGTGGTATTTTCTCTGCCCAGATATGCAAACACGACCATTCAATTAGCCGAGTATGCAGCCGAAAACGGGTATTGCTTAATTGCGATCACGGACCGGCTTCTCTCTCCAGTCGGCAGAATTGCCGATATTACGTTAACAACAGAAGAAAATGCCGATACGGGAAGCAACTCCATTGCCTCGATGATTACTTTATCCGATTTAATTATTGAAGGCATTTATGAAAAAGATCAAGATCGCATTCAAATTCATCAGGAAAAATTAGAAACTATGTATTCAAAGTTTCATGTTTTCCATGAATAATCATACAGCAAGAGGTGTACTCAATGAACCCGCTTGAATTTATTGAGCAAAACAAAGACTCCATTTTGCAAACATACGACAAACTCCATAGTCTGGCAGAACCAAGCTGGGAGGAACAATATACGTCCAAATACATTTGCAAACGGCTTCGAAATGCCGGGATTGCCGTCAAAACATTTACAGACCATTATGGCCTTATTGCCGAAATTCCCGGACAATCCGAACATGTTATTGCCTTACGTGCCGATTTGGATGCCTTATTGCAAGAAGTTGATGGTGTTATCAAAGCGAATCATTCATGTGGACATGATGCCCATAGCACAATGGTTCTCTATACTGCCTTGGGTTTTGCCGAGAGCGGTATCATGCCGAAATATACCCTCCGCTTTATATTTCAGCCTGCTGAAGAAAAAGGCGAAGGTGCTTTAAAAATGATTGATGAGGGAGCTCTTGAAAATGTCCGTTACTTATTTGGTGTCCATGTAAGGCCGGAGTTTGAAGTTCCTTATGGTCATGCAGCTCCAGTCATCATTCACGGCTCTGCCGGCACGATTAAAGGCATTATCAAAGGAAAACAGGCACATGCAGCCCGCCCGCAAGATGGAATCAATGCCATCGAAGCAGCTGCTCTGATCGTCCAAAAATTAAAGCAGATCCGCCCTGAAACAGACGTCCCTTACTCCATCAAAATGACACAGCTGACAACTGACAATACTGCTTCGAACGTCATTCCGGAAACAGCTGAATTTACGATTGATGCCAGAGCCCAAACCAATGAACTGATGGACGAATTAAAAACAAGAACCCATCAAATAGTGAATGAAACCATGGCTGAAACTGGAGCTTCCGTTACCTATTCTTTGGAAGAATTTGTCCCAGCAGCCATCAAACATCAAGAGGCAATAAACATCATTTCAAGCGCTGTCAAAGAAGTTCTTGGTTCAGAACGAGTGATCCCTGAATGCATTTCTCAAGGAGGTGAGGACTTTCATTTCTACACTTTAAAGAATCCCAATTTAACAGCAACTATGCTGGGATTAGGCTGCGGCCTGGGACCAGGCCTTCACCACCCGCAAATGAAGTTTAACAAAGAAGCATTAGTATATGGTGCAAAAATTTTAACCAAATCCGTCCTATTGGCTCTAGAAAAATAAGTTCGAGGTGTTATATGGAAAATACGATCCGCAAACCTGATGCAAATACTCCAAGCTTATTCACTGAAAAAGAACATTTAGAACGTAAGTTGAAAACACGGCACTTAACCATGATTGCCATCGGCGGTACAATTGGTACCGGGCTGTTTTTGGCCAGCGGTACCACCATCCATGATGCCGGTCCGGGCGGGGCTATTGCCGCTTACCTCATTGCCGGTATCATGGTCTATTTCCTTATGACAAGCTTGGCAGAAATGGCAGCCTTTATCCCTATTTCTGGTTCCTTCAGTACGTATTCATCCAGATTTGTTGACCCGGCATTAGGGTTTGCTGTCGGATGGAACTATTGGTATAATAATGCGATTATTCTCGCTCTTGAATTATCGGCCTCTTCACTTATCATGAAATACTGGTTCCCGCACGTACCGGGAATTATTTGGAGTGCCAGTTTTCTTGTCATTATTTTTGCTTTGAATATTTTATCTGTTAAAGGCTATGGTGAAGGCGAATTTTGGTTCTCCATTATTAAAGTTGCCACCATTATTATTTTCATTGTGGTCGGTTTATTAATGATTTTTGGTATTATGAAAGGTCATACAGGCGGTTTTGAGCTTTTAACCAAAGGGGAAGCGCCATTTAAAGGCGGCTTATTATCCATTTTTAGCGTATTTATGGTCGTAGGTTTTGCTTTCCAAGGAACGGAAATGGTTGGCGTTGCCGCCGGTGAAAGTGAAAATCCAGAGAAAGATATGCCGCGGTCGATCCGGCAAATCTTTTGGCGGATTCTCTTATTCTATGTTTTGGCGATTTTCGTGATTGGCTGTTTAATTAGCTATAAAGATCCTAACCTATTAAGTTCAGATGTTACCAATATTGCCGTAAGTCCATTTACATTGGTATTTAAACATGCAGGTTTCGCTTTTGCTGCTGCTGCAATGAATGCGGTCATTCTAACAGCTGTTCTTTCAGCAGGAAATTCATCATTATATGTCGGTTCGCGTGTCCTCTGGACATTAGCCGAGGAAGGCAAAGCACCAAAGTTTTTAAGGAAAGTCAGTAAAAGCGGTGTTCCAACTTATGCTATTTTGGGAACGACGCTGATCGGCATGCTTTGCTTCTTGACCTCATTCTTCGGGGACGGAACCGTTTATAATTGGCTGTTAAATGCTGCCGGGCTGGCAGGTTACCTCTCATGGTTAAGTATTTCGATAACCCATCTAAGGTTTAGAAAAGCATATCAACAACAAGGAAGAAATATGAACGATTTGCCATATGTTGCAAAATGGTTCCCGTTAGGTCCGATCTTAGCAACTACACTATGTTTAATTGCGATGCTAGGTACGAATTACCAGGCCTTTATCGGCAGCAAAATTGACTGGTATGGAATTGCGGTTTCCTATATCGGCCTGCCGCTGTTTATTTTAGGCTATTTAAGTTATAAAATAGTAAAACGGTCCAAAATGGTGCCATTAGAAGAATGTGATTTCAGCAGAGAATAAATGTTGACAAGAGGGGATTGAGAGTGCAAGCTGTAGATGACATTCAAATTCGTTCCCTTCATCAGATTCATGAGCTGGAAGAAGCAAGAAAGCTCGAAAGGAAAGTTTGGGGCGAAACCGACTCTATTCCCACCCACCAAACCATTACCGCCGTCAAAAACGGCGGTTTGGTTTTGGGGGCATTTGTCGGGGAGAAATTAGTCGGATTTCAATACAGTTTCCCAGGTTTTAACGGTAAAACTGCTTATCTTTGCTCTCATATTTTAGCGACTGATGATGATTATCGGAACAAAGGAATTGGCGAGAGACTGAAAAAAGCTCAGCGTGAGGAAGCACTGAAACTCGGCTATTCGCTGATTACATGGACATACGATCCATTAGAAAGTGTCAATGGGTATTTAAATATTGCCAAACTTGGCGGGATCAGTTCTACCTATATTGAAAATTGTTACGGTGAAATGGATGATTTGTTAAACGAAGGCATTCCTTCCGACCGTTTCCTCGTGGAGTGGCATATTCGTCATGAACAGGATCTAAAGCCTCAAACGGAATATGAATTAGATTTTTTAATGAACAATGCACTTAATCAATGGGAAATACATAAAGATGGCGATCCCATTCCAGCTGCTTTTCTTCCGGTTACTCAGGATTCAATTGCCTTTGTCGCGATTCCAAAGAATTTCCGCGTAATAAAGGAAGCAAGTCTCGATGTGGCCCTAAAGTGGCGATTGCATACAAGAGAGATTTTTTCACAAGTCTTTCAACAAGGTTGGCAAGCAAGTGGATTTTCTAAAAATAACCATCCTGACCTCCCAGTTAATTTCTATGTTTTGACAAAGGAGACGATGTAGATGAAAATCACAGAAGTAACATTAAGACACATGAAAATGGATTTGCTTTACCCGTTTACAACCAGCTTCGGAACTGAATATGATAAGGATTTTATCCTGGTTGAAGCCAAAACAGAAGATGGGCTCACTGGCTGGGCAGAAAATGTCGCCATGCCCACTCCTTATTACAATGAAGAAACCGTCAAAACGAATTGGCATCTGCTGGAGGATTTTTTACTTCCACTTATTTTAAACAAAGAGTTTCAGCATCCTGATGAGTTAACGGAAAACTTTTTCGCTCATATTCGCGGTAATTACATGGCGAAAGCTTGTTTAGATATGGCTGCCTGGGATCTGTATGCAAGGGAACAAAATCGTTCGTTAGCATCTGTACTAGGCGGAACGAAAGATCAAATCGATGTTGGTGTCAGCATCGGCATTAAAGATTCGATTGAAGAGACTTTAGAGGTGATCGGCGAGCGGCTAGCCGAGGGATATAAGCGCTTTAAGCTTAAAATCAAACCAGGTTGGGATGTAGAATTAATGGATAAGGTTCGCAAAGTGTACCCTAACATCCCGCTCATGGCCGACGCAAACTCAGCGTACACCTTAGAGGACATTGACCTGTTAAAAGCACTTGATGATTACCATTTAATGATGATTGAACAACCATTGGCCTATAATGATATTATTGACCATGCCGATTTGCAGGCACAGCTGAAAACCCCAATTTGCCTTGATGAGAGTATCCATTCATTTGAAGATGCTCGCAAAGCAATAAAATTGGGCAGCTGCAAAATTATTAATATGAAAATCGGCCGGATTGGCGGGTTGACTCAGGCAAAGAAAATACATGATTATTGTGTGGAGCAGAATGTTCCGTTATGGTGCGGCGGCATGCTCGAAGCTGGTATCGGCCGGGCCCACAACATTGCCTTGACTGCTCTTCCTGGGTTTACGCTGCCGGGTGACACCGCCGGATCTGCACTTTACTGGAAAGAAGATATTATCTGTCCTGAAGTAATCGTTGAAAATGGCATGATTACGGTGCCAACCTCCCCAGGAATTGGCTATGAACCAGATATGGATAAAATAAATAAATTCACCTTGTATAGCAAGACTTATCGTTAAAAGCCAGGAAATCCTGGCTTTTTTATTTGAACTGCATGTTTTAATTAAACATTTCAATAAACCCAAGGATCATGAGCAAAACACCAGCAATAAATGGCGCATATTTACCAAAAAACCTTCCGAATACATTTTTACCTATTGATACTCCGAGGATGATTGTCAATATACTGATGATAAAGGTCGCGATGACGGTGAAGAAAATATTGACTCCTGTAATACTCGCCGCCACACCCGTACCTAAATTGTTAAATGTTAACCCTAATGCCAAGATAAATGCTTCTTTATGATCAATATGACCTGATTGATCTGCATCTGACTTTTCGGCATACTCAACCATTTCCTTAAGGTCTTTTAATGCTAGTTCCTTAGAATTAGTTGTGTGGAAAACTTTTATCAGGTTTTGGATGACAAAATATAATCCCATTAGCACAATAATCCCGGCGCCTAAAATGTTTGCCACTGATGGAGGCATAAATTTTGCAATATACCAACCAAGTGACATCGATATAAAGGTTCCTGTTGTCGAGACAACTGCAATAATGAAATTGGCAATGATTCCGATCTTTATTTTCTTGATTCCGTAAGCAGTGCCTACGACTACATTGTCTAGGTTAGAAGATATACTGAACAATAATGCTGACAAAAGCATTAACATCAGGATGAACCTCCTTGCATATGAACAACACCATAAATAAAGCTTCCTTCCTACCTCAGGTAGTGCATCATATGCAGTTCAAAGGAAATCGGTTCATATGTTTTATTTTGAATCCGATCGTTCAATGTATAATGCCACACCTTTCTTCTAACTTTCTAAATGAAAAATATTTAGCTCAATGAAAAACCGTTCAAACCAAATTGGCTTGAACGGTTTCTCAAATTAAAATTCACCATTTGTAAAAACTTCTGTTAATACAGGAACAATTTGTTTTTTGCGGGATACAACACCTTTTAATACTGCCTGATTGTCTGTAAGGGTAACGTTATAGGCTTTTTCAACCGCTTTTGCTTTGCTGCCTAGAGCAATGGCAACGGAATCGTTATTTAAAATATCTGTTACGACAAGCAAGAACAGATCCAAGTTCTCTTCCTCAATCCGTTTGGCAATTGCTGCTTCAACTTCCTCTTTGCGGGAGAGGACATCATTTGGATCAACTGCATTCACTTGTGCGATTTCCACTTTGCTTGTGCCCATATCAAATTGCTTGGCGTCAAGGCTTAATAATTGCGGCACGGTTTTATCACTTAAATCAGCGCCTGCTTTCAGCATTTCTAGGCCGTAGTTTTGTGCATCCACACCGGCAATTTGGGCAAGTTCCTTGGCAGCGGCCACATCTTCAGCCGTGCAAGTTGGTGATTTGAATAATAAGGAATCAGAAATAATGGCTGATAACATTAACCCGGCAATTTGCGGGCTGATTTCTTTGCCGTTTTCCTTGTACATTTTATTTAGAATCGTTGCTGTACATCCAACAGGTTCACAGCGGTAATATAATGGATCTTTTGTTTCAAAGTTGGCAATACGATGGTGGTCAATTACTTCTAAAATGCGGACATCCGCAATATCATCAGCACTTTGCTGGCGCTCGTTATGGTCAACCAAAATAACCGAGTTGACTTCATTTGCTACTGTTCCAACCAATCGAGGTGCTTCAGCATTGAATTTTGTTAAGGCATATTGGGTTTCATTGTTGATCTCGCCAAGGCGAACTGGTTCAACGTCCACACCAAGCTGTTTCTTTAAATCTGCGTATGCAAGTGCAGAGCAAATGGAATCCGTATCAGGATTCTTATGACCGAAAATAAGTATTTTTTCCATTTTACGACTCCTACTCATGTAAAATTATGTAAGGACAAGTCTGAAAAATCAGTCCCTATCGGAAATTATATATTAAACCGTTTCATGTTTCAAAAAAAATATTATTTCCTGTTGTCAAATAATAATGATTTCTCCAGTTCACTGGGATGGTTTTCTAGAAAACGTTTTAATTGTTCTGCTGAAAGCGGCTTGCTGAATAAATATCCTTGCGCCTCATTACAGCGGTGGTGTCTTAAGAATTCAAGCTGTTCTATTGTTTCGACACCTTCAGCAATTACTTGGACACCTAAGTTGCGGGCCATCATAATAATGGTGGTAGCGATATTTTTATCGTATTTGCTTTTGTTAATATCCCGAATAAAAGACTGATCGATTTTCAAATAATCGATTGGGAATTTTTTTAAATAACTTAACGAACTGTACCCTGTGCCGAAGTCATCAATGGAAATTTTGACCCCCAGTTGTTTCAGCTCAGTTATAATAGCCGAAGCCGTTTCAATATCCATCGTCATGCTTTCCGTGATCTCAATCGTTACATTTTGCGGATTTATACCCGTTTCCTTTATAATTTGTTTGACGATTAAAACGAGATTAGGTTCATAAAATTGGCGGAACGATATATTGATCGAGACCATCGATATACCATCTGCCTGCATTTGTTTCAATTGACGGCATGCGGTCTCTAGCACCCACTCGCCAATAGGAACAATCATCCCAGTCTCTTCTGCAATTGGGATAAACCGATTTGGCGAGACATATCCAAGCTTAGGATGAGGCCATCTGATTAAGGCTTCTACTCCGGAAATTTTATTTGTTGATAGATTGATAATCGGCTGATAATGAAGGGTGAATTCATTCTTCTCTAAAGCCTTTCTCAATTCAGCTTCTAATTCCAATCGATCATACGTCATTTGATCAAATTTTGCATCATAAAATTGATAATTATTTTTGCCTTCTTTCTTCGCCTGATACATGGCAACTTCGGCTTTCCTAAGCAGATCATCTGAATGCTGCCCATCAATCGGATATAAACTGATGCCAATACTGACGGTAGTAAATATCTCATGTCCTTTTATAAAATAAGGTTTTGATAATTTCTCAAGTATTCTTTCTGCGATCTTCGCTGCTTCATATTCGGAAACATCATTTACTAAAATTGTAAACTCATCCCCACCCTGCCTTGAGGCTGTATCTGTTTCCCTCAGGCAGCTTTTCAATCTTTGCGCTGCATTTTGGATGAGTAAATCGCCAATGCTGTGCCCAAGCGTATCATTGATCAGCTTAAAGCGATCTAAATCTAAAGCCATGACACCTAACATTTTGTCTTTCACATTTGTATGGTCCCGAATAGCGTTATTAACTTTCTCATCAAATAGCCTTCTATTCGGCAAATTGGTTAATTCATCATGCGAAGCGATAAAACTGATTTTTTCTTCTGTTTGATAATGCTGGATTGCCATATCGGTAAGACGGACCGCCATTTCGATCAACTGCAGATCCTCTTCAGTTGGGAAACACGGTTTATCAAAAAATATGGAAAAGACCGCTAACAGTTTTTGCTGGGAATCGCCAATCGGTGCAAACCAGCAACATCTAATTCCATTTTCAGTCGCCATTTCCTTGTAGCCATCCCACAATGAATCGTTGTGAATATCTGAAACTAGGACGGGACGGTTAAAAAAGACAGATGGGCAAATGGCGATGCCATTTATCATTTGACTGAATTCTATTGGCAGATTCGGTGCCGAGCTAACTGTTAAGCTTTCATTTGATTCGTTTGCAAGAAGAATGGAACATATGCCGCCATTGGAAGCCTTTTCTACTAAATAGACAATACTATCAAGAATTTCTGAAAATGGTCTGTTTTTTTGAGATTTAGAGAATTCAAATTTCGGCGATGATTTAGTTAGTGAATTCATTACGACACCATACTTCCTCCAGTAATTATTTTGACTATGGATGAGCTATTATTTTGATCAAAACGTGATCGAAGAGCTACTTAGCCAAACGAAATAACGATTTTTATATTTTATCGACAAAAACCATTATTTGTTTACTATTACTGAAGGAAAAAGATCCCTAAATAAAAGAATCAAAACTGTATCCTTTTGACTCAAAACATTTCCGTAATCGAAGAATGGCTTTGGAATGTATTTGCGAAATCCGTCCTTTTGTAAGATTCAGCACTTCAGCAATTTCTACTTGCGTGAGACCTTCATAGTATAATAGTGATATAACAAGCTTTTCTTTATCCGGCAGTTGATCAATACAATCTGCCATTATACTTCTGAATTCCGCCATTTGCATTTGCCTATCTTGGGAGATCACATCGATATCGACAATTTGATCAAGCCTGTTTTGCTCTTTTCCTTTTCCCTCATCGGCTTTAATCGGTTCATAGAGTGAAAGAAGGGTGGATAAGGATAAGACAGACATTGCCTGTTCGACTTCTTCAGGAGAAAACCCCAAAAATCGGCAAAGTTCCTCTTTCGTTGGCTCTCTCATGAGTTTTTGTTCTAAATCTCTTAACGCTTGATTTACTTTTTTCGCCTTTTCCCTGTATCCCCTTGGAACCCAGTCTGTCTTGCGAATTCCGTCCAGCATGGCACCTTTGATTCGCCATAGTCCAAAAGTTTCAAATTGATACCCTTTTTGATGATCAAATTTTTGAATTGCTTCAAGTAAACCGATATAACCCAATCCAATTAGGTCTTCCCTTGGAATGATCCGTGAAGGAATACTTGCCGAAAGCTTATTTGCCATTTGCTCAACCAGATGGGCATATTGTTTCACCAGTTTTTCCTGTAATTCAGAATCTTTTTTCTCCTGATATTTTTTCCATATATGATGCGGAATGGTTTCTTTGATCGCAGGTTTCACCGAGTATCCCTCCTGGTCTTACATTTTCGAATCTATTAACTTAATTCGAATGATGTTCCTCTACCCTATTATGTAACGAGGACAACGGGGTAGGCTGGAACAATGCGTCATCGTCTTGCAAATGATCCTCATAGGTTTCTGGCTCTTGATGATTATGGATTTGTTCTTTTTGTTTCGGTTCAATGTATGGAATTTTCTTTGATGCAATTTCGTGCAATAGAATCCGTAAAGGAAAGCCTAATAGAAAGAACAGGAGAAACCCAATTCCAGCTCTAAATAACGCCAATTGCCATGTGTTATTCTGTGCTGAAAAGAAAAAAGTGAACAAGAATGCAAAGACTCCCAATAGTAAATTCACCAGCCATGTTGCTGCCATATGGTTTACTCCCCTTACAACGATATACCTTTTGAAAAAATTTTTTCAAAAAATCCACGTAATCCTTTTGATGTGGCTGAAAGCTGATCTTCATAACCGGGTAAATAAAAATGGATCATTTCTTCTATATTTTTTGATGCTTCACATTTAGGATAGGATAAATAAAAGGGCATTTGCATTTTTACCGACTGACGGACGTGCGGATCCTCCATAACAAATCCTAGTGTAGGCAAATTCATTTTCAAAAATTTACTGCATGTGTTTTTCAAAGTCCGGGATGTTTCAACCGCTTCCCGGTAGCTTTGGGCACGATTGACAACTAAACGGACATCGTTAGACTGTTTATGATAACGGACTATTGTCTTTAACACAGCATATGAATCGGCAATGGCAGTCGGCTCAGGTGTCGTAATTAAAATCGTTTCATCCGAGGCTGCGATGCATTCAACTAATTCCTTCGAGATTCCTGCACCTGTATCAAGCAAAATAAAATCGGCATAATGCTGCAGTTCTTGAATCTGATTCATAAAAAAGCCAAGTGAATTTTGCTCCAGATTCGGTACATCGTGCAGGTCGATGCCGCCTGCCAAATATTCGATTCCCCCTGTGCCAATCTCCAATACATCCCATATACTTTTATTGCTGATCAGAACATCTGCCAGATTATATTTAGGAATTACTCCCATCAGGATATTAATATTGGCGGTCGTTAAATCCAAATCGAGTACAATTACTTTTTTACCCGCCGCTTTTAACGCCAATGCAAAATTAATCGTGAAATTGGATTTGCCAACACCGCCTTTGCCGCTTGTAATCGTAATGACACGAGGTTGTTTCTGCTTTTGAACCTGGAAACGCTGCATATATTCTCTTAAACTTTGGGCTTGATCCATTACTCTTCCACCCCTACTAAACCTCTTGCAATCATTGCCGCGTCGATCGTCATGATATCTTCCGGGACACTTTGCCCATTCGTTATATACGCTAATTGATATGGATAATGATAAGCAATGTTCAGAATCGCACCGTAACTGGATGTCTCATCATATTTTGTTAAGATCAGCTTTTTCACCGGACTGTTTACAAATTCTTTCAGTAAGATTTCCATATCTTCATATTTTGATGTTAAGCTTAATACTAGATAATGATCGCTTGCTACCGGATAGTTTAGATATTCGCTGATCGACTTGCGATACTCGGCTTCTTTGTAATTTCTACCCGTGCTATCCATATAGATTAAATCATAGTGCTCAAGCTTCGCGAGCGCTTGTTCAAGCTCCTCTATGGATCGTACTACTTCAATCGGTACATTTAAAATTCCGGCATAGGTTTTTAGCTGTTCCACTGCTGCAATTCGATAGACGTCCGTCGTAATCATGGCTACCCTGCGTTTTTGCTTTAATACTTGTTCAGTTGCAAGTTTGGCAATCGAGGTCGTCTTCCCAACACCAGTCGGACCAATGACATGAATGATCCGGGTTTGTTTAGGAATTTTATTAGATTCCGGCACTTGTTTTTTGATGATTTCTTTCACAATCGAAAATATGTCACCTTCGATATCTTTGTCAGTCAAACCATCCAAAGATTCGTATTTCTTGACGATGCGGTCAACAATCATTTCAATAACCGCCACGTCCACACCCTGTCTTTTTAAACGGTCCGCCCACTTCGCCAGCCCGGAAGGAACATCCTGGCCGTTTTTGCTATTCATCATGAAAGTCATCATCATTTTCTTCATATCTTGCAGCTCACCTAAAAGCGGGTTTTCACTGTCTTTAGACTGAGTTGATGGTTGAATCATTGTTTTTTGTGGCTGTTCCTTTTCTTGCGTTTGCTGTGAATAATAATGATATAGTTTTTGCGGTCTGGCATGAATAATTGAGCGATTCGATTCCTCTATCCTGCTGTCATGTAGATAATTTTTATTCGGAAATGTTTTTACCGATTTATCTTTCACATCCAAGGTAAATTTCGGTTCTGTATCTTCAACTGAATAAGCCGTCACTTCATATTTTTGTTTGGCAAATAAACCAAACAAGCCGCCTGTTTTGATCGTTCTCGTATTGACGATGATCGCATTTTCCCCCAATTGCTGACGGACCATTTTTAACGCAAGCGGCATTGTTTCAGCAACGATTTTCTTCGTTTTCATATGTTCACCACTCCAATACTTTGGATTTCAACATCAGGTTCAAGCTCCGTATAGCTAAGCACTGGCACCGTCGGCATAATTTTATCGACAAACTGTTTTAAATACATGCGAATGGATGGAGACGTCAGAAAGATCGGCTGGCCGCCCGCTTTGATCACCCGTTCAATCTGTCTTTGCAGTTCTTCCGTAATTCTTTTCGATGTTTGCGGGTCCATGGAGAGGTAATAACCCCCTGCTTCTGTTTGCTGAATACTGTCAGAAATTCCTCTCTCCAATGTAGCCCCTGCCGTTAGGACATGAATCACTCCATTTTCCGCGTATTGCTCGGTAATTTGTCGAGTCAGAGACTGGCGGACATATTCAGTTAACACTCTTGGATCTTTTGTAAACCCCGCATAATCCGCCAATGTTTCAAAAATCGTCGCCAAATCCCTTATAGAAATCTGTTCACGAAGCAAATTCTGCAATACTTTTTGTATTTCTCCAATCGTCAAGAGGTTTGGAACAAGCTCTTCCACAAGATTTGGATGCGTTTCTTTCAAATGATCCACCAATTCTTTTGTCTCTTCCCTGCGGAGCAATTGGTATGCATATTTTTTTAATACCTCGGTTAAATGCGTAACAATCACGGATGATGGATCGACGATCATATAGCCAAGCAGTTCTGCCTTTTGTTTCTCTTCTACATTCACCCAAACAGCAGGAAGCCCGAACGCTGGCTCTGTTACTTGGATTCCGTCGATTTCTCCCCCATCCATTCCTTGATTCATGGCAAGGAAATGATCAAGGTAGACTTCTCCTGACGCAATGCGGCTGCCGCGGAATTTTAACACATATTGATTCGGCATTAACTGCAGATTGTCGCGAATGCGAATCGTTGGAATCACCAGGCCAAGTTCGATGGCAAATTGTCTTCGGATCATCACGATCCGATCGAGAATGTCTCCGCCTTGCTTCTGATCCGCCAGCGGAATTAAGCCATACCCAATTTCCAATTCAAGTGGATCAAGCTGCAGTAAATTGATAACTTTTTCCGGGCTGCGAATCTCTTCTTCCGCTTCTGCCTTAATCGTTTCTTCTTTCGCAAGATCCGCATTTCTAAACGATTTCTGCATCGTATAGGCACCAAATGCCAGCAAACCGGAAACAGGAATCGTTAAAATCAGTCCGATCGGAGTAAAAATGCCCAGCAAAAAGATCGTACCCGCCACAATGTAGAGCAGTTTCGGATATTTAAAAATTTGCTGCAAGATATCTGTACCCAAATTGCCTTCTGAAGAAGCACGAGTCACAGTAATACCAGTAGCAGTCGAAATCAAGAGTGCCGGCACCTGGCTGACCAAGCCATCCCCTACCGACAATAATGTATAGGTATTAGCCGCTTCGGCAAATCCCATTTTATGAATGGCAATCCCGATAGCAAAACCGCCAATTACATTGATGACGAGAATGACAATGCCAGCGATCGCATCACCTTTCACAAATTTGCTTGCACCATCCATGGCGCCGTAAAAGTCGGCTTCCTGCTCGATTTTCTTCCGGCGCATGCGGGCTTCCTGTTCACTAATCAGTCCCGCATTCATATCAGCGTCAATACTCATTTGTTTACCGGGCATGGCATCCAATGTAAACCGGGCTGCCACTTCCGCCACCCTTTCCGATCCCTTGGTGATGACAATAAAATTGATCACGACTAGAATCAGAAAGACAACAAAACCGACAACCGGGCTGCCGCCGATCACAAAGGAACCAAAGGTCTCAATCACTTTCCCGCCATCTGCTTTCGATAAAATCGACCGGGTTGTCGAGACATTCAGCGCCAAGCGGAATAATGTCGTAAGCAAGAGTGCTGTCGGAAAAATCGAAAAATCCAGCGCTTCTTTTGTATTCATGGCAACCAATAAGATTAAGACGGAAAGAGAAATATTAATAATTAATAAAAAATCCAATAATATCGTCGGCATGGGAATGATCATCATCGTTACAACGAGGATCACAACAACTAATACTGACAAATCTTTTATTTTCATTTCATCATCCCCTTATACCGGCCTTCCTGATAGTATACATAAGCCAAGATCTCACCCACTGCATGAAACAGTTCTTCAGGGATTGTCTCCCCGATTTCAACGGAATGAAACAGCGTCCGCGCCAACGGCTTATTTTCAACCGTCATAATTTGATTGTTTCTAGCAATTTCCTTGATTTTTAACGCGATGTAATCTTGTCCTTTTGCAATCACTAGTGGTGCATCCATCGTTTGAAAATCATAACGGATGGCTACAGCAAAGTGGGTCGGATTGGTAATGACCACATCTGCCTTTGGCACTTCCTGCATCATACGGTTCATCGCCATTTCCCGCTGTTTTGCCTTCCGTTTCCCTTTAATGACAGGATCCCCTTCCATTTTCTTAAATTCTTCTTTAATCTCTTGTTTGGACATGCGAAGATTCTTCTCATACTCAAATTTTTGATAAAAATAATCGGCGACTGCCAAGACAACCAGAGAGCCAGAAGCCGCAATCCCGACTTTCAAGAAAAGGGAGCCGATCACCCCGGCTGCATCCCAAATATTCTTGCTGCCAAGGGCAAATAATTCGGTCTTTTGATTCCAAATAAGCAAAAACACTACCGTTGAAGTGATGACAATCTTTAAAATAGATTTGATGAATTCTACAACAGACCGGAGTGAAAAAATATTTTTCATGCCTTGAAGCGGATTGATTTTTCCAAATTTCATTTTTAAGCCTGCCGGATTGATCATGAATCCCACCTGAGCAAAATTTGCAATCAGGCCTGCTGCAAGAACAACGGCAAAAATAGGGGCCATCAATTTGGCCGCTTCCCATAACAATTGTTTATATAAAACCTCGGTATTGGACATCGTTACATCCCACAATAAATATTCCTGGAACGAGTGACGGAAGATCGACATACATCCCTCTACCAAACTTTTTCCCCCGACCAATAAAAAGGCAAAAGAAAACAGCAATGTGATAGCCGAAGATACTTCAGGACTCTTGGCGGTCTGCCCTTTTTTCCTGGCTTCTTTTCTTTTATTTGGTGTTGCTTTTTCTGTTTTCTCTCCAGCGAAGAACTGTAAATCAAACCTAAGCATCTTAGGCCCCCATAATTTTTAAAATTGTATCCATCGAATCAAACATATTTTCAAAAAGAACTTTTAATAGATAAAAGAAACTTGGCAAAATAAAGATATAAATCAAAAAATACAATAGAATCTTTAGAGGCGGTGCTACGGCAAAAATATTCATTTGCGGAACTGTTCTAGCGATAATACCGAACGAAATATCGACAATAAAAAGAGTGCCCACAATCGGCGCTGCCATCATAAAGCCGACCATAAACATCTGCCTGATACACACTAAGAAAAAAGTTGAAATCCGGCCATCCATCCAAGCCGGGACGAAAGAATGAACGGATACCCAATCAAAACTCGCCAGAATCCCTTGAATCAACAGATGATGAGCATCTGTTGCAAAGAAAAAAAGAATAGCTAACATATTTTTCAGCTGCCCTGTCAGCTGCATATTTGTTTCGAATGTCGGATCAAATAAATTGGCCATGGAAAAGCCAGTTTCCAAATCTATCAAAGTACCTGCAAATTGTACAGCGTGAAGCATAACATTTGCCATCATTCCTAGAACAAGCCCGACAAAAAATTCTTTCAGTATTAATAAAACCAAAGTTCCATTTGACACAGACTGGATGGGGTCTTTTACTACAGAAGCACAAAGTGCCGTTAGCATCACACTAAAGCCAATTTTGAAAGGGGCAGGTATTTGCCGGCCAGATATCACAGGTGCCGTCAGCATAAAGGTGGTGATCCGGACAAAGATTAAAAAAAGCGTCCACCAATGGAAATCAGCCATTATGCCCACCTACCCGATATAATGAGTCAGATTTCCCAGCAAATTTTGGGTGAAATCCACAACATGCTGCAGCATCCAAGCTCCGAATAATAAAATGGAAAGCAACACTGCGACAATTTTCGGAACAAACGAAAGGGTCTGTTCCTGAATTTGGGTGGTCGCTTGAAAAATACTGACGAGTATCCCGACAACCAGTGCCACCCCAGCAACAGGGGCGATCACCAATAATATGGTATAAACAGAATCTTGAGCGATTCGCAAAATCGTTTCTGCTGTCATGACAAACCATCCCTTCTTAGTAGCTCATCAGCAATGATTTCACAATTAAATTCCAGCCATCAACTAAAATAAATAATAGAATTTTAAATGGCAGTGAAATCATGACCGGCGGCAGCATCATCATCCCCATCGACATGAGGACGCTGGAAACAATCATGTCGATCACAAGGAACGGAATAAAGATCATAAAGCCCATTTGGAAGGCCGTTTTCAACTCGCTGATCGCAAAAGCGGGCACTAAAGCTCGAAGCGGGAGATCTGTCACCTCTTTCGGCTTTTTCATCTTTGCATAATCCATAAACAAGGCTAAATCTTTTTCTCTCGTTTGTTTTGCCATGAATTCCTTTAATGGAGAAGTGGCCTCTCTATAGGCTTCCTGCTGTGAGATTTTCCCTGCCAAATAAGGCTGCAGTGCATGTTGATTAATTTCGGAAAACGTTGGTCCCATAATAAACAAAGTCAAAAATAAGGCCAAACCAATCAACACTTGATTCGGCGGTGTGGATTGAGTTCCAAGTGCATTGCGAACGAACCCTAACACGACAATAATTCTTGTAAAACAGGTCATCAATACTAAAATAGCCGGCGCAATGGACAATACCGTGATCAACAGGATAATGCTTAATGTATTCGTGATCCCTTTTGAAGATCCTAAATCAATCCCCGATAAAAGGGTGCCGGCCGGTTCTTGAGCATTTGCAACAGAAAGGAAGCCAAATGTCATAAGCGGAACAAGGAATGCCAATTTACGTACCATCGATGTTTACTCCCCTCCATTTTCCCGCTTCACATTTTGCAAGTGTTTGCGAAAAACAGAATCCCAGAGTTTTTTCGTATCAATTGAAATGCTAGGGGATCGTCCTTCTCCTTGATTTTCAAAACTTTTCAACAGTCGCTGATATTCCTCCTCCCCTTGAGAAATCGTCCGAAGTAAGGTTACCGATTCGCCCACACCGACAATATAAATGGTTTGGCCAATTAAGAGGATTTGAACAGATTTATTGGCCGCAAGGGACTGGCCACCCAAGGAAAGGATCGGTCCGTTTGATAGCATGATCCGATTTCTTTTTGATAGAAATCTTAAAACCACATACAATAAAAGAATCACAATGACAAAAGAGACGAGAAATTTAAGAAATAAGGGAAATATGGATGGTGATGAACCCGTCGCTGCTCGAGAAACATCCGATGCCGTTTTCTCACTTTTATGTATTGTGTCATACACGGAAGGGTCAGCTGCATTACTCGCAGCATATATAGAAGGTTGAAAGTAAAATAAATAGAATACCAATACAAATAAAGAGATGAAGCGTTTCATGATTTTCTCCTTCCTTGGAGTACGTTCTTTGCTTTACAATCTATGTTTCTATCAAAAAAATTTTATTAAATCTTGCGGAAATGGCGGATCACAGCCATTTCATCAAATATGGCTTGCTCTTGTTGTTCCATTTGCTTTTGAAAAGCCTTTAGCGTTTTCGATTTCCATTGATTCCACATTTTAGCTTCCTGTGTTTTTTCGATCAGCATTTGCTGTTTTTGTTCAACTTCTTTCAACAATTTCTGTGACTCGTGTTCCAGACGTTTTGTCTGCTGATTTAAAAATTCAATTTCTTGTTGAAACTCGATCATTTCCCATACGGTTTTTCGTTGAAATTCATTATATTGATGAAAGGTCTGTTCCTTTACTTGCTCGAGACCTTCAAGCTGCTCTTGTAGTTCCATTGCACGCGCTTTAATACTACTAAATTCCTGCTCCGCTAATACTTTCTCTTTTTCTTTCACATCCAGCACTTTTTGGTAAGGAAATTGAAATTTCATCACATCATCGCTCCAAATTGTGAAATTAAATAGGATTTGGCTTCTTCTAATTGAGACGATTCATAAATCCCCTGGCGCAAAAAATTGTCCATGATGGGTTTAAGCCGAACGGATGCATCAATTTCACGACTTGCACCTTTTTTATAAGCTCCGATATTAATTAAATCTTCCGCTTCATGATAAGAAGCCAATAATTGTTTGAATACACGGGCAGCATGCTGATGATCATCCGATGTAATTTCTGTCATGACCCGGCTTGCACTGTTTAACACATCGATAGCAGGAAAAATCCCTTTAGCGGCAATGCTGCGGTTTAGGACAATATGCCCATCCAAAATGCCTCTAACCGCATCGGCAATCGGTTCATTCATATCGTCACCATCGACAAGTACTGTATAAATGGCCGAGATCGACCCCTTCGGTCCGGTCCCTGCTCTCTCTAACAGTTGAGGAAGCATGGCAAAGACGGACGGAGTGTAGCCCTTTGTTGTCGGAGGCTCCCCAATAGCCAAGCCGATTTCACGCTGGGCCATGGCAAAGCGGGTTACGGAATCCATCACTAGCAAGACATCTTTCCCTTGATCGCGAAAATATTCAGCAATCGCTGTTGCTGTTAAAGCCCCTTTTATGCGGATCAGCGCGGGCTGATCAGAAGTTGCGACAATGACGACTGATTTTTTCAACCCTTCTTCCCCAAGGTTTTGTTCTATAAAGTCAAGAACCTCCCGGCCCCTCTCACCGATCAATGCAATGACGTTGACATCTGCGGCCGTATTGCGGGAAACCATCCCTAACAGCGTACTTTTACCAACACCGCTTCCGGCAAAAATACCAATTCTTTGCCCCTTGCCCATGGTTAATAAACCGTCAATCGTTCTAACGCCCACACTTAAAGGAGAATGAATCCTAGGTCTTTGCAGCGGGTTTGGAGGATTCGAATAAGTGGGCACTTCTTCTAATCCGAACGGCAGAGGCTTGCCATCCATTGGGCGTCCCAACCCATCCAAGATTCTTCCTAGTAATTGGAATCCGGCCTTTACCCCCATTGGCTTGCCACTTGCCACTACATCACAGCCGGGACCGATAGAGCGTACCTCGCCAAGAGGCATGAGCAACACTTTATTCTCCCTGATTCCGACCACCTCTGCCTGAATCGGAACCTGTGATTGAGCAGGATAAATGGAACACAACTCGCCAATTCTAACATCAGGACCCTGTGATTCAATCGTTAAGCCGATAATTTGTGTAATTTTCCCATTGACTCTGACGGGATCTATATTCCGAATTAGTTTGATATATTTTTCAGCTGTGAACTCCACTTTCCTGTTCCCTTCTTCTTGCTTCTAATAGGATTTTTTTAATTTCTTCCATTTGGGTATCGATTCTTGCATCGATACTGCCATAGGCTGTTCGGATGATGCATCCTTTTTCCGTTACGGAATGGTCCGGAATAATCTTGATCTCTGTTTCGCCATTAACGACTTCAACGAAAGAGAATCTTTGGCTTTGAATAAATTCATAATCGTCCGGATGAACACAGACAGTAATATACTCTTTTTCTTTAAAGCGAAGAATATGCTGTTTGATCACCTCCACAAATTTATTGGGATGGTCTGTTAATTCCTGTTTAATAATTTGCGAAGCAATGGCGGTACTTAACTCGAGTAAAAATGGTTCAGCTTCGGAAATAATGGCTTCTTTCTCTTCAAAGGCTTGGTCAATCAGCTGTGTAGCATGAGCGATTTTTGCCTGATAGTTCAACCTCATTTGCTCTTCTGCTTCCCGTTTCCCAATCGCAAACCCTTCCTCATATCCGTGCTGTTTCGCTTCTTCTGACAGGATTTCTAATTTCTTGTAGTTATCTTCCCACCATTGATTGATCTTTTCACGAGCGGCAGCTTCCATGGAACGAACCTTTTCCTCCGTTCGTGCAATGATGGATCCCGCTTGTTCCATGACAGGACCACCTATTACAGCTTCACCGTTTCCATTTTCTTCACAAGCATCCCTTTTCTTTCGGTCCATAAGGGGATGACTGATGACTTTCACGTCCTTCACTTGGGAAACGTTGGAGGCTTTAAATACTTTAGAGTAGGATTTCATCTGCGCCACCTCGGGAAATCACAATCTCACCAATATCCTCTAAGCGTCGGATAACAGAAACAATTCGTCCTTGCGCTTCTTCCACATCTTTCACACGGACCGGTCCAAGATATTGCATATCTTCTTCGAACGTTTCGAACATCCGTTTGGACATGTTCTCCATGATCACTTTCTTGACTTCTGGGCTGGCTGCTTTCAATGCAAGAAGCAGATCCTGATTGCTGACTTCCTGTATGACACGCTGAATCGCCCGGCGATCCAAATTAATAATATCCTCAAAGACAAACATCCGCTTTTTGATTTCTTCTACCAAATCTCGATCTGTCATTTCCAAATGTTCTAAAATGCTCTTCTCCGTACTGCGGTCGACACCGTTTAAAATACCAACAATGGAATCGATACCGCCAACTACAGTAAAATCTTGCCGGATGGTTGTGGCTAATTTCTTTTCCAAAATCATCTCTACTTCCTTAATAACCTCTGGAGACGCTTGTTCCAACTGGGCAATTCGTCTTGCCACATCTGATTGAAGTTCACTTGGAAGTGAAGAGAGAATCATGGAAGCTTGTTGTGGCTCTAAATGAGCCAGCACAAGCGCAATGGTCTGAGGATGTTCATTTTGCAAGAAGTGATAGATTTGCATTGCATCAATACGGCGGGCAAAATCAAATGGTTTCACCTGAAGCTGGGTCGTCAGCCGTTGAATAATCTCTTTTGCCCGATCCTTCCCAAGTGCTGATTCCAACACATCCTGGGCATATTGAATGCCGCCGATCGCCAAATAATCCTGGGCAATACACATGTTATGAAATTCCTTTAACACTGCTTCTTTTTCCTCCACATCCACTTTATGGATATTGGCGATTGCAAGGGTAAGCTGGTCAATTTCATCCTCCGGCAAATACTTGAAGACTTTTGAAGAAGCCTCCTTTCCCATGGAAATCAGCAAAATCGCAGCTTTTTGCCTGCCATTTAACTTGAATGATGAACCCATAGGTATTACACCTCCTCTTCATTAATCCAAGTTCGAATGACTTTGGAGAAATCTTCAGGTCTTTGATCCAGCAATTTCTTTAATTGTTTTTCAACCGACAGATCTTGTTCGGCGAAATAATCCGGTTCTTCCATCGGCTTCGAAACTGGCGCTAGAAGGGGTTCATAAGCTTCCTCTGCTTCGTCTTTTCTTCTTCTCTTCTTCAAAAACCAGATCAAACCGCCTAATAGCAGTCCACCTCCGGCAATACAGCCAGCAATAAGAGGCCAATGATCTTTCCACACATTCTGCTGCCCTGAGCTTGCTGCAAGCTGATTTGCTGCAAATGTATGCGGGAAGATCGTAACCCGCTGATCGATATCATTTTGTGATAAATTGGGATGTCCTAGTGCGGTTCGTACTGTGTTGGCAACAATATTTCGAATATTATCTTCTGTTGCTTTTGATAATGTATTGGCCTTAGGATCATCAGGCTGAACCCCAACATTGATGGTAATGTCTTGAATTTCGTACGGAGCTTTAATAATCGTGTTATTGATATGATTGACTTCATAGTTCACTTTATCTTCTGTTTCATCGTACGTATTATTGCCGCCTGCAGTTGTTCCGGTATAGCCTGGGACATCGCTTGAGCCGGTTCCGACTACACCGCCTGTATTTATTCCAGTCCCTTTTGAAGAAATCTTATGTTTGTCCGAACTGATGACAATCCCGTTATTATTTTTATCGGTCGGTTGGACTAATTTTTCTTCTGTTTTGACTTTATCAAAATTCATTTTGACAAATGTCTGTACATATACTTTGTTCGTACCAAGAACTGTACTTAATAAATTTTGCAGATTTTGTTGAATATCGTGCTGGACATTCTGCTGAATCTTCTGCTGCTCGTCATATTTACTCAGTGTACCATCATCATCACTTGAACTTTTTAGCGTTAACTCCTCACTATATTGGTTCATAATGGAGATGTTCTGTACCGGAAGATTTGGTACACTGCGGGAAACTAATGTATACAATGCACGAATTTGTCCTTCACTTAATTGGGTGCCAGGCTCCACTTCAACCATGACAGAAGCAGTCGCTTTTGGCTGGTCTTCTTGGCGCACAAAAACGGAATTCTCAGGTAATGTCAAAATCACATCTGCATTTTTGATCCCGTCAACATGCTTCAATACTTCTGCTACTTGGTTTTGCATAGCCTGTCGTTCCAGAATATTGTATTGCCTGTCTGTTGCACCAAATGTAAGATTATTGCTAAAAACATCGTAATTGATACTGTTATCCTTCGGGTAGCCTTTTGAAGCAAGACTGACTACCAAATCGGCTGCATTCTTTTGCGGCACAAGGATCATCGTACCGTTGTTGGAAATTTGATAATTCGTAAATCCTTCCTTATCCAATTCAGCCTTTATGTCCCCCACTTCCCGTTGTGACAATTGTCCTGTATACAATGGGACATATTGCGGTCGGGACATGATATATGTAAAGATTGAAAGGGCAACAACCAGAAATAAAAAGGTCCCGATAATCATCCACTTTTGTTTTGAACTGCGAGCCTTCCAATAATCACTGAAGCGCTCTTTCATATTCTTCAATTGATCTGTCCATGATCGATTCATTTCTCACCTTGCCACGCTTTCTATCAAATCTGCATCCGCATGATATCTTGATATGCTTCAACTGCTTTATCTCTCATGGTGACCGTGAGTTCCAAAGCTAACTTTGCTTTTTCTGACGCAATCATCACATCATGAAGATTATCTACTTCTCCAGCTGCCAATTTCGTTGTTAAGTCATCTGCCTGCTTAACGGTACTATCCACATTTTGCAAATAACCTTGCAAAACATTTGCAAACGAAGTATTGGAGTTACTAGTTTGGACTTTTTGAAATGGATTTTGATTGATTTTGATAGTTCCATTACCTATTCCAGCAATATTCATCTAATTTCCTCCTAACGACCTATTTCTAATGCTTTTACCATCATCGATTTTCCTGTATTAAAAGCAGTAACATTTGCTTCATATGATCTGGAAGCAGCTAATAAATCGACCATTTCCTTCGATATATCGACATTTGGCATAGACACATATCCGCTAGCATCCGCATCGGGATTTGTCGGATCATATACTTTATTGAATGGGGTTGGATCATCAACGATTCCCGTCACTCTTACTCCTTGCAAAGCAGACTGGGACTGATTTTCGAAATGTCCTTGCAAAATTTGATCAAATGAATTCCCTCTTGGCTCCATAACCACCATTTTACGGCGGTATGGCTCCCATTTCCCGTTCACATATGTTCCGCGGGTTGTTTGGGCATTGGCAATATTGGAGGAGGCAACATCCATCCTTAGTCGCTGGGCTGTTAAAGCTGATGCACTAATATTTAATGAATCAAACATCTTCTTTAACTCCTTCCTGTGATGGCGATCGATAATTGCTGAAACTGACTATTTAACTGTTCAATTAATGCATAATACCAAAGAGCATTTTTCCCCATTTGGGTCATCTCTTGGTCAACATCCACATTGTTCCCGTTATTTTGCATGACGGTATCATTGTTGGCAACAATTTGGGCCGACGGGATCGCAGGTGGGCTGCCAATCGGAATATGACGGGGATCTGTTTGTTTCCCAGTGAAATTTGACTGTCCAGCGAGCTTTTGTCTCAAAATGTCTTCAAAAACAACTTGCTTCGCTTTATATCCCGGCGTTTCCGCATTCGCCAAATTATTGGAGATGACTTGTTGACGCAAACTTGAAGCATCTAATGCCAATTGCAAGAGATTAATAGTGTTCATCTTGCTGATCCCTCCATCGTATTTCTTTTACGTGTTTGATTGGTTCAAAATACATCAAATTTGTTGACATACTATTAAACTATACTATAAATAGGACTGATGTATCTACCATTTTTAAATTTTATACTCTCAATTGATGATAGTACTTTGTGACTCCTGTTACCCAATCATGATTGAGACCTGTCGGATCATTGTCAGCACCAATTGGAGCATACTTGGCACCAATTTTCGCGATGCTTGTTAATCCCTTTTGCAAATAGTTCTTGCTAATATTACGAGCCATATCCATAATGCTGGCTTCTACTGATGAATAGGATTTTAACCCATTTGCTCCCATCATGCCGGCTACATTATTCTTTTCATAGGCCGTATGTGATTTACCATTACCCGTTTCATGCTGAGAAATAGCAGCAAGAAGAGCCGGATCGACATTATAAAGCTTTCCTGCCTGAATGAAGACCTGCCCCATTCCTTCGAGTTTCCCATCTAGTACTTGATTCAATTCTTTCGGACTGATCGAACGAAAATGAAGATCTTGACTACCATTGATGGGCATATCATTCAATGTATCGGAAGCAGCAATGCTTGGCGGTGAAGTGTCGCTGACTTGTTCAGACGGGGTAGGAACTGCAGAAATACTGTCCAAATCCGAATTGTCTATCATGAAACCAATATTGGCGAGCATAGAGCCAAGCCCTGTATTTGCGCCAAACAAATTTTCTGAAATAGGTGTGTATGTATGGAATGAAGATTGGCTGGATGCCGCATTTTCTGTTTCAAGCAGCAGTTGATTTAATATGGATGCAAATAGGCTGCCTGTCTGAGATGTGCTTGCTGTTTGCAGATTCCGGTTTAACGTATGAATTTGTCCTGTTTTGATGAAGGAATCGTCAATAATTTTCATCAAACATGCCCCTTTCTCCACTTCAATTTTGAATGCTAAATCGTTCCTTTCAACATCCCACTTAAATCACCCAAATCATCATCAGGAAGCATGGAAATATATTTGAGCTGACCATCTTTTATTTTCGCTTCTACTAAAATAATGCTGTCAGGATCCGTTTCTTTCTTCAACGCAAGAATTTGTTTATCCTTATAAACGACATTTTTCAACATATAATAGGTGTCATTTGCAGGTGTCTTCACCGTTATTTTCATCGGTTTTTGGAAGAAGGGTTTCCTTTGTTTATATGCCAGGAAATCGTAAACATTACCAATTATAGTTTCTTTTGGCTTCCATTTTTGTCGGGCCATATCGATCTTCCTCTCTGCTATATGAATAATTTTAGGTTACTAGCCTAATTGGATCAGCATAAAATTAAAGCCCTCATAGAAGTAAGAAATCGGATTTACTGCCATCCAGCTTTTTGAAAAGAAGTCTTAAGGAAAATTGTGAATTTCATTTAGTTTCCCCTTTTCTGAATTCTTAGATAGTAAAATATGCCATATAAATAATGGCATCTCTATAAGTATTACATAATTCAACATTTTTTTGCAATAACACACATGAAAATTTAAATTTTGATAATTTTCTACAAACCTATTTACAAACTTTACTGAAACATTATAATTATATTACTTACATTTCAAGAAACTCTAGTCATAAAAAAAAGCGTGGTCTCACAATCGGTTAGCGGACACACGCATTCAGATTTGATTATTTTTTTCGATCGATAAAAGCCCCGTTTAGTTGTTTCATGTAAGGCCGATACTTCGAAACTTGTTTTGATTTCCTTATTAGATTTAAAACCGAATAGGTTTCGTTTAGCTGCTCTTCTATTGTTGGTGTTAAATTTTGATCAATGCGCAAGATTTTTTCTAGGATTTTTCTCTCTTCTGGAGAATATTGATGGTTAGGATTGCTTAAACGATATTCATCCACTTGATCCATTAATTCTTGACGCGAGTTAATGAACCGATCAAATTCTGTAATATTTCCTTCTTTTATCGCCATTTCCATTGAAAGGGTCACTTGATGGATGGTTTCTAACAATTGAACGATCATGTTGGTTAACCCTTCGTGCTTAGCTTCATGGCAGCTGCCCATGTTTCTGATAGCTCTTTCGCAAATCCTTCTACTTCTTCTAATATTTCCACATTCTTTTTCATATTGGCTTCAATTAGGCGACGTTTCATATAATCATATAGCGGAAACAAGGAATCGGCCACGTCATAATCTTTGTTTAAAGTCGCCATTAATTCAGTCAAAATATCTTGTGCTTTTATATTATAATGATGGGATTCTGGCAATTTCTTGTTTTGTATGGATATTTTCGCCAAGCGAATAAATTTAACCAATCCCTGATATAACATATATGTTAATTCTTCAGGTTTTGATGTAGTAACTGCTTGTTTTTGATAGGTTTGATACGGATTTCCAAAAGCCATGCATGATTCTCCTTTTAGCCGGTTTTATAGATATTATCGGGTAAAAGATATAAAAGTTAAGCGCATTTTTAACTGCCAATTTTGAGAACCAATCCAAATCCATCAATAATATAGTTAAGTCTTTGATTATAGGCTTTCAAGTTTTGAATTTTTGCTGCATCTCCCAACTGATTAAATGCCATGATTTCCTTCGCCAATTGGGCAACCTCTGACTGCAGTTCATCATTGCGCTTTTTCTCCAGCAGTAATTGTTGTTCTTTCTTTGCTAGTTTTTCTTGCAGGGCCTCTTTCTCCTGATGAACTTTCGATTTCATGCTCTCCATTTCCTGAAGCGCATCTTGATTTTGTAATGCCATGTTGGTCAGTTGATATAAACTTCTTAACAATTCATTCAGGTTCATTCCTGGGAGCTTCTCAACATTTGCTATTAATCCCGACAAGATATCTAATAAATCTTCTTCTTGTGACGGCTCTTCTGAGGCCTTTTCTGGTAAACTCAAGGAATCCTCCATTACTTCAGCAGACAAAACAGGAAGGTCCGTTTGACTGATAGTTGTAAATTGAAGATCATTTTGATGATGGCTTGTCTTATTTTTAGACTTCATCAGTGCGTAATATTTATAATTGACGGACTGATAACCGCGATCTAAAAGCTTAGCCACTTCATCCAAGATTTCTGTAATGTTGGCACCCCATTCTTCTTGCCGTTCGGTAATATATTGAAACATGAACTCAATTTCGACTTTGGTCCATTTGCGGTTTATTTTTTTCGTATGATCACCCGGCTGGTTTTCACGATTTTGATTTTGCATTTTCATCATCATCAATTGATTAAAATACGATACCAAGGATCCAGCTCTTAGTTGATACTTCGTTTCTAGCTCATGAATAAAAGCTTCATCTGCCAATTCTACTTGTTGATTCATCATCGCTTCTTTCATGTCAAAGAGTGCAGATTTCAAACCCATACGATTCCTCCTGGTTTACTAATATATACAGTTTATCCGAATGGCACTAATTTTAAAATATATGTTTGATCAAGGTTTATCCATTATACTCATTCGATTCGTAGTTTTTATTTATGGGTATATCAAAATAATTTTATATAAGACTTGTAAAAAATCCTCTTTTGCAAAAGAGGATTTGATTGCTTTATCTTCGCAGCCCCCGTTCTTTCATTCTTAGCTGCCGTTGCTTTTCAAAACAAAATTGGACGATTTTCTTCTGATCTTGCGGATCCAGCCGAATAAATTTCACCGCTACATTCTGTCGATCCAGCTCTTTTATCAAATGGATACGGGTAATCTCTCCTTTAAATGAAAGGGGTGAGGCTTCGTTATTTGTAACATTTGGAACAAAGATGGTCCCAGATACTTCCTCTCTTTCTACTAGTGGCAAATCCATATGACAAGAACATAACAACCCGCCAGCACTAATATTAAGCGTTCTTACTTCTCTTTCTTGTAAAATAAGACGCAAATTGGCATTGACGCGAAAATTTTCTCTTTGCTGGATTTTTGCAATTTGTGTTTCAAGCGGTTTCTTTAACCTAAGCAAAGGAATCGTTTCTATTTTCCTTCCGATGATTTCAGAAGTAAATGTATATTTGCTCTCATTTGCCGTATAGCTGACCTGAAGGATCGTTCCATTTTGCAGCAGACCATTTATAGTATGATCCATCGGGAAACTAATGAATAATTCCTCATCTCCTATTTCGGCAACCATAGACTTCCATAACAGGTCCTGGTTGAATAATTGAATGGTAATATTCTGATTGATCTTCGGATACAAAATTCTTGCCCCTTCCCACATTTGTTTTCTACCCTAATTATAGTAAAAAATAACTATTTTTGATTAAAAAAATTCAAAAAAAAAAAACTGCGCTATAAATAGGCAGTTCATCGATTAACGCAAAAAGTCGACGAGGCTCGGCTGGATGATTTTCGCCCCGACCTGTAAGGCAGCAGTATAGACACTTTGTTGTTCGGCAAATTCGGTATAGGCTTTGGCAATATCCACATTCACTTCATTTGACATTAAATTGTCAGTGGATTGCTCGAGACCGTCTAACCGGGAGCTACTTAAATCCATTCGATTCATTCGGGCTCCCAAATCCGAACGAAGGGTGAGAACATTATCAATTTGATCATCAATATTTTTCAATTGATCCGCAGGATTGTTACCGGCTTTAATTGATGAAGCGATGGTTTCAAGCAGGTTAAACAAACCTCCGTCATATTGGAACACATCCACACCGCTTACATTTATTTGAACAGATGTCCCTTTTCCGACTTGGTAATTGATGGGCTGCTGATTCGTATTGGTAAATTCTTTCTTGGATGTGTCATATGGCGGTGTTTTCGTATCTGTTCCTGCAAAAACATATCTTCCACCAATTTCAGAATTAGCCACTTCGCCGAGATGTTCCTTCAGTTGCGAAATTTCTGAACCTATGGCATTTAAGTCATTTGGGTTATTCGTACTATTTCCGGCTTGGACGGTCAATTCACGAACCCGCTGCAGCACCTGTGTCACTTGATCTAGGGCATCATCAGTGGTTTGCATCCAGCTCGTTCCGTCACTAACATTTCGTTTATATTGATCGATTTCATTTAAGGATGTTTGATAATACATAGCCCTTACAGTCGAAACCGGATTATCGGAAGGTTTATTAATTTTCTTCCCACTAGAAAGCTGTTCCTGGATTTGCTCCAGCTTCTGGTAGTTTGTTTGCAAATTGGAGAGCAGTGTTTGACTCATAATGTTTTGGGTAATCCTCATCAAAAGCACCTCCTTAGACTAACTTTTATTAACGGGTTGCTCCCATTCCATTAATCACTTTATCGAGCACCTCATCCATGGTCGTAACGATTCGTGCTGCAGCATTATAGGCTTGTTGAAAGCGGATCATATTCGTCATTTCTTCGTCCATTGACACTCCGGAAATAGACTGCCTTCGGTTATCCACTTGATTTAGCAAGGTTTGGGTGTTTTCCTGCATCCGCTGTGCCTGCTGTGAATCGACTCCCAACTGGCCAATGATATTTTGATAAAAATCACCGGCGGTTGTACTGGAATTATTGATTGTTAATATCGTGGATTTAATATCTGCAATCGCTTGCGCATTGCTTCCATCTCCAACCGAGGCTTTTGTAGCAGCTGCTATTTTATTGAGTGATTGCATGATGGCCGGGTTAACAACCCAGTTTCCATTATCCTTTGTGAAAAAATCCAATTGATCTGTTTGTGTAACAGGCGGGGTTTTCGTCTGATTGGCGATATCATCCATCGTAAGCCCCGATTTATGTAATTCATTTACTTTTGCAACAAAAGCATTCTCCAGCTGGTTCATTTCATCTTGAATCCCGGGAATGATCTTCGTTACGGCCTCGATCCTTCCAAGCAGTTCACCGGATTGGAGACCGATCGGGTTATTACCGATCGAAACTTGGATGATATTATTATTTGATGTATAACTCATCGAATTGGACGCCTGACCTTGAACCAAAGCCTGTCCGCTGACAAACACATCAACCATACCATTGCCTCCGCTTGATGGCTTGACATCGACATTTACCAATTTGGATAATTGGTCAATCAGGACATCCCGTTTGTCATACAAATCATTTGGTTCATAGTTATTTGGCACGAGCCGGGCAATTTGATCATTTAGATCACTAATTTGTTTGGCAATGGAATTGATATTGTTTACATCTACAGAAATGACATTGTTTATGTCTGATGTCATTTGGTTCAATGAATCATTTGCATATTGAAAAGCTTCTGTTAAAGCTACACCGCGCTGCCGAACGACCGCTCGGGCTGCCGAACTATCGGGACTCTTAGAAAGTTCTTCCCAACCTTGCCAAAACTGATCCATGGCATTGGCAATGCCGGTATCTGACGGTTCTTTGAATAGTTCTTCAATTTTCGTATAGGTATCTGACTTTGCTTCATAATAGCCTAAATCTTTGTTTTGCCCGCGATATTGTACATCCAAATAATCTTCTCTTAATCTTGAAATTTTATTGACTTCCACGCCTGTTCCCAGCTGTGCCGGTCCGGCTGCTGCATTCATTCCCGGGTAAGGAATAGCCGGGGTTGCCTGCATTTCAGCACGCTGGCGGGTGTAACCATTTGTATTCGCATTTGCAATATTATGTCCTGTCGTATTTAAGGCAGCCTGCTGGGCGTATAGAGCTCTTTTCCCCAGCTCCAGCCCCATAAAGGTAGAACTCATTCTCTTTCCTCCGTCCTTTAAATTTTCGCATCCAAAAGTTTGGCAGAATGGGCAGGCTGTTTCATCCCATACCCAACTGATGGTTCTTTCGGCATGAAAATATTGATCGAATACTGGATATAGGATAGCGACATCTTAATGAGTTCCTGATTATTTTGATTGATATATTTTAGTTTCTCAACGACATTCTTGAGTCGTATGGTCATTGTCGAAAGAAGCTGCTTGTCCTCAGAATCATCAAGCATATGCAGAACTTGATCCATGGTGATGGAATCCAGGATAAATCCTTTTTGTGCCAAGAATCCCTTTACAGCCTGTTTCCGCTCGTCTTCAAGTTGACTGATGAGTTCCGTACATTTCGTTTCTTTGCTCGTGATCATTTGCAATTCTGCGGTTTTTCCTTCCACAAGAATCGTCCTTTTTTGGTACGCCAAGTCCAGCAGCTGCTCATGTACACCCACCATAGCTATCAATGTTTGTTTCAACTTTATAATCGGTTCCATAATCATACACCTGTTTACTTCTGCCAAAACTCGATCATTTTATCCGCAACCTTCTGACTATCGATCTTATACGTGCCAGCAGAAATTTGCTGTTTCAATTGTTCAATCCGTTTCTGCCGGTCAGCTTGATCTGATTTCATCGCTTGATAGATTTCCTTGCCGTTAGCCGAAATGTCTACCACATCTCCGCCGGATGCGGTATTCGGATTCGTTTTGTGACGATTTATTTGATGTTGATAAGGATTGATACCGTACTTTATATCGTTAATTCGCATCATCGTTTCCGAACTCCTTTGAACACTTTTTTAATAGTATCGGTCAATGCAAAAATAAGTTTAACTATTGAATGAAAAACAGCGGAAACCTTCCGCTGTAAATTCATTATACTCTATTTGAATGCTTGAAAAAAATGAGATTTACACTTTTTTATCGACAAGCAGTCCGAGATAGTCCTTCATGGCAGCATAAATATCCAGAAGCTTCTTTGGCGGAATTTCTTTCACTACCTGATTGGTATTTTCATCAACGATCTCCACATAGTACTCTTTTAGTTTATCATGAAACTTGAATACTAACTGGGTATTCGAAGCATTTAGAAAGTCATTCATACTTTTCGTGACTTTTTCAACCTGCTCCTTTGATAATTTTTTCTCTAGCTGGTCTTGCTGGTCAGGTGATGGATCTTTAAGCTTTTGTACACCTTCTACTTGATTTACTTTCAAATCAGGGATTTGATTATTCACATTAGATACTTTATCGATCATAAACTTCAGCCCTTCTTTGATTTGGTTTTTATTGTATCATCGGAGAAACGAAGAAATTGTTTAATTCAGAAATCAAATGCCACAGCTATAAAAACTGTGGCAAGAAGTGCGTCTTTGGCTTAATGATTGGAAGACATTTGCGCAAGCAGCCAGTTGCTTTGAGATGTATATTTCTGCATCGCCTGTTCCATAACGGAAAATTGTTTGTAGTATTGATTTTCTTTTTGATTGAGTTGATCAGTAAGCGTCGTGATGGAGGTGCTAATATTACTCAGCAATTTTCCAATCGTACTTTGATCATATTGCGAACTCCCCACCATTCCGGCTTTATCCGTTAAGCTTTTGATCGCTTGCTGGAAATCATCACTTAATGTATTGAGTAGTCCGTTTGTCCCATTTGATGTACTCCCCATTTGATTAAATAATTTCTGTACACCATCCGGGTCTGCTTGAATGGCTGCTCTTAGCTTCGTCTCATCTACATAAAGTTTCCCCTTGTCCATATAACTCTTCGACTCTATGCCGATAGATGCAAGTGAATTGTACGTACTACCATTATTTACGGTAGAAACCATATGATTTCTCATGTTATTGATTAATGTATTCAGAATACTGTCGCCATGCAATAACCCGCTTTTTGCTTTTGTTTCCCACTGCTGTATTTGCGTATCCGTCATCTGGCTCCGCTGATCATCGGTCAACGGCTGGTAATCCTTATATACCGGTTCACTTACCGCTTTATTTAACTTATCCAACATATCATTATATTTATTAATAAAATCTTCAATATTTTTCACTTCGGCATCGATATTTTTCGACACACTGACACTCGTCGTTGTTAAATTGCCGTTTGCATCCAGCGTTTTGCTTTTAAATGTCCAGTTAATGCCCATAATGGTCGCATTGTTTGAGGCAAGCGAAACATCGGTGCCATTAAACTGAATAGCCGCATTTTGACCCTGAGCAATATTATTCGTTGAAGTAACGCCAAGATAGGTACTTAAAAATGTTTGACTTGCCTGATCTGTATTGGCACTTAAGTCAATTTTAACATTTTGTCCAGTACTTTTTGTCTGAATAATAAATTTTTGCAAGTTTTGATCATAAATCGCCTGCAGCCCCAAGCTTTTACCTGAAGCATCTACCGCACTATTAATCTTGCTGATAACGTCTCCAATTTTATCTGTCGTATTAATGGTGATCGGCAGCACAGCTGTTTGGCCTGCTGTTGGATTGTTAGGGTCGTTATACACTGTCATCGTAATCGACACGTTGTTTTGCAATTGAAACGCACCTTGTGCTGCATCACCAAGCGTCTTCGTTGGATCAACCGTCACATTATTTCCTGTGAATCTCGCCGAATCCGCCAGTTGTTTTACTTGAATAGTATAAGTTCCGGCAATGGCTCCACCGCCTGCATTTCCTGTAACTGCATTCGGCTGCCCTGACGTCACATCAAACGTATTAAACGTTGAAGACATCTTTGCATTTAATAATGTTGTCATTTTAAAGGTATTTAAATCCGTATTCCATTGCCGGTACGCATCACTAAGCCACAATTCCTTTTGCTGCTTCTGTTTTAACTGATTAAGCGGAACTTGCTCCGCGGTCATTAATTTTTTTACTATTGAATCCGTATCTAAACCACTTGCAAGACCTGTTATTCTGGTGATGGAAGATGGGTCGATGGACATGAAATTTTCCTCCGATCTATCAATTTCTATCATGATTTTGAAAAAGAATAAACATATTCGTTTAATGTATATTTTATCGGAAGTTATGAAAAATAGTTAAGCTGAAATGGAAAAACAAGCTTGAGGGAGATTTGTTCGTTATCTTGTATTATGCTAACCTTCTAAAAAATTTAAAAGAGACTCCAGCAGAGCTAGAATCTCTTTCAAAGTTAATTAACCGCGTAATAATTGAAGAACCTGTTGCGGCTGCTGGTTTGCTTGAGCTAGCATTGCTTGAGCAGCTTGAGCAAGTACGCTGGCTTTAGATTGGTTCATCATTTCTTTTGCCATATCTACATCAGCAATACGGGATTGTGCGTCAGAGATGTTTTGGCTAGATGTATTTAAGTTGTTAATCGTATGATCTAAACGGTTTTCGAATGCACCAATCTTAGCACGTTCAGCAGAAACTTTTTGAATTGCAGTATCAATAACTTTAATTGCTGAATTGGCTTGTGATTGTGTAGAAACTTGTAAACCACTTACTCCCAGAGCTTGGGCACGCATGTCATTTATATCGACAGTCAACGTTTGCCCACCATTTGCACCAATTAACAGTGTTGCAGAGCCATCAGTTCTTTTATCTGCAGCAGCAGTTGTTTCGGCAAAAGAAGAAAGTGCATTTGTTGCAGCTGTTCGCGTAACACCGTTAGAGTCTTTAACTGTAATTGTTACACCTTCAACTGCACCAGCTGTTCCAGCTGTTCCAGCCGTAAGAACTAAATGACCGCTAGCATCCGCTGTTAATGCTGCATCTGAACCAAATAATGCTCCAATATCGGAAACTTTAGTTGTACCAGCTGTGGCAGTTAAACTAGCAGTCTTCGCTGTACCATTGACTGTATAATTAATGGTAATTGTATCACCTGTACTAATGCCTAAGCTATTACCATTTGCATCTTTTAATGCATCTACGAAATCGCCAGTTGTTACTGAACCACTTCCTCCTTGAAGAGCGGCACTTGTATTTACATTTGCAACAGCAGCATTTACTGCTTTACCCATTGAACCATCTAATAAATTTTTAGTATTAAATTGTGTTGTATTACCAATACGATCTATTTCAGTTTCAAGCTGAGACATTTCAGATTGAATGTTTTGACGATCTTGATCTGTATTCGTATCGTTTGAAGCTTGGACAGCCAGCTCACGCATACGTTGAAGGATATCATGAGTTTCGTTTAGTCCGCCTTCAGCTGTTTGAAGTAATGATTGACCATCTTGTGCGTTACGTGCAGCTTGGTCTAATCCGCGGATTTGACCTTTCATCTTTTCTGAGATTGCAAGACCTGCCGCATCATCAGCAGCTGTGTTGATGCGAAGACCTGAAGATAATTTTGCCATTGATTTTGCTTGAGCTGCACTGTTAATGTTCAATTGACGAAGTGCATTGGATGCCATTGAGTTATGATTGATAATCATAAGTTATTTCCTCCTACATTATGATTTATTGTTTAAAATCTATTAAAAAGCCATTGGCTCTTTAAGCAAAGTTTGTTACTCATTTCTTTGTTTTGATCAAAGTTTTGTTTCTTTTCTTTGATAAATTTCTTCCCGATAGACCGAAATTTCTTTTGGTGCATCGATAGCAAGGCGAATTAGCCCTGATTCTGTTTGGAGGATGCTGACTTGAATGGAACTGCCAATTTGTATAGTATCACCAATGATCCGAGTCTTTTTTCTCAAATTCATCGGCGTTTGTTTGACTCTCGTAATCGAGATGTCCTTTGGTGCATCGATCACCAAATGCAGTTTTGCATTCTTTTGCTCGACAGTTACTTTCATTTCATCATTAATGATGACGTATTGACCAATTTCCCTGCCAATGATCAGCATTCATTTTCCTCCAAGGTCACTTATGCATGTCGATAATTTTTCAATGATTAACTACTAAGGTAATCACTGGTATTATGAATTATCGGCAGCGGGAAAATTTAGTTTAATCGTTTTTTTATTTTTCATGGTTCAACTTTCATATTCTTTTTATCGTCAGCATTCTCCATTGGTTTAGTATTTTTCAGCAAAAAAAATAGAGACGCACCGTTTCGTCTCTATCCATTCTTCCTATTTTAATATACTGTTGGCAATTCCCATCATTTGATCAGCGTAAGAAACGGCTCTGGCGTTCATTTGATAGCTCCTTTGCGAGGTCATCAAATCTGCCATTTCCTGTGTTAAATCAACATTGGAACCTTCCAAATATCCGGATGAAATTTGCACTTCTCCCGGCGCCATATAGCGCACAAAACTTGCGGCATTTGTTCCCGCAGGCAGTACAGTTGTGTCGATTGCAAATTCATTCCCGCCTATGTTTGTTAAAATATTCGGGTTTTGAATATCCACAAGGCCGATTCGCTGTGCTGAAAGAAACGCGCCGCCTTGGCCGTTTTTATTTTTCAACAAAATTTGACCATTTGGTTGTATTTGAACGTCATATTTTCCATCTAATTGAATCGGAGCGCCGTTTTGATCCAGCAAATAACCACCGTTTGCGTTTACTAGATAATAGCTCCCTGCCTGATTCAGATTAGGACTTAAGTGAAAGCTTCCGTCACGAGTATAGTGGATTTCGCGAACACCGTTTTGAGCTGGAACACTTACTTGAAAAAAGCCGTTTCCATTGATCATCAAATCGAATGGATTATCGGTTTCTTTTGCCTCACCTTGTGTCATATCAAGTTGGGTCAGGCCGGCGCGAGAGCCATAGCCTACCCGGAGTCCATTCGGAGTCAGCCTTCCCACCTCTTGATTAGCTTGTGTCTGGTTGTTAATTTGATTGGCTAACAGTTCTGAGAAACTTTGGTCACGCCGTTTAAAGCCTGTCGTATCGACATTTGCCACATTGTTTGCGCTCGTATCAATTTTTTGCTGGAATGCCTGCAAAGCACCTGATGAAATGTATAATGAAGTATTCAAGATTCATTCCCCTTATTCATTGATTTTCCCGACAGTATTCAACTGCTGGAGCGACTGGTCATATGCACTGATGACTTTTTGATTCGCTTCATAGCCGCGTACGGTCATCATCATATCCGACATCGTCTGAGCCGGATTGACATTGGACTGCTCGATATATCCCTGTTTAAGTGAAACACCCGGATTGGTTTGCCCTCTGTCCTGTATAAAAGGAACGACAGTTTTTGATTGATAAACATTGGCTCCCATCCGCGTAAGTTGAAGTGGATTTTGCACGACGGCGATCCCGATCTTTCCTGCAATTCTGGATCTCGCAGGATCATTTGCATTGACGATCACCTGACCGTCTGAAGTAATCCTGAGACGATCTTTACTGATACTGTCCGTTATTTTGATCGGTTGGTGGTTAACACCAAGCACACGGTACCCGTCAGCCGTCACGAGATTGCCACCTGCATCCAAGTCAAATTTCCCGTCTCTTGTGTAGCCGATTGACCCATTTGGAAGCTGAACAGCAAAGAAGGCAGCTGGCTTTACTTGGCGGCCGCCAACTGTCTGTGCCGGGATATTTTGGTCATCAATCGCAAGATCTAGCGGCTGGTCTGTTTCTACTACCGGCCCCTGTGAAAAATTAGGGACACGCTCTTGGGCATATACCCCTGTTGTCAGCTCGCCAATTGGAACGCGCGAGCTAGCTGCAGGAGCATGTCCCGCTTCTTGAAAATCTTGTATTCGCTGGAGGAATAGTTTCGGAAAGGCTCTTAGTTGTGTGTCATCCTGCTTATATCCAGGTGTCTGGACATTAGCGAGATTATCTGCCAGTGTTTCCTGCTTCCTCTCCAAGGAAAACATGCCGGAAGCAGCAGAATATAATCCTCTAATCATCGTAATGCTCCTTTCTTAAGTCGGAGAATGAATTCTACCTCACCTAAACCTTTGTTCAGTTTTGCAGCGATTTGTTCCGCTGATAATCCTTGTTCTTCAAGTTGAAAAATTTCCCTGTAGCGCTCCTTCAATAATAATTCCTGCTGAACATTCCCTTTAATAGAAGATTGGATCGACTGTACTTCCGTCCGCAATTGTTCGGCCTCTTGCTGAATGGACTGATGAAGATGGTCGATTGCCATTGTCAACTCTGCCATTTCACGGGTCAGCAGTTTTTGGGTTTCAAGTATTTTTCGATGATCCGGTGATGTTTTGGACGAAAAGTTTTTCACCATCAAAAAAATCATTCCAAGAAAGTTTAAAACGAGAAGTGATATCGTAAGAATGGTCAGCATTTTCGTCTCCTACAATTGAATTAATTTGTCGACCAAATAAACACGAGTGATATAGTTGCCGCCTAATGCTTTGTTCAGGTCCTTTTTAACATTATTTTCAATCAAGGTAAATCCATTTGGCCCGACCGCATCTTCTTTTTTGATTTGATTGATCGTTTGAATGACAGTATCTTGTATTCGGAATTCAAGCTTTTTGATTTCTTCCGCATCTTTTGGCGATGTGGTGATCAGCTTAAATTTTGTTTTGATATATCCGCCGTCGGCAAAATTGGTTGTAATCGAATCCGTATCGACCGATTCATGAATGATCTCGTCAACCGATGGCTGTTTGTCCTTTGCTTTTACCAATTTTTCTCCTTGATGGACAAAGTGATACTGGGCAAAAAACCCTCCAGCACCAATGACCGTAATACCCGCCATGATGAGAAGCGATTTCACATACAATTTCATTCCTTTTTCCCCTTTAATTCGTTGATTATGTATAGAGGTTAATTAATAAACCTTTAATTTCTCCAATCCGATCGAGGATCGATAGACTGCTATGCTGTCCACGGATGACATGGTCTGTCAATTCTATTAATTTGCGGTCCAGCGTTCTGACCGTTTGCAATCTCTTGCTGCCTTCATACGGATCCCATGTTTCCGTTTGGTAAACACCGATTCCCTTGTTCGTAACTTCACGCATAAACTGTTTCACTAAATCTTTATATTTGTGCAGTTCGCTGAATGTCGGGCTTTTACTAAGGGCTTGTCCTTGCTGGTCAATGTCTTCAAGTAATTGTTGAAGACGATCTTCTGTAAGATCTTTGGTATAAGAGCTGATCATTTTTTGAAAAGCCGCTCGAGTGTCGGTCATTTTCTCGGTTGTAGATTTCTTCACATCGTTCAGATTTACTATTGGAATATCCTGGATTTTCAAATAGGATCACCTCCTCTTGTTGACCAAACAATTTCTATATAATCAAAAACAATCAATATCATGTAGTTATTATACATTAAATAAAAATAGGATAATAGTTAAAAAACGCCTCCATAACTGGATAGAGGCGTTTTCTTTGAAACCATTATTTTAAATGTTTGATTTGTTCGTTAACGTTCGTGATGGCATAAAGGACTTCATCTGCTTCTTTCGTTTGCGTTTCAGTGCTTGATTTCAATGTCTCTGTTTGGAAATGGACATTCCTTACTTCCTGTGCAATTTCTTCGCCATATTTCGCCTGATCATTCACGGCGATGGTCATTTGCTGCACCATTTCTTTGATAGCGTTAATATTGCGGACGATTTCTTCTGCTGTTAATGCCTGTTCCTTCGTTGCATTGGTAACGGCTCCCGCTTGATTCGTCACATTTGCGGCAGCTGCCATGATGGAACGGCTGCCCTGAGCCTGTTCAGAAGTTGCGATCATAATTTCTTCTACCTTCTCTTTGATCGACATAATCCCTTTTACGATTTCTTCTGCTGTAATGGATTGTTCTTTCGTTGAATGCGTCATTTCGGTTGCTTGCTTAGCAACACTCTCAACCGTTTGCGCAAAAGTTTCACTGTTCTTCGATTGAACTTCTGCCGCGATGGCAATTTCGTTCATTTCCTCTGTTACTTTAGAAATACCTTGTGAAATTTTTTGAATAGCTTTGTTTGTTTGATCTGCCAATTGGTTGCCGATTTTTACTTTATCGGCCCCTGTCTTGATCGATGTTACGGCAGCAGCTGTTTCTTCCTGGATTCCTTTGATCAGGCCAGCAATTTCTTTTGTTGCCTCTGCAGAACGTTCCGCCAATTTACGAACTTCGTCCGCAACAACGGCAAATCCTTTACCATGTTCACCTGCATGAGCCGCTTCAATCGCGGCATTCAGCGCCAATAAATTAGTTTGATTGGCGATGTCATCAATGACACCAATAATCGTGCCAATTTCTTGCGAGCTATGACCAAGTCTTACCATCACTTCACTAGCTTGCTCAATCACCTGTGATATTTCCCTCATTCCATTCAGTGTTTCATTTAATGAATTTGTTCCTTCGAGTGCATCTTGTTTAACGGAATTGCTCAAACCATTTACTGTTTGTACACTGTTGGAAATTTTCTTGATCGATTGAACCATTTCCTCAACTGTTTTGGAGGACTGTTCCGCTTTCTCGGTTAATCCAACTGCACTTTCATTAACACCGATAATCGATTTGCTCATTTCTTCAATCGCAGCAGAGATTTGTTCCACACTGGCCCCGACATTATCGGTATTGCCTGAGACTTGCTCCATGGAAACAAGCATTTGCTGAATGGCGGAAGAAGTTTCTTCAGCAGAATGCGAGAGAACATTCGCACTATCTGCCACTAGACGAATCGAAGCACTCATCTCCTCAATAGCGGCAGAGATTTCATCTACACCTGAAGAGGTTTCTTTCGTATTCCCGGCAACTTGTTGAATGGAAGCTACTAAATCATTAACGGAATCTCTTGCTTTCGTCATCGATGCATCTAAACTGGTGGCGCTTGCAGCTGTTTGATCAATGGTATTTTTAATTTCTTGGACAGATTTCACCGTCGTTTGAGCGTTTTGTATGACTCCTAAGGCAGAGCGCCGGATCAGTCTTGCCATATAAAACGAAATAATTAGACCAAACAAGCATGCGATAACGGTCACTGCAACGATATCAGTAAGAAATTTGATGCGATCTTGCTCTCCAGAATTTACTAGACTTTGCGAATTTTGATCTACCTCTTTCACAAGGGCATCCAAATTTGCTATGGCTTTATTTCTAATCGGTTCCAATTCGATCCCTATGGACATGACCGCTTTGGGATCAATGGTCGTTTTCAAAATATTTGCGTTTAATTTTGTAAAGTAATCATTAAAGCTTGTGCTGAAATTGTTTAATAATTGATGATCGTTCTTCGATTTTGGCAAACTGTTAAACTCATTTATGTCTTTCTTAATTTCTGCAACTTCTTCATTCATCGCTTGCTCTAATCCGCTTTTATCATCCGGATTGGACGAATAAACATACTTGGTTGCATTCAGACGAATCAAGGTAAATGTTTCTTTCAGATTTACGACTAATGCCGTTTTATGATTTTGGACTTTCCCAAGGTATTGCATTTGCTCACTTAAGCGATTGATATTGTTGTACGAAACAAATGTTACGGACAAGAATAATAGAATCATGACGATATTGCTACCCCATTGTTTCACACTCATTGGCACTTTACGGGTCATATTTACACTCCTTCTAACAGATGAATCTTTACACCTAGGCTAGTTGCAACTTATTTTAATTTTTTAATTTGGTTATTAACATTCGTGATCGCTTGTACGACCTCTTCCACTTCTTTTGATTGGATCTCAATGCTGGCATTCATTTCTTCGGTTTGCTTCATCACATTTTCAACCTCCAGTGCGATGACATGGCCGAATTTGGCCTGATCATTTGTTGCAACGGTAATCTGCTGAACCATTTCTTTGATCTTGTTAATATTTCGTACAATTTCTTCGGCTGTGAGTGCCTGTTCTTTCGTCGCGTTGGTGACAGCATTGGATTGATTGGTCACATTCTCAACTGCTGCGACAACGGCAGTACTTCCTTGTGCTTGTTCAGCCGTCGCAATCGAGATATGCTGGATTTGATCTTTAATATTCAAAATGCTCTTCACAATTTCCTCTGCTGTCAATATTTGTTCTTTTGCAGAATACATCATTTCGGCTGCCTGTTTGCTCACCGTTTCAACGGCATGGGCAAAGTATTCACTATTTTTTGTTTGATCTTCCGTCGCTTTGGCAATTTGATTCATTTCCTCTGTTACTTGCGTAATACCATTTGAAATTTTCTCGATGGCCTGGTTAGTTTTTTCTGCCAATTGATTGCCCTCTTCTACCTTGATGGCCCCTTCTTTGATCGACTTAACAGCTGCAGCCGTTTCATTTTGAATTTCTTTGATCCGCATGGCAATATCTTTTGTGGCTTTTGCAGAGCGTTCTGCAAGCTTTCGCACTTCTTCAGCCACCACAGCAAAGCCTTTTCCATGTTCCCCTGCCCGTGCTGCTTCAATTGCCGCATTCAGTGCCAGTAAATTGGTTTGATCGGCAATATCATCAATCACTTCGGTAATGCTGCCAATTTCCTGCGAACTTTTCCCCAAATCTTCCATTACGTTGCTTGCTTGATCGAAAACATGAGAAATGGCTTTCATACCATTTAATGTTGCGTGTAATGAATTCATTCCTTCTTGGGCATCACTTTTGACAGAATTGCTCAGCTGATTCACCGTTTGGGCACTGGCTGCGACCTGCTTAATAGAGGCTACCATTTCCTCAACGGTTGCGGAAGTCTGGCCGGCTTTATCTGTTAAACTGTCGGCGCATGCGCTGACACCTTGAATCGATTTGCTCATTTCTTCAATGGCTGCAGAAATTTCATCCACACTCTCACTGGCGGTCCCAACTCGGATCGCTACTTGCTCAATGGAAGACATCATTTGCCCAATGGCAGAAGAAGATTCCTCTGCTGAAGTGGCCAAATTCTCTGCGCTTTGTGCTACCAGGCTAATCGATGCACTCATTTCTTCTACAGCAGCAGAAATTTCGTCCACACCAGAAGAGGTAATATTCGTGTTTCCTGCAACTTGTTGAATAGAGGCAACCAGCTCATTCACGGAATTCTTTGCTTTATTCATAGACGCATCAAGTTCTTTGGAACCTGCAGCGGCTTGATCGATCGATCTTTTAATTTCAGTCACAGCATATGCTGTAATGTCTGCATTTTTAATAATTCCATTCGCTGAGCGTCTAATGATTCTTGTCATAAAGAAAGCAATGAAGATGGCAAACAAATCAGCTAGGATGGAAGTAATAATATTCATGTTTGTTGAATTGGTCGCATTGTTTTCTGCGTTTTTGATCATGGTTTCATTATTTTTATAAATATTATCAGATAATTTTGTAAGAGAATAATTGGCATTGGCACTTAGATTATCTAATTCTGATAATTCCAACATGATCAAATTATAATCATTGTTTCTCGAATCCGCGAACAAGGATGGAATGATCACCGTATAAGCATCAAAGTTTTTATTAAACTCTTTCATTTCTTTTTTGGCTTCTGCCGTTGTGAGCAGGCTGTCCAGTTTTTTCGTATTTTTACGGACGGAAGCAATTTCATCATTTACTGATTTCTCTATTAAATTCTTCTGATCTGCATCATGATTATAGGCATGCCTTGTCGTATCCATTCCTATCTTATCCATTGATGCTTGCAAATTACCGATCAATTCGATTTTTGGCACTTGTGTATTGCCGATTTGATCAATGTCTTTGCGTAACAGTTGGATACTGTTTAAGGATATAGCGGAAACATAGGTGAGGAATATTAGAATAATGATAAAGCTTCCCCATAATTTAGCCCCCATTGTGATGAATTGTGACTTCTTTTTTACTGTGCTGATTAATTTCAACGCTTTGGCCAATTGTAACATCCTCTCTTCGATTTATAGTTCATTTATTATGTCTTTCAACTCATCCAAGTTTGTTAGATCTTCCAGTAGTTTTTCTATATCTAATAGAATAATCAAACGGTCTGGTAATTTTGATATTCCTTGTAAATATGAAATCGTTTTCGTTTCATAAACTCTTGGGTACTGAATGGTTTCCGGGAATATGTCTACCACATCGGTTGCCGCATCTACGACAAGGCCGATTTCTTGATCATGTACTTGAACGATGATCATCCTCGTCCCATCAGCATCAGCTTGAGCCTTTCCGGTCAATGCTGCCCGTAAATCGACAACAGGGATGACGACATCCCGAATGGTGGTAACTCCCAGCACATACAGTGGCCGGTTAGGATAAGAAGTGATTTGCTGCATCCTTTCAATGGAAACTACCTGGTTGATATGTACGCCATACTCTTCATTGCCAATTTTAAAAATAAGTGCTTTATAGTCTTCAACAATGGTTTCGTCGATCATATGATTCCCTCTTTTTCCACCGATTTTGTCTAGGTAATTTCAGGCTTCATCAATTCCTCTAACTTTAAGAGAATGATCAATCGGCCTTCATACTTAGCGATGCTTGAAAAATATTCACGATTCAATACCGTGGAAGAAACAGTTTCCAACGCTTCTTGTGGTACATCTAGACAATCACTCGTCTTATCAACAATCCAGCCTAATTCGATTTCTTCTAATCTCGTCATAATGATTCTGGTTGATTCCGTAAATTGGGTTTCACCGAGATTTAATTTCTTGCTGAGATCGATAATCGGTGTGACATTCCCGCGCAGGTTCATCACACCTTTAACAAAGGCCGGGGCATTCGGAACTCTTGTGATTGGCTGGATCCGTTCGATCGATTGGACTTGGTTGATGTCAAATCCATACTCTTCATTGCCAATTTTAAACGCAACTATTTTCAACATATCCATGATTATGGCCCGTCCTTTCTATTGAATAAATTGATTGGAATCAATGATTAACGCTACTTCTCCGTTACCGAGGATCGTCGCGCCAGATATAGCATAGATGTTATTTAAATATCCTCCAAGTGATTTCAACACGACTTCCTGCTGGCCGAGAACAGAGTCGACCACAAGTCCTGCAGTTTGTTCTCCCCTTTTCACAATGACAATAAATAAGCCCTCACCGGCAAAATGGTTCTCCACTGACGGTACATGAAAGATTTCTTTTAAAAAGACTAATGGAACGACCTGTCCGCGGAATTGAATCACTTTTTGTCCATGGATGGTTGCAATTTGCTCCTTGGTAATTTTCGTAATTTCCACAATGGAGCTGAATGGAATGGCATAAGTTTCTTCCTCGACCTTCACCAGCATGGACAAAATAATCGATAGGGTGAGCGGCAACTGAATACGAAAAATGGAACCTTTACCAGGTGTAGATTGAATCATAATCGAGCCCCCTAAAGACTCAATTTTCGTTTTCACAACATCGAGACCGACACCTCGACCTGATATATCGGAAATGGTATCGGCAGTACTGAAACCGGAAGAAAAAATCAAGGAATATACTTGTTGATCGGTTAGTTTTTTCGCTTCTTCTTGTGATACAATACCGCGTTCCAGCCCTTTATGTAATACTTTATCCCGGTTTATTCCCTTTCCGTCATCCGCCACTTCTATAAACACATGATTTCCACTGGTGTATGCTTTCAATAAAACATTGCCTTCCTCCGGCTTACCTGCGGCAATTCTCTCCTCCGTCGTTTCAAGACCGTGGTCTAAAGCGTTCCTGAGCAGATGGACTAACGGATCACCAATTTCATCGATTACCGTACGGTCTAATTCTGTTTCCTCGCCCGCAACTGACAAATGTACTTTCTTATCCAGCTCTTTCGCCAAATCGCGCACCATTCTTGGAAAGCGGTTAAACACCTGTTCCACCGGAACCATCCGCATATTTAAAATCAGCCCCTGCAAATCAGTGGAGATGCGGGTCATATGTTCGACAGTCTCTGATAATTCCAGAATTTGTGAGCTGCGGGAAATCTGTTCCAGCCTTCCTCTGTCAATAATCAATTCACTGAAAAGATTCATCAGCTGATCTAGTTTATCAATATCCACACGGATTGATTTTGAACGGGGTTTCTTCTTTTCTCCACTTGAATTGTTGTTTGATTGGGTTGGGTTTCCCTCATCTCTAGCAGCCGATTTTCTATTCTTCTCTAATTCTTGTGTTGTTTTTTCTATCACAATTACTTCTTTCACTTCGGAAATATTTAATAACTGTTTTTGAATATCTTGGATCCCGCTCTCGCTCAATAGCAAGAGTGTAAAAGATTGCTCAAAGTTCTCTTCCTCAATTTGATCGACAGCCGGCTGCGTTTGAATGATCTCGCCAAATTCCTCCGCCGCTTGGAAAACCATATAGGCCCTTACCGATTTCATGATACATTTTTCATCCAGCGTGATCGTCATTTGATAAAGATGATTGCCTGTTTTTTTCGCTTCATCGATAACAGATAATTGATATTCATCAACCAACAATTTTTGTGTTGCTGCTGCTTCACGATTTATAGGATTAAGGTGACCAGCTCTCGATGGATCTTGAATAAGCTCAAGCTTCATCACGACTTCTGATACGTCCGCTTTCCCATCTCCGCCTTGTTCTATACTGTCCACCATCGTTTCGATTAAATCTACACATTGGAATATACAATCCATGATTTCAGAAGTGATCTTTAATTTGGCATTCCGCAGCATATCTAATACATTTTCCATCTGATGGGTCAATGAAGCTAAATCTTCAAAGCCCATTGAACCTGCCATCCCTTTCAGTGTATGAGCGGAACGGAATATTTCTTGAATAACCGTTAGATTTTCCGGTTCTGCCTCCAATTTCAAAAGCTCGTCGTTGATCGTCTGGAGATGCTCTTTTGATTCTTCGATAAACAGCTCCAAATAATGATTTAAATCCAATGAAGATTCCCCCTGCCAATCCAATATATGAAAACCAAATGCACGGTTATCTAATTTTCCCATTTTACCATAGATTTCTGAAAAACTTATAGATATGTATTTATTTTCGGAGATTTTGATGAATGGTTTAATGCAAAAAAACGACTATGATCAAAATATCTTGTTTTTTGATGAATATTTTCATTTCATCAAACATTTCGTTGTCAATAGTCTAAATATCCAATACAATAATACATATGCAAGTTTCATAGATGTTTAGTTAGGGAGGAATTGCCATGAAGGAACCTTCTTCGGTCATAGGGATTATTCTGGCCCTTTTGGCTGTTGGAGTTGGAATGGTTTTGAAAGGAGCCAGTTTAACTGCATTAATCAATCCAGCTGCCTTTTTAATTATTCTGGGAGGAACTGCGGCAACATTATTTGTCAGTTTTCCCATGTCAGAAATAAAAAAATTCCCAAAGTTAATCAAAATTATTTTCATCGGTGCTCCGAAACTCCCATCAAAAGCGGAAATCGTTGAGATGTTTTCGAGGTGGGCGATGCTTGCGCGAAAAGAAGGTTTACTAGGTCTTGAAAATGAGCTTGAGAATATTGAAGATCCTTTTTTAAGAGATGGATTAGAGCTCATCATTGATACGACTGATACAGAATTTACCCAAGATGTATTATTAGAGAAAATAAGCGCAATGCAAGAGCGCCACCGCAAAGGGGCTTTAATTTTTTCTCAGGCAGGTACATATGCTCCAACCCTCGGCGTTTTAGGAGCAGTCGTCGGACTGATCGCGGCATTAGGAAATTTATCCGATTATGCAAAATTAGGACACTCCATTGCAGCGGCATTTGTTGCCACCTTGCTCGGGATCTTTACAGGTTATGTCTTGTGGCATCCGATGAGCAACAAATTAAAATTAATTTCCAAAAAAGAAATTGAAATCCGGCAAATCATGGTTGAAGGGCTGTTAGCATTACAAGAGGGAATGAACTCCAGGCAGTTAGAACATAAATTAACCGTCTATTTGAGTCCTGCCGAACTAAAGGCGAAAAATAATCAAGCAGATCATCAACTGGAGGAATCCCATGGCTAGGAGAAAACGTCATAATCATCATGAGGAAGAGGAACATATTGATGAAACTTGGCTGATCCCTTATTCTGATTTGCTTACCCTTCTCCTTGCTTTATTTATTGTATTATTTTCAATGCGTGTGGAGGATAAAGCCAAAATGGATGCCCTGATGGAATCCCTTTACAAAGCTTTTAATACGGTTTCTGTTTTTGATACAAACAGTGGGGGACAAACGCCAAGCAGTTCATCCAATACGATGAACAAAGTATCACCACAACATAATCCAAACGGAAATCCGAAGCAACTGCCAAATGCAAACCAAAATACCGCCGTAAATGAAAACGAGCAAAAACTGCAGGAATTTATGAAAAAAATGCAGGCCTATATCGATCAAAATCAATTAAACGCGGAGATTCAATTAACCCAATTACAAGAAGGCATCCAAATTACGTTAAAGGATCGGATTATTTTTGATTCGGGCAGTGAGCAATTAAAACCGAATTTCCTTCCGATCCTTGATAATATTGCCAAGATGTTACAAACAATTGATAATCCTATTATCATTGAAGGACATACCGATAATCAGCCAATCCACTCGGCAAAGTTTCCTTCCAATTGGGAATTATCGGGTGCAAGGGCATTATCCGTTGTTCATTACCTGCAAACCAAGCAGATCAATCCGGCCCGGCTTCGCTACGTAGGATATGGTGAGTATAAGCCCGTTTATCCAAATGATACACCCGCACACAGAGAAGCCAACCGAAGGGTCAATATTATTGTACTTCGTAAATAACAGATAGAGTGTAATAAAACTGGGTAAAGAACCTCCTGAAGCGTTTCGTCTTCTGAGAGGTTCTTTTTAATAGAAAGGGGCTG
>NZ_BCUZ01000011.1 GCF_001591485.1 Neobacillus fumarioli NBRC 102428 | reverse complement strand
ACACTACCCAACGTCTATCTGTAAAAACAGTATATGACATTTGTCTGTATTTGCTCATTACAAAGATTGCAGCCAACATCTGCGATCAGTAACACTTTGAGCACATTTTTTCAAGATACAAATCATTTCACTATTATAGCACTGTTCTTTGATAAAAACTATTTTGTAATCTTTTTAGCTGTTTCAGATTATCCATTATTTAGTATTTCTCTGATCTTCATATAGAATACGAATGATTATTTGTTATGCTGGAATCGAGAATCGAATCCAAATCCGCTTCCGTAATTAATACTTCCCGCGGCTTGCTGCCGTTCGCCCCGGTAATATAACCATTTTGCTCTAAAAGATCCATTAACCTTGCAGCGCGATTATAACCAATTTTAAAACGCCGTTGCAAACTTGAAGTAGAAGCAACCCCCTGATCAATAATAAACTCGCAAGCTTCCAGAAAGAGTTCATCTTCTACTTCTGCTACTTGGGCTTTCTTTAAAAGATCTTCTTGTTTAAACAGATAATTTGGTTCTTGCTCATGCCTTACATGATCTGTAACAAGATCAATTTCTTCGTCTGTTACAAAGGTTCCTTGCAACCGTACTGGCTTTGAAGAGCCATTCTCCAAAAACAGCATATCTCCGCGGCCTAGTAATTTCTCGGCACCGCTTATATCAATAATTGTGCGCGAATCCACTTGAGAAGACACGGAAAAAGCAATCCGGGTCGGAATATTGGCTTTAATTAAGCCCGTAATGACATCAACGGATGGTCTTTGCGTCGCTACAAGTAGATGAATGCCGCAGGCTCTTGCTTTTTGGGCAATTCGGCAAATCGCCTCTTCTACATCCGCAGGTGACATCATCATTAAATCCGCTAACTCATCAATGATAATCACGATAAATGGCAGCTTATCACTATACCTTTTATCTTTAATGGCCAGTTCATTAAAACGATTGATATCACGGACACCTGTATGAGCAAATAACTGATAGCGCCGCTCCATTTCATCAACAGCCCATTTTAAGGCAGCCGTTGCCGCTTTGACATCTGTAATCACCGGACTGACTAGATGGGGAATGCGGTTGTAGGGGGCTAATTCCACTACTTTTGGATCAATCAGCAAAAGCCTTAAATCCTCGGGACTTGCTTTATATAACAAACTTACCAATATCGAATTGATACATACACTTTTACCTGAACCTGTTGCCCCTGCAATCAATCCGTGCGGCATTTTCTTAATATCCGTAACAATAGGATTTCCCTCAATATCAAGTCCCAACACAGCTGTTAACGGGGAGTCTGAAGTTTGGAACACCCCGCTTTGAATAATTTCACTGATCCTGACCGGACGTGATGTCTGATTAGGAACCTCGATACCAATCGTATGTTTTCCGGGAATTGGAGCTTCTATCCGAATATCCCTGGCCGCTAAACTTAATTTAATATCATCGCTTAAATTTGTAATTTTATTGACTTTTACACCGGGATCCGGCTGTACCTCGAATCGGGTAACAGACGGCCCCTGTGTGACATGAACAACATGTGCTCCAACATGGAAGTTTTGCAACGTCCGGTTTAATAGTTCTTGTTGTTTGGAAATCCATTCAGAATCTTTTATTTCCGATATGGGCGGACTTAATAGATTTGTATTCGGAAAACGATATTCCCCATGTATTTGTACTTCGTCTTGTTTTCCCGAATGCAGCTTAGCTGATTGGGAGTCTATTTTTTCCCGATTTTCAGGACGGAGTAATGTTGTCTCCTTTGGAACCTCTTGTATTTCAGCACGAGGCAATGGCTCCCGTTTTGCGAATTGGGGTACCGCGGCCAGTTTTGTCTCCCCTGTCTGTTTTCTCTTTTGTGCTTCCCATGATTCTCGATCCTGCTTTAACATCAAAACATTAAAAGGCAAATGGGAACGTCCTGATGTCCTGCGAGCCGGCGGAGTGGTTTGAGCTTCTTCCTGTTTTTCCAGATTGGATGAAGATGTACCCTGTTCTAAAATGGTACCTTCCTGTCCTTGAGGCTTTTCCGTGTAAACAGAAATGTCATCCGTTCCGGCTGTTACTCTTTCCGTTTCTTTCTGGAATGGAGCAGCATCTTTATCCTCTTCCTGCGATCGTGCTGCTGCTTCCTTCAACGGAACGACATTTGAATCTTCTTCAAAAAAACCAGTTAATTCATGTTCAACAACCATCTTTGTTTCTTTTGGCCGGTGAAAACCGAACACGGGAGAAGGAATTTCTGTCGGATGAAAAGGTCCCCGACTTTTTGGCTTTTGATCTATTTTTTCCTTTTGCTTCTCATTTTGCATCCGTATTGGTTCCTGCTGTTCCTGTTTCATATTTTTAGCATTCATCCGCTTTTTTCTTCTTTGTTGAAAAAATTCTTCTGATGTTTTTCTTGATGCCTCTAGGCGGCGAGAAGTTGTTTTAGGGTACCGATAAGAGATTTTCGCTTCTAAATCCTTCATCGCGTCTTTTTTGATCATCGGAATACTTTCCTGTTTTTCCTGAACAAATGTGGATTCCATAATTTCTTCTTCATCATCTTTTTTTAACTTTTGCAACAAGTTTTGCAGCCAGTTCAAAACTACCACTCTTTCCTTCAATCTTCTATCTTTCTATTTTAGCAGTATTTATGATTTTTTCGACAGATTTCCGCAGAATTAAGTCGAAATATCTCCTTGAGTGATTTTTTGCGATACAAAAAGACCACTTTTTTCAAGTGATCCTCCTTTAAATTCCTTATTTGTTTTTCCCTAAAATAAAAATTGGTTCTAATTCCCCATTTTCGTACAAAAACGACAATGCTGTAATCGGGACATGCCCTCTTGTAAAAAAGCTCATCGTCATTTGTGCTAAAACATCATACCCCCGGTCATTACGAATATCCCCGATAATTAAGACATCTTGATGAGGAACAGCAAGAACCATTGTTCCGGTGATTTTCCCTTGCATTTCATTCAGGAAGACCTTATTTAGAATCCTGCTCGCATCATATCCATCATTTGTATTAAGAAAATAAAAAATATTCCCGGCCACTTGGTCCTCTTTTAGCGGTGTGGTAAGCGACCTAACATTAAATAATGCAATTTCTTTGATACGGCTCGGCACCCAGTCTTCTTTTTCCATCATTCTCGAGTCAATCAGCCTGTATGTTTTTCCTAAATCATAAGCATAATAAATTCTTGTTTCCGCTGTATGTTCATCCAAAAGAAACGGGACACCTGCTTCAGCTTCCGTTGGGAATGAGGCAGAACGGATCACCGGGAAGATTCTTCTTTCATGGTCTGTTAACTGGATCGTATCCTCCATCGCCCGCAGGCCTTCCTCCACATAATAAACAATTTCTTCTAATGCTTGTTCCTTGTCGCTGTGCCATTTGGCCGTCACTTTCGGCAATGAAATCGTGATGCCCTTTCCAGTTTGTTTGCTTTCAATTCGAAGCTGTTCCTTGTCGCGGTCATAAGAAATCTTCCGGTTTTCACTGGATAATCTCGCTTCTAATTCCCGCCTTATTTGATTGACGTTCAATATTGATCCCTCCCGTAAAGAGACTAATAATTATTGTACATGAAAAAGCCTCCATCTCCAACATAATGAAAATAGAGGCTTTGAAACGGGATTATTCTAATCCTGTAATAAATGCTTCAATTTCTTCTTGTGTTTTCCGGTCTTTGCTGACAAATCGGCCAAGTTCTTTTCCATTTTCAAAGGCGATAAAGCTTGGAATACCGTAAACATCCATCTGTTGGCATAAATCGATAAATTGATCGCGATCTACGTGAATAAATGTATAGTCGGTAAATTTGGCTTCAATTTCTGGTAGAGCCGGTTCAATGAAACGGCAGTCTCCGCACCATGCAGCCGAAAACATAAAGATCGTTTTCCCATGATTTTTTAGTTCTTCAAATTGCTCGATTGATTCTAAATTTTTCATTCGTCTTGCACCTCCCAATGTTATTTTCCTCTTTTAAATTATAACAATGTCAATATCTCTGCGTCTATCAATATGCAATCACTAAAGACCAGTATTATTTTTTTAATGGCTCAAGTGCGTATGTATATTGTCCTACTAAAAGCTTCATCACATGCGTAAACATGTCGACACGGTTTACCATGCCATTTGTAAAAATTCCGACGGCTCCTTCATGGTGTCTAACATTTTTTTGTTTGGCAAACGTCTCCATTACCGGACCAAGCTCTTCCCCGGCCCGGAGTCTTGCTGCTATTTCCTCTGGCAGTAGGATTCTTGCCCCGCCGGCAATGATTGGCTTCATATTTTTGGCTGCAAGTGCTCCCCAATTGCAAATAAACAGTCCTGCACTTGTTTCCTGAACACCGCCCTCCAGACCGATGCCAATATCGCCACTTCCTTCTTTCAACGCTCCCATTGCACGATTAACCGCCCCTTTAATGGTTTCTTCGTCAGAAAACGGCTGGGCGCTGACACCTGATGGAATATCTAAAGCAATAAATTCCGCTTCTAGCTGTGAAAAACCATTTTTCACTGCAGCGATTTTAGCTGGATTTTTAGATCCGATGATGACTTTCATGATTGTTCACCCCTGTAAAAAGGGCATGCTGGATAACAGCCAAACCCCATTTCTTAACTATTGGATTTAATAGTTTCTACTGTTGTTTTGTCACAAGCCTGAACCAGTTTAACTAATAGCTCCTTAGCAGCAGCATAATCATCCACATGAATAATCGAAGCGTGGGTATGAATGTATCTTGAGCAAATTCCGATTACGGCACTTGGAACCCCTTCATTTGCTATATGAACTTTGCCGGCATCCGTTCCGCCTTGTGATACGAAGTACTGGTATGGAATATGATGTGTTTCAGCCATATCTAAGACAAATTCTCTCATCCCGCGGTGTGTCACCATGGATTTGTCCAGAATGCGCAGCAATGTTCCTTTTCCTAACTGGCCGAATTCATTTTTGTCCCCGCTCGCATCATTGGCCGGGCTGGCATCCAGGGCAAAAAAGATATCCGGCTTAATCATATTGGCCGCTGTTTGTGCCCCGCGCAACCCGACTTCCTCTTGGACGGTAGCCCCTGAATAAAGGATATTTGGCAAGGTTGTATCTTTCAATTCTTGTAAAAGTTCTATGGCAAGACCACAGCCGTAACGATTATCCCAGGCCTTCGCTAAAATTTTCTTCTTATTCGCCATTGGGGTGAATGGACAGATCGGCAGAATCGCCTGCCCTGGCTTGATTCCAATCTTTATCGCATCTTCACGATCATCAGCCCCGATATCAATCAGCATATTCTTTATTTCCATCGGCCTATTTCTTCTATCTTCATCTAAGAGATGCGGCGGAATCGAACCAATAACCCCGATGACGGGTCCGTTGTTTGTCATGATTTGGACCCTTTGGGCAAGAAGAACCTGGTTCCACCAGCCACCCAGCGGTTGAAACCGCACCATGCCATTATCGGTGATCGCCGTTACCATAAAGCCGACTTCATCCATATGGCCGGCAACCATGACAGTCGGGCCTTGTTCGTTTCCTTTTTTCACCCCAAAAATACTCCCTAATTTATCCTGAACAATTTCATCGGCGTATTGGGACAGCTGTTCTTTCATAAATTTACGGACAAGATGTTCATTTCCTGAAGCACCGGGAAGTTCCGTTAACCTTTGAAACAGTTTTAAAGTTTGTTCGTTCATGGTTTAATCCCTTTCCTCTTTTCGTCAGTATGTATTCAGTTTCATTTTACAGAAATTTCGAATCCCTTACCAATATTTCATTTTCTCTATCTGTCATATTATCTTCTCCGGTCCAAATAAGATATACTTGTAAAAGATTTAACGATGTGACGTTTTCAATTTAAATGTTCAGGGGGGGCCGTAAATGAACTGGAAGACGTTTGTGATTAGTGCAGCAGCCGGTGCTTTGGGAGGATATGCTGTTTGCGAAATGATCAACAGAGCCACAAAAGTTTCTCCTAATGAAATTTTAAAGCAGGTAAAAAAGCAATTTAAACAAGTTGGTCCGATTAATGGTTCATGGATCTATACGGAGCCTGAATCCTTTGAGAAAGATCATATATCTTATCAAGTTTATAAAGGCGGTATTTCCAGAAATCATAATGGCGAGAAAGAACAATACGAATTTATCGCTGATGCCTCAACAGGGACTATTTTAATGGTAAGGCAATTGCAGGAAGAGGCGGTTTCTTAATGAGAATGCTCTAGAAGTTCGGGAGTTTTGAACGCCTCTTATCTACCGAAGTTTGCTTTTCCTAAGCGGTTCGGGCGTTATAAGCGCTTCTTATCTACCGAAGTTTGCTTCTCACAAGACGTTCGGTCGTTTAAACATCTCTTAGATCAAATAGCCGCATCTGATGGCAGATGCGGCTATTTTATTTTTGCCGAATAATTTTTTCAACAATTTCCTTCCCATCCCGACTCCATTTTACCGCCCGGTAGAAGGCATCGTGATAGAAGGTAAACCAAGCCTGCTTCTCTAAAGCATAAGAAAGCCATTTTTCTTTTGCGAAAATGGAATCCATTGGATAGTCATCATAAGCCATTACCCAAAGTACATTTTGATGGGCATGTGTCGCCATTAAGTCAGCCATGTGGACAGCAATTTCTCCGCTATCTTCAATGATGAGGATCGCATGGCCGTTAGAGTGGCCTCCAGTATGAATCATCTTAATGGAACCAAGACTCCATGTTTCTTCAAAGGTTTCAACCTGCGACGCAATCGCCTGCCAGTTTTCTTTCCAATATGTATTTCTCGAGCGGATATTTGGATTTCTCATTTCATCCCACTCGATCTGTGATGTAATAATTTTCGCATTTGGGAAGGTGGAAACATACTGTCCGTCCGCAAGCGTTGTCAAGCCGCAAGCATGATCGAAATGCAAATGGGTCATCAATACATAATCAATTTGCTCCGGACTCAGTCCCAGTGTTTCTAAAGAAGCCTCAATATCTGATTCCTGTGTAACACCATAATTTCTTAGCTGTTTTTCCGTCAGCTTCCCGCGGCCGATGCCGGATTCCACCAGCAAGTTCATGCCTTCCATTTGAATTAATATCGGGTCTGTCGGCAGCTCAATTTGATTCTTTTCATTAACCGGGTATTTCTTTGACCACAAAGCTTTTGGAACGACACCAAACATGGCTCCTCCATCAAGATTCGTGACCCCGCCTGACAGCCAGGTCATTTTTACATTACCAATTTTTAATGATTCCATCACTTTTCCCCCTTTCTTCCAGTTTACCATTGGCTGACTTTTTAGAAAACTAAAAAAGGGCAGCCTGATAAAAAGCTGCCCAAAACATTATTTTCGAAACTTTACTTCACAGCGATAAATCCGGTTTCCTTGTTGGGAAAATTTCTCTTCATATTCTGTCATAATGTTTCCTGTAAAATCACTGTTATGAAGATCAAGGCTGATATAGGTTAATAATAAACCATATGCGGAAAAACTTATCAGCGAATATTCAAACAATCCCTGATTATCGGTCTTAAAATGAATTTCCCCTTCATCAACCATAATGCTTTCATAAAGCTTTAAAAAATCTTTATAGGTTAATCTTCGTTTTTCATGTCGCTTCTTAGGCCATGGATCGGAAAAATTCAAATATACTCTGGATACATCGTTCTTGGCAAAATATTTTTGTAAATCCGCGGCATTGATATTCAACAATTTAACGTTCGGCAATTCCGCTTCAATTAAACGGTCCAGTGCTGTTACGAGAACACTTTTATACAATTCAATTCCAATGTAATTAATTTCCGGATTTGCCTTTGCCATTTCCGTAATAAAGCGTCCTTTTCCAGTACCTACTTCTATATGCAGCGGCTGATTTCTGTCAAATGCTTCATTCCATCTGCCTTTATAACTTTCAGGATTAGGCACAACATATTGCGGATACTGATCCAATCTTTCCTGCGCCCAAGGTTTATTTCTAAGTCTCATGCTGACACTCCTATTGTTTCTTTTTTTTCAAAAACATATCACGCTTGCAAAAAGCTTGCAAGCACTCCCTGTTAAAGGACTCTGCCATTTCATGTATAAACAAAAAAAGAATCCACAACCTAACTGTGAATTCCTTTTTAACTTTTCACTTGAGAGGTGTGTTTGGATGCCATTAAGCCATAATGACCAAGTAACACTGCTTACAGATATATTAACCAATCATCAAACTGATGCTCGAGGTTCCGTGGCAGAATGTGAACAACTGGAACGGTTAGTAAAATCCCTGATGGTCAATGGACAAATCGATCAAAATGTAAAAAACATTTTGCAGGAAATCTACTATTACAGCCAGCAAGGGGCCCAAACAGCTGATTTGGACCAGCATATTTTGGCGAATCGGGAAAACTTGTCCCAGTGGGTAAATGAAATCGGTCAATTTTCATAATTTAAAGGATCTCAGATAAAAAATTGATCCACTTATTCATTTCCTCCGGACGCTCCTTATCCTTGTACCATTGAATCGATGACAAGGTCTGAAGCGTTACATACCATTTCATACGCAGCCTTAAATGGGCGGTAAGTACTTCACCATACATGCTGAGCCAATCCTGCCAATTTTCTTCAGGGATGTACCAATATAGGAGCATGCCTAAATCAATTGCAGGGTCAGCAATCATTGCCCCGTCCCAATCAATTAAATACAACTGGTTGTCTTTCGTAAGCAGCCAGTTGTTATGATTCACATCACCATGACATACCACTTTCTCCTCACTGTAAACATGATCTTTTTCCGTTAAGAGGAAGTGCAATGCCTTTTGTACAGATGGTAATGATAGGACTTTATCATCCAATCCGTTGATTTCTTGTAAAAAAGCATCTGGATTTAGCGGTGATTTCTCTAAACGGCTCAGCATTCCAAGCATCGGCTCTGAACGGTGAATTTTCTTTAGTAACTTGGCAACAAGCTCTTGGTTCATCTCCGGTGGTTTCAGTTCACGGCCTTCAAGCCATTGTTGTGCTGTTATCACATCACCGTTTTCTAGCCGTTTCGTCCAAACAAGCTTTGGAACGATCCCTTCTGCCGACAGTACCGCAAGAAACGGCGAGGAATTCCGCTTTAAAAAAAGCCTTTGATCTTCAAACTTTGCATAAAAGGCTTCTCCCGTTGCGCCTCCAGCAGGGCTTATTTCCCATTCTTGTCCTAGTATATGTTCCAAAGCTGTTCACCTTCAATTTATGCCGATCTAATGGATCTGTCCAAATAAATTCGATCCTTAAATTTTTAGCAAATAAAAAAAGCTATTGAAACTAGTTCTGCAATAGCTATCTTATTAGATTTTAGCTCCAATAGCCTTTTTTCGTCAAGTAACTATTTTTTCAACAAAACATTTAATGAAATGGGCTCCAATATGATGGTGCCCCCTTGAATGACATTATGAGAAGAACGGCTCGCATACTCTTCATTGGCTAAAACAGCCCATTCTCCCTCCGGAAGTGGAAATGAATGGTTTTTAAGGCTTGGATTAATAGCAAGAACCAGTTCTGCCTGGTCTGTTTGATAGAATAGTCCAATTATTGGAGAGCCTGCCGGCAGACGATGAATACACTTCTGAATTTCCTTGGCAGTCCTCATCCGAAAACAAGCAAATGTTTTCCGGATGTGAATAAGTCCTTTTATATACTCAACATGATCTTTAAACTCCGATTTCCGGTCCCAATCCAGCCAATTAATCGTATCTGGAGAGCGGTAGCTGTTTCCTTCACCTTGTTTTGTGCGGAAGAACTCCTGGCCGCTGTGAAGAAAGGGAATTCCTTGAGATAATATACACAGTCCTGTCACAAGCCGGTGGTATTTTCGCCGAATCTCGTCATCGGCATCTGAAAGGCAAATTTGAAGTTTATCCCATAGTGTATGATTATCATGGCACTCCACATAATTGACGGATTGCACAGGTTCATGAAACAAGCCTTGACCATTCGTATTGTACCCAATGCTTCCCGTAATGGCTTCACAGGCAGCCTCCAGATAATGTTCATTGCCTAAAGCATACCCTTTATCCAATAAGTTAAAAGTGCTTCCCTTTAGACAATCGCGGAATACATCATTGAATTGCGCAATATCCGAAAGTTTATCTTGATTGGCGATGATCGCCTTGTGTTCGAAAGCGAGCGGCGTATTCAGATTCCATCCTTCGCCGACAATAATGGCATCTTTCTTAATCCGATTACAGACATCTCTAATTTCCTTCATTGTCTCGATATCTAAAATCCCCATTAAATCAAAACGAAAACCATCAATATTATATTCCTCCATCCAAAAACGGATGGAATCTACAATAAATTTCCGCACCATGCGCCGTTCTGAGGCAATATCATTTCCAACACCAGTTCCGTTAGATGGCAGCCCGAGTTCATCATGACGAAAATAGTAGCCGGGTACCACCTTTTCAAATGATGATTCTTCCCGAATATAGACATGATTATAGACAACATCCATAATCACCCGAAGTCCGGCACGATGGATCTGTTCAATTAACTGTTTTAATTCACAAATTCTTGCATATGGGTTGGCAGGGTCAGTTGAATAACTACCTTCAGGGGTATTGAAATGAAGCGGATTATAGCCCCAATTATATTCTTGTTCAGGATTTAATTCATCCACACCGGCAAAATCATTGAATGGAAGTAATTGAAGATGAGTTACACCTAATTCTTTAACATAAGACAATCCGGTTGCTCCGCCATCTTTCCCTTTAGCATGAAGTTCACCGGCACCAAGATATAATCCTTTATGTTTAATCCCGCTGCCCGGGTGAATGGTAAAATCCCGGATATGTGTTTCATAGATGATTGCATCAACAGGGCTTTCTATTGGAGGCAGTTCTGTCCAGGGTTCTCGTGTTTTTTCTAGATTGAGAATCACTCCAGATTTTCCGTTCGCCGTTACGGCTTTCACATAGGGATCGACCGCTTCACGCCATTCCTGATTAATTTGCAAAAGAAAGCTGTACTGGTAGTTTTCTAGTTCACGATTGATGACAATAGACCATATACCGCGGTCATAGCGTTTCATCTTGATGATTTCTGCAAATGGGCTTTCAGGCGGCTTTAATTTTAGTTTCACTTGTACAGCTGTTGGGGCCCACAGCTTAAAGCAAACACCATCCTGTCCGAATGTTACACCGAGGTCGTCGCCTTCATAATAGAATTTTTGATCGAATGCCTCCGTGCGGATCACCGCGCCAATTTGTAAATCTGTTTTCCCGTTATACTCATCCAGAATCCAATATTGACGTCCGAAATGAAATTCAAAATTAAGCCTGCAAATATATTTAACATAATTTTCAATTTTATCTTTCTTGATGACTGACAATGGACGAATTTCCGAGCCATTTGAAATATAAAAAGAGGATGCCTTGCCATGATGATAGGAAAAGGGAAAAAGAATTGTAATCATATTCAGATCATCCAAATAGGCAAGAAATTTCCGGTCAGCAGCGATCATTCGAGTCCCTCTTTTCCATATCTGCTTCCTCCTAAATCATCATTCTTGTTCAAATATATGCTATTTTTCTTCAATTAATAAGTGTTTACGGATATTCAAGTTTGCAAACGATATATTTTCACTGCTTCATATTTCGGGGACTGCCCAAGATGTGTTTTGTATAAAGCAATTTCGCTTGCTTGAAAGTGAAGCGGTTTCGGCTGCAATTCCTCCCAAAAGGCAGCCAATTCATCCTGAAAAGGCAACTCTCCCCTCCACTTTCTTGCCAATGTAATATGGGGGCAGAACGGTCTGGTTTCCAGTTCAAATCCCGCTTGCTCGCAAGCAGAATAGACTCTTTGTCTAATTGAGTTTAATACCGGACTTTCTTGCGGAGCAGCCCAAAACACGCGTGGAGCATTTTTACGACCGAAGAAGCCTAGTTTGTAAATATTTAAAGTAAATTCGTTTGACTCTTCTAAAGCTTGCAAGACAAGCTGATCGCAATGCTTCAGTTTATCTGAAGAGGCAGCCCCGAGAAACGCCAAAGTAATATGTAAATCCAAATAGTGCACCCAGCGGCTAAACGGAAGTTTTTCTTTCAATTTTTCAAGATGGTCTTTCATCACTAATTTCGTTTCTTTGGAGATTTTAACGGCAAAGAAATAATGAGAGTGCTGCTCCATTCGATTCCTTCCTTTTCTTTATACTAATCCTACACATTCCATTGTATCTAATTTAATAAAAATAAAGACGTGATTTTTCACGTCTTATTTCAAAGATTGTATAATGGGCCGCATTGTTTTTCTATTTCTTTAGAAAATAGCTCTTGCAGCTTGCGTGTCACGGAGCCGGGTACACCATCTTTCACCTTTCGTCCATCAATTTCAATAATCGGCATGACCTCACCGGTCGTACTTGTCAGGAACACTTCATCCGCATCTGCCAACTCATCCAGCGTAAAGACACGTTCTTCAACAGTGATTTGGTTGGTGCGGCATAATTGCAGTATAACTTCTTTCGTAATTCCTTTTAAAATACGCTGATCGGATGGATGGGTGATGACAACATCCTTGTTCACGATCAAAATATTCGACGAACTTCCTTCTGTCACAGCCTGTCCGCGATACTGGATCGCTTCATAGCAGCCAGATAGGACCGCTTTTTGCTTGGCCATAATATTTCCTAGAAGATTTAGGCTTTTAATATCACAGCGGAGCCAACGGATATCCTCTGTCAGAATGGCTTTCACACCATTTTTTAAATTTTCAACCGGCCGTTCCATTCCCTTTGTATAAGCGACAAATGTAGGCTGTACATCTCCGGCAGGATAGGCATGATTGCGCGGTGCAACACCTCTTGTCATTTGCATGTAAATAATGCCTGTTTTCAAGCTGTTTCTTTCGATTAATTCTTGAAGCATCACAGTCAATTGTTGTTCAGTGTACGCGTGGGATACCCCGATGCTGTCTAAACTTTTGGCAAAGCGTTTCAAGTGCTCTGCTAAGGTGAACATTTTTCCATTATAAACACGAATGACTTCATATACTCCGTCACCGAACTGATAGCCGCGGTCTTCAATATCTACCTTGGCTTCAGAACGATCTACAAAATTTCCATTTACGATTACTTGAGCCATGATCCCATCCCCTTCTATTCCGAAATCTTTTTATTTCGCCAATTCATAAATAGCCTGAGCATAAATGGCTGTTGCTTTAAGCAAATCGTCAATTTCAATATATTCGTCTTTCTGATGGGCAACGTCCGGTTTCCCCGGGAATAACGGTCCGAATGCCACACCAGCTTTTAGTGACCGGGCGTAAGTTCCTCCCCCAATTGCAATCAGCTCGGCCTTTTCCCCAGTTTGTTCCTCATATACCTTTTTTAACGTTTGAATCAGGAATTCTTTCTCATCAACATAATGGGGTTTCGAATCGGAATAGTTTTCTATCGTAAAGCCTTCCTTCTGTAAAAGTGCATCCAGCTTTGCTTTGGTATCTTCCATTTTGTTCGTTACAGAATACCGGCATGTGATGCCAATTCTGCCGCCGGTTTCAGGAGTATACGAAAGTTTCCCTGCATTAATCGTTAAGTCCCCGGATACATCGTCGGTATAAGCCACACCGAGATGAACGCCCCTCGAATCATCGAAGAAATAGCGAGAAACAAATTGGAAGTAATGGGATGCTTTCTCATCCAGGTTAAGCTTGGACAGAAATTCCGCCAAATAGAGTCCAGCATTTTTGCCGTTTCGCGGCTCCATTCCATGTGCGGATACGCCTTTAACTGTCAATGTTAATTGACCTTTTTCTGTTTGGAATTGATATCCTATCCCAAACCTGTCCATGAAATTAGTAAACTGCCGAATGATTTCCTTTTCGTCACCTTTTACCACTATAACCGCCTTCGCATCATCCGGAACCATATTGTATCTTTTTCCGGACACGAAACTAGCAACCTTGACCGTTGATTCTGTTTTAGAATCAGGTAGTGAAGTCTGAACCATATCAAAGTCAGCAATTCCCTTTTCGGCATTAATAATCGGGAAATCCGCATCCGGGGCAAATCCGAGTGTCGGCATTTCTTCTTCATTAAAATAATGCTCGACACAGCGCCATTTACTCTCTTCATCCGTGCCGATAATCATTCTTACCCGTTTGGTAAGCGGCAGTTCAAGCTCCTTAACGATTTTCATGGCATAATACGCCGCCATTGTCGGCCCTTTATCATCAAGTGCACCGCGGGCATATATTTTTCCGCCGCGAATTTCAGCCCCAAACGGATCGCTTGTCCAACCATCCCCTTCCGGAACAACATCGACATGACAAAGAATTCCCACCAGTTCTTTCCCATTGCCCAACTCGAGATGTCCAGAAACATTGCCGACATTCTTTGCGACAAATCCGTCCCTCTCCCCGAGCTTAAGCATATAATCCAGTGCCTCCTTGACTTCTTTTCCTAGTGGTGCATCGGAAGTGGCATTTTCTTCATCCAAAATACTTTTAATATGTAATAATCTTTGAGTATCCTTTATGAGGGCCTCTTTTCTTTTCTCTGCTTCTTCGAGCCAATTAATTGCTGTCAATACGATTACCCCCTAATTCTTACTATTATTTCTTTAACAATATCATGACCGATTATCTAAACGCAATTTTGCTTAAGCAGGACGAAGACTTTACTAGGCGACTCTTCTTGTCAAAAAACCTATAACAAATTTACTAAAAATTCAAATAATGATCATAAATTCTATACTTTGTTCCATATTTTATAGTAAGAATACGTGGAAAGGAGGATCAATACAAATATTTTCATAAAACTTTACTACTGTAGTAGAAATTTTTTGAAATGATGGGTACAATAAGGTTAAATGTATGACATCAAGTAGCACTTCATCCATCTATGCAAAGGAGATGCTGCGCGGAAAAGAAAATTACATATTCGTGAAGAATCTTCTTCAAAAGGCTGTCGGTAGAGGGAAAACGTCATTGGTTTAGAAAAAGGATAGGGAGTGGTTCTTTGAAACCTTCAACTAACCGAATGTTAAACCGCATCAAATGTATCTACATGTTTATCCGCGATAACGGCATTGTCACGACGCAGGAACTTGTAGAGGAATTTGGTATCACTCCTCGCACCATACAACGAGATTTGAATGTATTAGCCTATAATGACTTGGTTAAAAGCCCAAGCCGCGGAAAATGGACGACTACGCAAAGAAAAGTAAAGATGTCATCTTAAATAGGAAGAAAACTAAAGAAGAATGAAGAGCAGCACGCGAAATGATCGCGTGCTTTTTTGTCGGCAATTATTGACTTCATCCTAAAAAATGATATATTAATATAAAACACTTTACCGCTTAAAAGCGTTTAAGCGAAAGAGAAAAGGGAGTATCATGAAACAAAAACATCAAGATTTAAAAAAAGGCCTTTTGCCAAGGCATATACAGTTTATGGCATTAGCAGGAATGATTGGTACAGGGATTTTTAAAGGAAGTGCTGATACACTGGCTCTTGCCGGACCAAGTGTCGTTTTTACTTATTTAATCGGCGGCGTCATCCTGTTTATTATCATGGCGGCGTTAGGAGAAATGGCGCTGGCGTTTCCCAATTCCAATGTCCAGCACCTTGTGCACGAAGCGTTCGGCTTTCGCTTCTCCTTTATTGTCGGATGGCTCTATTGGATTAACTGGATTATTGTTATAGTTGTTGAATTACTGGCAGCCGGAAGCTTCCTGCAATTTTGGCTGCCGGATGCACCGCTATGGTTGTTAAGTTTTCTATGTGCAGCGGTGATCGTGGGGATCAATTTATTTCAAGTAAAATATTACGGGGAACTGGAGTTTTGGTTTGCCGCCATTAAAATTATCGCCTTAATTGCGTTTATTATTTTAGGCGTGCTGTTGCTTGCAGGTGTGATCCCAAGTACCGTTCATCATCCACTATCAAACTATCTATCACATGGAGGATTATTTCCGAGCGGTTTCAAGGGAACCTTCAGCGCCTTTTTAGTTGTCATGTTCTCATATGGAGGTGCCGAATTAATCGGGGTAGCCGTTACGGAAACAAAGGACAGCGAACGGGTTCTGCCAAAGATTATAAAAGGAGCCGTCCTAAGAGTTATCATTTTCTATATTCTTCCCATTTTGATTATTTGCGGAATGATGCCATGGAACCATGTTACTGGACAGAACAGTCCATTTGTTCAAGTTTTCAGCAGCGTTGGCCTCCCTGGTGCAGCCCAAATCATGAATTTTGTGCTATTAACAGCTGTTCTCTCAGCAGCTAATTCAGGAATTTATGCAACATCCCGGACGTTGTACTCCATGTCACAAAATGGCGCAGCGCCAAAAGCGCTATTGAAAACATCTGGAACCGGTATTCCAATAGCCGGAATTATGCTGACTGGCATGTTTATTTTATTGGGAGTTTATTTGGCCTATGTAACACCAAGCCAAGTTATTAGTTATTTGATGACCATTCCCGGTTTTACCGTGATGTTCATTTGGATCAGCATTTGTGCTGCACAATTAAAGCTTCGCCCTAGGTACAAAAATATACCAGCGTTTCAATTAAAATGGTTTCCTTATACAACCGTTATGTGCATCTTTTCTCTATGTATTATTTTTATCGGGTTTCTCCTCAATCCGAACAATGTCATTGGTTCGACAGTAGCTCTTTTTACATTGGGAATTTTGGTTATTCTATCATTCAAAGCGAAGAGAAAAGAGATTAAGCCTACTAATCAATCAAAAAAGGCAGCTTCTTAACCGTTCAAAGTAATTAAAATCTCCATTTCACCAGTATGAAATGGAGATTTTTCTATTGCTAATGCTGAATACTATCAATCATCAGCTTTCTCATGCGATATTGCAAGCTTTGGCGACTTAATCCTAACAATTTCGCTGATTTGGATATATTATAATCATTTTTTTTCAGTACCTCTTTAATGTAAGATTTCTCAAATTGCTCCAACTGCTCTTTAAGCGGGACAATTGTCTCTCTCGTTTCCTCGATGAAGTTTTGCGCCGAGGAAATGGGAATCATCCGTTCTTTTAACTTCATTCTATTGCGGAATTGGAATGGCAAATGGGCATATTGGATAATCTCTTCATCGATCATAATGTTCATTGCCGCCTCAATGATATGCTCCAACTCACGGATATTGCCATGCCAATCATACTCAAGAAAAGCTTGCTGCACTTCTTCGCTTAAACCTTTGACTTGCATTGAAAACCGATCATTATATTTTTCAATAAATTTTTGTACCAATAGCGGGATGTCTTCTTTCCGCTCTCTTAATGGCGGAATAAAGATGGTTACGACCCCTAAACGATAATATAAGTCTTTGCGCATGCGATTATTGGCAATCGCATCAATTGGGTCTTCATTCATATTAGCAATTACCCTGACATCAATAGGCGTATCCTTTGTATCACCAATCCGCCTTATTGTTTTTTCTTGCAGAACCCGAAGTAATTTTGCCTGCAAATTTAAATTTAACGAATTAATCTCATCCAGCAGCAATGTCCCTCCTTGAGCCTGTTCAAATAAACCCGGGTGATCCGCCGCTCCCGTAAAAGCTCCTTTCTTTGTTCCAAACAATAGACTTTCAATTAAATTATCAGGCAGTGCCGCGCAGTTTTGTGAAATGAACGGCCCGGAAAAGCGGCTGCTGGCATTGTGTATACTTTGGGCAAAAAGCTCCTTCCCGGTTCCTGTCTCGCCTACGATCAGAACATAGGATGACGTTCTTGAAGCCCGCTTTGCTGCTTCAACTACCTCCTGAATTGCGGGGCTGGTGCCAGTAATACTGTCAAATGTATATCGCGTGGAACCATTTGTATTCATATTTCCTTTCAGCAGTTTTTCCAGCTTTGTCACATCATGGGCAATCTCCACTGCTCCTTGAAGCTTGCCGCCTGCAAAAATCGGAATCGTATTATTAATGGTCGTAATCTCACGCCCGCGATTATTGAAATAGGTTTGTTTCACATTATTAGTTGCTTTCCCCTCTTGAATCGCTTTTACTAGCGTACTAGATTGATGATCTTTAAACATAAATACATCCAGCAGATTTTTATGAAGAACATCCTGTTTGTCCATTGCTTCCATCTGCATCATTTTTTTATTATAGATAATGGTCTTCCCTGTCTCATCGACAGCATGGACCCCTACATCCACTTCATCTAAAATTCGTTGATACATTTGGTTGAGATATTGTAAATAATCTATCGTTGCTTTGCTCTTTTCCACGAATTTCAAGCTCCTTTTAAACGCTCATTCTAATCCTATTTAATCAAATATTCTCTCATAACGCAAAATATTTTTGCAGGAAATCTCCAGAAATAAAATTATTTTGCGCAAAAAAAATTTGGCTATGTAACCGTTATCAATAAAAAAACTGCAAAAATTCTAGACGGGTAAGGTTGGCACGATACTTGCATAATCAATAAATGTAAACTAACTTAGGAGGTAACTAGATTGAGACCTTATACACACGAACCGTTAACCAACTTTAAAGATGAACAACATCGAAAAGCTTTTAAAGAAAGTTTATTATATGTTGAATCACAGCTTGGCAAAGAATATCCGCTTGTAATTGGCGGCGAAAAGATTACCACAGACAAAAAAATCGTTTCTATTAATCCGGCAAATAAGGAAGAAGTCATTGGCACTGTATCGATGGCCGATAAAGAATTAGCTGAAAAAGCCATGCAGGCTGCCCTTAAAACTTTTGAAACTTGGAAAAATTGGAACCCAGAACATCGGGCCAATATCTTATTCCGGGCAGCAGCAATCTTAAGACGCCGTAAGCATGAGTTTTCCAGCTGGTTAGTGAAAGAAGCTGGCAAGCCATGGGTGGAAGCTGATGCTGACACTGCAGAAGCCATCGATTTTCTTGAATATTATGCTCGGCAAATGGTCCGTATCAAAGACGGCATGCCTGTAGAAAGCCGTGTTGGGGAAATGAACGGATATCACTACATTCCACTTGGTGTCGGAATCATTATTTCACCATTCAACTTCCCATTAGCCATTATGGCAGGTACGACCGTCGCTGCGATTGTGACAGGAAATACCGTTCTTCTAAAACCAGCCAATTCAACACCGGTTATTGCTGCAAAATTCGTAGAGCTTATGGAAGAAGCTGGTCTTCCAAAAGGCGTATTGAATTTCGTTCCAGGCAGCAGTGCGGAAATCGGCGACTATCTGGTTGATCATCCAAAAACACGCTTTGTTTCCTTCACAGGTTCACGCGAGGTCGGCTGCCGCATTTATGAGCGGGCTGCGAAAGTACAACCGGGACAAATCTGGCTAAAACGCGTTATTGCAGAAATGGGCGGAAAAGATACCGTAGTGGTTGACAAAGACGCCGATTTGAATACTGCTGTTGCTTCCATTGTTTATTCTGCATTCGGTTTCTCGGGTCAAAAATGCTCAGCAGGTTCCCGCGCTGTTGTCCATCAAGATGTCTATGATGAAGTACTTGAAAAAGCTGTCGCCTTAACCAAAACGCTTACAGTCGGCAATCCGGCAGAAGCAGACAACTATATGGGACCTGTTATCGATGAAAAATCTTTCAATAAAATCATGAGTTATATTGAAATCGGTAAACAAGAAGGCAGACTCATGACTGGCGGTGAAGGAGATCAATCAAAAGGTTACTTTATCCAGCCAACCATTTTTGCAGATGTAGATGAAAAGGCTCGTCTGATGCAGGAAGAAATTTTCGGACCAGTACTTGCTTTCTGTAAAGCCCGTGACTTTGAACATATGATGGAAATTGCCAATAATACGGACTATGGATTAACTGGTGCATTGATCTCCAACAATCGTGAACATATTGAACGTGCACGCCGTGAATTCCATGTTGGTAACCTTTATATTAACCGCGGCTGTACAGGAGCCATTGTCGGCTATCAACCATTTGGAGGCTTTAACATGTCCGGTACCGATTCCAAAGCTGGCGGTCCTGATTATTTATTATTGCATATGCAGGCAAAAACGACTTCTGAATTACTTTAAATCACAGGAGGAATACAAAATGAATACAACCATGAGCAAATCAACAGAAATTATTGAGCAAACTGAGAAATTTGGCGCTCACAACTACCATCCGCTACCAATCGTGATTTCAAAAGCGGAAGGTGTATGGGTAGAAAGCCCGGAAGGCACCCGCTATATGGATATGCTGAGTGCTTATTCCGCTGTTAACCAAGGGCATCGTCATCCAAAAATCATTCAGGCTTTAATTGAACAAGCTGGAAAAGTGACATTAACATCCCGTGCATTTCATAACGATCAGCTTGGACCTTGGTATGAGAAAATTTGCAAGCTGACGAACAAAGATATGGCGCTTCCGATGAACACTGGCGCAGAAGCAGTGGAAACTGCATTTAAGGCAGCTCGCCGCTGGGGCTATGATGTGAAAGGCATCGCCGATAACCAAGCTGAAATTATCGCCTGCATCGGCAACTTCCATGGCCGGACAATGGGTGCTGTTTCACTATCATCGGACCCGGATTACAAACGCGGCTTTGGGCCGATGGTTCCTGGCATTAAGCTGGTTCCATACGGAGATCTTGAAGCCCTGAAAGCGGCTATTACACCAAATACTGCGGCCTTCTTAATTGAGCCAATCCAAGGTGAAGCCGGTATTATTATTCCACCGGAAGGCTTCTTAAAGGCAGCTTTCGAGGTATGTAAAGCTAACAATGTCTTATTTATTGCCGACGAAATCCAAGCAGGGCTTGCCCGTACCGGAAAAATGTTTGCCTGTGACTGGGAAGACGTTTCGCCTGATATGTATATTTTAGGAAAAGCGCTAGGCGGAGGCGTTATGCCTATTTCCTGTGTTGTAGCCAATTCAGATATTTTAGGTGTCTTTAACGCCGGTTCTCATGGATCCACCTTTGGCGGAAATCCATTGGCTTGCGCCGTCTCGATCGCGGCATTAGAAGTAATCGAAGAAGAAAAACTAGCGGAACGCTCCATGGAACTTGGCACTTATTTTATTAACAAATTAAAATCCATTGCTAACCCAAAAATTAAAGAAGTACGGGGTAAAGGTTTATTTATCGGCGTGGAATTGACCGAAGCAGCAAGACCATATTGCGAGCAATTAAAAGAAGAAGGCTTATTATGTAAAGAAACACATGACAATGTCATTCGCTTTGCTCCGCCACTAATCATTACAAAAGAAGAAATCGACTGGGCGTTTGAAAAAATCAATAAAGTATTAGGTTAACAAATTTTATCACTACTTTGACGAGGTGTCTTAGATGTCCACAACAGCAGTACTTGATACATTAGAAAAAGAACAACAGGAAGAAAAAGAATCACTAAATCTATTTTACTCGACGCAAAAGGTAATCAAACAGGCGTTGACAAAATTAGGTTATAAGGAGGATATGTACGAGCTATTAAAAGAGCCGCTCAGACTTTTAACAGTTCGTATTCCGGTGAGAATGGACGATGGTACAGTGAAAATTTTCACTGGATACCGCTCCCAGCATAACGATGCCGTCGGCCCGACAAAAGGCGGCGTCCGGTTTCACCCGGAAGTAAATGAAGAGGAAGTAAAAGCCTTGTCCATTTGGATGAGCTTAAAGTGCGGTATTACCAATCTTCCATATGGCGGAGGTAAAGGCGGAATTATTTGTGACCCTAAGAATATGTCTTTCCGCGAGCTTGAACGCTTAAGCCGCGGTTACGTCAGGGCCATCAGCCAAGTGGTAGGGCCGACAAAAGATATTCCGGCACCGGATGTTTATACCAATTCGCAAATTATGGCCTGGATGATGGACGAGTACAGCCGGTTACGCGAATTTGATTCACCTGGATTCATCACCGGCAAGCCGCTAGTACTCGGCGGTTCCCAAGGTCGGGAAACAGCGACGGCCCGCGGCGTAACCATTTGTATTGATGAAGCCGTCAAGAAAAAAGGCATCGAGTTAAAAGGCGCACGTGTCGTGATTCAAGGCTTTGGAAATGCCGGCAGTTACTTAGCTAAATTTATGCACGATGCCGGTGCAAAAGTAGTTGGAGTTTCGGATGTATACGGCGGAATTTATGATCCAAACGGCCTTGATATCAACTACCTCCTTGACAGAAGAGACAGCTTTGGGACTTTCTCAAAACTATTTGAAAATACAATTACGAATCAAGAACTGCTTGAATTGGACTGCGACATTCTCGTTCCTGCTGCAATTTCTAATCAAATTACGGCCAAAAATGCACATAATATAAAAGCATCGATCGTTGTGGAAGCAGCGAACGGCCCAACAACATTGGAAGCAACCAACATCTTAACAGAACGCGGCATTCTACTTGTTCCTGATATCCTTGCCAGCGCCGGCGGTGTAACCGTTTCTTATTTCGAGTGGGTGCAAAATAATCAAGGATACTATTGGTCGGAAGAAGAAGTCGAAGAAAAGTTAACAAAAGTAATGGTCCGTTCCTTTGAAAACATTTATCAAACAGCGCAAGCACACAAAGTGGATATGCGTTTAGCCGCCTATATGACGGGAATTAAAAAAATCGCCGAAGCTTCCCAACTCAGGGGCTGGGTTTAAAATTGATTGCTTTTTACCAAGCCTGTCCTTTTTAAATACAGGACAGGCTTTGCTTTTTAGTCATACTCCTTTTTAATAATTGCTCCGGTTTATACAAAAAATTTGGCATAAGCCCCGCAAAATTTTTATACGAATGCCAATTTTTTTGGCATTGGAATTTTCAAAAGTTGCAGTAAATATCGATAAATTTCTTGGCATGAAATTTGCATTTAAATTTACTGAAAACTTATATCATTCTTACACCATAATTTGTCATGAATTTTATTCTTCCTTTTTACTTACTAGTTATACTATAATTATGGCAAAATAATGATAACAGGTTTTCGATTTTTGGAAACGCTTTAACTTCTGCAAACGAAGGGGGAAAATTAATGCAATTACCTGGAAACAACAATGAATTGCAAAGAACAATGAAAACCAGGCATTTATTTATGATTTCACTTGGGGGAGTCATTGGTTCGGGGCTGTTTTTAGGCTCGGGCTATACGATTCACCAGGCAGGGCCCATGGGTGCCATTCTTTCTTATATCGTCGGAGGCTTTATTATGTTCTTAACGATGCTCTGCCTTGGGGAATTATCCGTTGCCATGCCGATTTCAGGTTCTTTTCAAACTTATACGACAAAATTCATCGGCCCTGGTACAGGATTTGCACTTGGATGGCTTTACTGGCTGGGTTGGGCCGTCACCGTTGCACTAGAACTATTATCGGCAGGGCAATCGATGCAACGATGGTTCCCGCATTCTCCAGTCTGGGTATGGTGCTTAGTTTTTGCAACTGTCTTATTTTGTTTAAACGCACTCTCAGCACGTGCATTTGGCGAAGCGGAATTTTGGTTTTCGAGCATTAAGATTTTAGCCATTTTGGCATTCATTATACTCGGTGGAGCTGCCATGTTCGGTATTATCCATATGAAAGGCGGACAAGCAGCACCATATTTCAGAAATTTCACGACACATGGTCTATTGCCTAACGGTCTTACCGCCCTGTTGATGACGATGATTACCGTGAATTTCTCGTTCCAAGGAACTGAATTAATCGGGATTGCTGCCGGTGAGAGTGAAAATCCGGAGAAGACGATTCCAAAATCGATCCGACAAACGGTTTGGCGTACTTTATTCTTTTTTGTGCTAGCAATCTTTGTTCTAGCCGGTTTAATTCCAATGTCCAAAGCCGGAGTGATCGAAAGTCCATTTGTAGTAGTATTTGACAGCATCGGCATTCCGTACTCAGCCGATATTATGAACTTTGTTGTTTTGACCGCGCTGCTTTCGGTTGCGAATTCCGGTTTGTATGCCGCAACTCGGATGCTGTACGCCATGTCAAAAGAAAAAATGGCTAGTCCTATCTTAACGAAAGTAACAAAAAGAGGCGTTCCGTTAAACGCTCTTATGATTACGATTGGAATTGCTTTATTATCCCTATTATCAAGTGTAGTAGCTGAAAAAACCGTCTTTCTATGGCTTATTTCCATTGCCGGGCTGGGTGCCCAAGTCGGCTGGATTTCGATCACAGGTTCTCAAATTGCGTTCCGTCGTAAATTTATTCGCGAAGGTGGGAAGGTCAGCGATCTTAAGTTTAAAACACCGCTGTTCCCATTCCTTCCGGTACTCGGTTTAGTATTAAACTGTGCGGTTCTCGTCAGTCTGATTTTTGACCCGGATCAACGGATTGCTATCTATTGTGCCATTCCGTTTGTTGCAGCCTGCTATTTAATTTATCACCTGCGGATCAAGAAAAAGCGCCAGGATACAGAAAACGAACAGGAACTGCAATTGTATAATAATAAGAAGATGATCATATAGAAAATGCCCCAAATGCCATGCATTTGGGGCATTTTTTTTTATGAAAAGTAAAGAAAGTATAAATTTTGACTTCGAGAATTGTCCAGCTCCAGCGCCTAGCCCCTCGGGACAAATAACCTTCAGCCCTAAAAGTCCAAAAACCAGACTTTTAGGGCTGTAGAACATTTGCCTGTCGGGGCTGACCAAGGCGCTTGCGCTTTTCTTATTGATTGCTGTCTTGAAGCAATAATGTCTGGGCAATGCCGATAAAATATTCAGATTCACGAATGATATGGGTCAAGACGACCTTTGCCGTATGATTGCTGCTCACTGCATTGCTATGGTTTTTTATTTGTTCACAAAGATGAATGAATGCTTGGCTTTGTTCCAAGCAGTAAGAAACCAACTGCAGCACTTGTTGGTATAATTGATCCGACACCTGTAACCCGGAGCGGATCACGGTTTCAATGTAGCGTAAAACCTGCTGGTGTGTTTCGGCTAATGCAGTTTCCCATTTATTCAATGCATCGATAAATTCCGGCTCAAGCCCTTTCACAAGCTCACGAATGACAACTGTATGCTCCTCCTCCTGATGCTTCCAAAACTCCGCCTCATCCAATATCCTTAATGGCATTTGCTGCCCATAATAAAATTGCATCCTCATCCCCCCATTCCAATCTATGGGACAAAGTTCAAAAATATACATCAAGGCTGTGGAACAATATGTTACAATAAAGAAAAATGAGTGCTAGATCATGTATAATGATAGAATCTAGCCCCATTACATGTAAAATAAATAAAAGCCCGAGGTGATCAGGCTTTAGACAATATTTTTTCCATAAAAAATTTCATCCATTTCCATTTTGATTCTTTCCGTAATCTCTGTACATTCTTCCGGTGTCAGTTGGTCTTTTGTATACCCGAATAAATAATGATTTAAATCAAATTCCCTGAGCTTGCATTTGGTATGAAAAATATTTTCCTGATAGATATTGACATCAATCATATCAAACATTTCGCCAACATCCTCGGGTATGTAATTTTGAATCGAGTTAATCTCATGATCAATAAATAATTTATACCCATCTTTATCCCTAGTGAAGCCGCGCACCCGATAATCAATGATCATGACATCTGTTTCAAATGAGCGGATTAAATAATGGAGTGCCTTGAGCGGTGAAATTTCCCCGCAGGTGGCTACATCAATATCAGCTCTAAATGTACTAATTCCTTCATCTGGATGATATTCCGGATAGGTATGGACGGTAATATGGCTTTTATCTAGCTGCATGACGACTGATTCCGGGAGCGGACCCGGTGATTCCTCAAACGCTTCTTCTGTTGCATGTTTCACCGGAGTTTCGGATACTAACAACGTCACACTTGCCCCAGCTGGTTCAAAATCTTGACTCGCAATATTCAAGATATGAGCGCCAATAATTTCCGAAACATTTTTTAAGATTGCTGTCAGCCTTTGGGCACTGTATTGTTCATCAATATACTGTAAATAAGCTTCCCGCTCTTCCTTCGTTCTTGTGAAACAGATATCATACATATTAAAACTTAACGATTTCGTCAAGTTATTAAAGCCGTGTAATTCAATAGCCTGCTGGTGCGTCAATTTCACGAGCAATTCCCCCTAATCCCGAGTTTCATACTATTAAGATACCCATAGTTGAGCCGGTTACTTATTTTTTCGTATTAAAAAGCAGCCGGAAATCGGCTGCTTTTTACTTACTTTGATCATTTTTTAATAATTCTATTTCTTCATCGGTCAATTCACGATATTCCCCAAGTTCGAGTGTTTCATCCAACTTGAGCGGCCCCATTGAGATCCGCTTCAGATATACAACCTTTTTTCCGACAGCCTCGAACATTCGCTTGACTTGATGGAACTTGCCTTCCGTAATCGTTAATTCAATATCCGAACGAATCCCGGATTTTAAAATTTTGAGTTCCCCCGGTTTAGTTTTGTAGCCGTCATCTAATACAACACCTTCAGCAAAACTTTTCACATCGTCTTCGGTCACTTCACGGTCAATTACCGCAAAATATGTCTTGGGAACATGTTTTTTCGGGGATAACAACCGGTGGGCCAGCTGGCCGTCATTTGTAATCAACAAAAGCCCTTCCGTGTCCTTATCAAGTCTTCCGACCGGAAATGGATTAAAAATTTGATCCTCAAGTTCCAATAAATCGATCACGGTTTCATCTATGCTGTCCTCTGTAGCCGATATGACTCCCGGCGGTTTGTTCATCATTAAATAGATAAATTCTTTATACTCAATCACTTCTCCATTTAACGTGACCGTCTGTTTGTTCGGATCGACATGCTGTTTGGGATCCTTCACCACACAGTCATCCACCTTAACAGCACCGCTTTTAAGCAGCTGCTTTACTTCTTTGCGGCTGCCGTAGCCCAGATTGGCCAGCAATTTATCAATTCTCAACTGTTTTTCTCCTTTTCGGCTTTTTTAATTTGGATGTAAACCGGTCAAGCCTGTCACCAAATAAGCGGTGAGCCAAACCTGATTTTAACCCGAGATAAAAATAAATGGCTGCTCCTGTCAAGCCACAGATCAGGACAATGATGACAGATTGACTTTTAGAAGCTGGCGAAAGAAATAGGTGCAACAATTTATAGACAATCCCGGTGCAAAACCACATAATCGCTGTAAAAATGACAATTAACAGGCTCCGTCTCCAAACAAAACGATAATGATAGCGGGAAAACATTTTAATTACAATTAAATTAATCATTATTGCTGCAGCATATCCCAGTGCTGTTGCCAATACCGCCCCACTGATTTGCATAGATTTGATCAATGGAATATTTAATGATAATTTAATGAACAAGCCGACAAGTAAGCTTAATACGGTAAAGCGCTGCTCATTTATTCCCTGCAGAATCGCTGCGGTTACAGAATAAAGCGAGAACAGAACGGCCACAGGTGAATAAACTTTTAACGCTTCCGTTCCAACTGGATCATGTGTATAAAATAACGTATAAACCGGCTCTGCCAATAACGAAAGTCCGATCGACGCAGGCAATGTCAGAAATAACAGGACTTGAAAGGTCTGATTTAGCTGATGATTCATGTTTTTCATATCATCAACTACGAATGCTTTCGTTATACTTGGTACCAGTGTTAAGGAAAAAGCCGTTGCCAATGAAACTGGTATAATGACAATTTTTTGTGATTCAAAGTTTAAAATAGAAAAATAATCAGATGCCATTTCTTTTGTTTTTCCGATCGCCACCATCGCTCTTTCAAATGTAATCTGGTCGATCGCTTGGAATAACGGATTGGCAATTCCGACTAACACAAACGGAAAAGCATATATGAAGATTTCTTTATAAATTTCGACCAAGGAAATATCGATTGTACCCTTATCATGAAGAAGGAGTTCATCTAAATAAGCCTTTCGCTTATACCAATACCAGAATAATACAAGAAGTCCGCCTATTGCACCAATTAATGCTGCAAATGTTGCGACACTGACAGCAGAAACAATGGACCCTTTGAATAGTTTCAAGACGGCCCAGGCACCGATTAACATAAATAATACCCGGACAATTTGCTCGACAACCTGTGACAACGCTGACGGTCCCATCGACTGATGTCCTTGAAAATACCCGCGGTTAAGACTCATAAATGGCACGACAATTAAAGCAAAACTCAAGGCACGCATTACAGTCGTTACGCCTTTCAAATCCGCTTTATTGGTTGTGCTTATTTCTGCCAATACCGGTGCTGCCAGATACATAACCAGAAACGCAAGAAATCCTGTCAAAAGCATGATCAAGGCTCCAGACTTAAACAGCTTTCTGCCTACCGCATATTCTTCAAGCGCATTGTACTTCGAGATAAATTTGGAAACAGCGAGCGGCACCCCCGCAGTGGCAATACTAATAAAAATCGTATATGGAACGTATGAGTATTGATACAGGGTGGTTCCTTTAAGTCCGACAATTTGGAAAAAAGGTATGACATATATTAAACCAAGAATTTTTGAAAGTATCGTTCCTACTGTTAAAATAAATGTTCCTCTTAAAAGCTTAGACTGCATAGAATCCCTTCCCAATCGCGTATGTAGACGTGCAAGATCATTCGACTTTTTTTGCACACTACTGATAGTTTACAACTCTTTTTCCTCGGACGCTACCAACAATTCCTTTATTCTCGAGAAAAAAGTTGGTAAATCGTTTTATTTTTTTTATTTTTGTTTATAATGAAGTGGTTAGAAAGTGGTGAAAGTATGGAATATGATGTAATTGTCATTGGCGGCGGTCCCTCTGGGTTAATGGCCGCAATTGCCGCCGGGGAAAAAGGAGCCCGGGTGCTATTAATCGATAAAGGCAGCAAGCTTGGCAGGAAGCTGGCAATTTCCGGCGGTCGGCGGTGCAATGTGACGAACCGACTTCCAATAGAAGAAATCATAAAGCATATACCGGGAAACGGCAAATTTTTATACAGTGCTTTTTCAATTTTCAGCAATGAAGATATCATCAAATTCTTTGAAGGACTGGGAGTCGCTTTAAAAGAGGAGGACCACGGGCGGATGTTCCCGGTATCCAACAAAGCGCAATCCGTAGTGGACGCCTTATTATCACAATTAGAAAAATTACACGTAAACGTATTTAAAAATTGCGCAGCAGAAGAGGTTATGTATGATCAGCACCATGTATCAGCAGTGCTGTTAAAAGATGGACAAACCATCAGCGCCAAAGCGGTTGTCCTGGCTGTTGGTGGAAAGTCTGTCCCGCAAACCGGGTCGACTGGCGACGGTTATGCCTGGGCGGAAAAAGCAGGACATACGATCACGGAACTCTTTCCGACCGAAGTGCCTATTACTTCCAATGAACCGTTCATTGTGAATAAAACCCTTCAGGGATTATCTTTAAGGGACATAAAATTAAGCGTATTAAACCCAAAAGGCAAACCAATCATTACCCATCAAATGGACATGCTGTTTACTCATTTTGGCATTAGCGGCCCTGCTGTTCTCCGATCGAGCCAGTTTGTCGTCAAAGCAATGAAAAAATGGAATTTACAAGAAGTTACCATGAGCCTTGATGCCCTTCCGGAAAAAACGGAAGAGGGGCTTTTCCAAGAAATAGTAAAGCTCATCAAAGCTGAACCGAAAAAAAGTATCAAAAATACCTTAAAAGGACTACTGCCGGAACGTTATCTCCTATTTTTATTCGATCAAAGCGAAATCGATCCTGCTGAACAAGGCGGCAGCATTTCTCATGAGAAAATCCGCCGCTTTGCCAAACACTGCAAGCAATTTCAGTTTCGCGTCAATGGCACCTTGCCCATCGAAAAAGCATTCGTCACCGGCGGTGGTGTCTCGGTAAAAGAAGTGGATCCAAAAACAATGGCATCCAAACTGATGCCCGGCTTATATTTTTGCGGTGAAATTCTTGATATTCACGGGTATACGGGCGGATATAATATTACCGCTGCCCTTGTAACCGGGAGACTTGCCGGCACAAACGCTGCTCTTTATAGCAAAAATGATCGGGCCTGAAAATCTCAGGCCCTGTAAATAACCATGGCAGAAAAACAATAAATTTGTTCTTCTTCCTCTTCTTCAGGAAAAGCAGCTACATTATATTTAATATCCAGTAGACTCTTTTCATCCAGCCCCTTTAAAAATCGATTCATTTCCTTTTCCAAATCCTTTTCATGCTCAAGATCAAATAATTTCACTTGAATCACCAAGATTCTCTCCTCTCTTTTTTATTCACAGTATGGACTTATTTTCTGAATTTTAAAAATACATTTCCAGAAATTTTTAAGTATAACTTAAGGTTGGACTTGTAAACTTCATGTTGAGCTTAAGGAAAAAGAAAGGAGCCATCCAATTGGATAAAAAACAAAAAATTTCTTGGGGTGTCAGCTTTAGCAGTTTAGCACTCGTAGCAGGAATGGTGTCTTACCTTGGGTTATCAAATAATGACAAAACAAATAATCATAGCTCTCAACAGAATAGACAACAATCACAAGATGGGGCTGGGCTGCCAAGCAGTCAAGGGGATTCATTCAACCAAACATTTGGTTCCCAAATCAATCCGAATGATGGCAGCAATTTTGACAATAGCACCGGAACTAACGATCAGCAAGACCAATTTTCCAGCGACGGAAGTTCTTTCGGACATCATCGCGGCTTTGATACAACGACAGGTGGAACCTGATGTTTCAGTATCAATTTAACTCTATGAGCACAATGGTGACCATCTCCATTAGTCATGAGTTGTTTGCCAATGATTTGCTTCCTGTTTATAAACAATTTGAGTTCGTGGAGAATCTTTGCAGCCGCTTCCTGCCGGATAGTGAATTGTCGAAATTAAATCAGCAGCTTGAAAATGAAATAAGCATCTCTCCTGAAATGTATTTCATTTTAAGAGAAGCAGAGCGTTTTTACCGGGAAACATCCGGAATGTTTAATCCTGGCATTTTAGAAGCTCTTGAGACGAACGGATATGCCGCTTCGATTGAAACGATTAGAGGAAAAGAATTGACAGATACTGTCCCGAAAAACTTCAAGACTGTTCGGACATTTCCTGTCACCTTAAATGAAAAAAGACAAACAGCTATCCTGCATGCCACAATCGATCTGGGCGGTATTGCCAAAGGCTGGATCCTCGACCGTGCTGCTCAGTTGTTAGAAAAACACGGATTTGGTTTTATCAATGTCGGAGGGGATATTCGTGTTTTCGGTGAGCTGCCGCGTTCATTAAACATCGGCATTGAGAATCCTTTTGATCCGGCTAACATCCTTACCTCCCTTCAATTGGAAGGCGGTGCTGTCTGCACCTCAACTTCTGCCAAACGAAAGTGGCTTGTAAATGGCGAGGAAAGACATCACTTAATAGACCCTAGAACCGGAACATCCTCTAACAGCACGATTGTTTCTGCCACGATTACAGCACCAACTGCCATCGTGGCGGATGTGTGGGCCAAAACGGTTCTGTTACTTGGAGAAAAAAAAGGACAAGAATGGGTAAACAAAAAAGGACTTGGTGCCGTGTTAATCAATAAAAACGGTGAAATTTGGAGAGGGGGCGGTTTATAAAAATGGAGATGTATGAATGGTACATGATCCGAGCAACAGGTACAGTAGCTTATATCATGTTATATCTTTCAATCATTGTCGGACTTTATTCACAAGTTCAGAAAAAAAGAAAAAGGAAAATGACTACCTCCTTGTATTGGCATGAATCACTCGCCAATTGGGCACTCGTTTTGACGATCGGACATATCGGTTTCTTATTGATTGATTCATATATGTCCTTTAATTGGCTGGAAGTGCTGGTACCATTTGCCTCCGACTATCAGCCGTTGTCGATGACTCTCGGAACACTGGCATTGTATTTTATCATTTTAACGATTATTACTTCTAAATTACGGAAGGTTATTGGTTACCAAAAGTGGAGAAAGCTGCATGCACTCAACCCTATCCTTTATATAATGGTAACGATTCATGGGCTTCTTTCCGGCACTGATTTTTTCGGCAACATTTTAGCAGTGGTAAATATACTGCCGTTTATCATCTTTGGTGTGGTGCTGATGAAAGATAGTTTGATTAGAAAGCTCGCCCATTGACAAGTTCGGTGAGACGGTTCATAAGACGTAGTTATACTTATGCCGATAGGAAAGTTATGCTTTCCTATCGACGATCATAAAACCGATTCCAAATTGGAATCGGTTATTTTACGTCTCCGGGCCAGTTTAGCATTCCGCCAATCATATTGCGGACTTTATAGCCTTGTTCTTGTAAATAGTAGCAGACATTTTCACTGCGGCGGCCGGAGCGGCAAATAAAAATGTATTCTTTATTCTTATCAAAATAATCTAGACTGGCCGGAATGTCCCCCATGCGGATATGCTTCGCCCCCGGAATCATTCCTTCTGCCACCTCTTCATCTTCTCTTACATCTACAAGCTCAAGTTTTTCGCCCGCCTTAAGTTTTTGTTGTAATTCTTCTGGTGTAATGATTTTAATTTCTTCCATCCCAATCATCCTTTCTATGGGTGCTATGCGGACCCGACAGCCCGCACAGCAGATGAGACTCCATTTGAGAATGCTTTTCAAAAGTATAATCCTTTATCCAATAGTCATTCTCCCTTATTCGAGAGTTTCCAAATGCAATTAATTTGCAACGATATTAACAAGTTTACCTGGTACTGTGATGACTTTACGGACTGTTTTTCCTTCAATCTGTTCCTTCACCCGGTCGTCATCCATTGCAATTCCTTCTAACACTTCTTTCGTTGCTTCATTTGGCACCTTCAGTTTTGCTTTAACCTTGCCATTTACCTGAACGACAATTTCCACTTCGTCGTCAACTAATTTTGCTTCATCATATGCAGGCCATGATTCATATGAAATGGTGTCACTGTGTCCGAGTTTTTCCCAAAGCTCTTCTGCAATATGCGGACAGACTGGTGAAAGCAATTTAACAAAGCCCTCCATATATTCTTTTGGAAGCACAGTTGCTTTATAAGCTTCGTTGATAAAGACCATCATTTGGGAGATCGCGGTGTTGAAACGAAGGCCTTCGTAATCCTCTGTCACCTTTTTAACAGTTTGATGATACACTTTTTCCAAACTGGACGCCTCTTGATTTGGCTGAATTTTTGGATTCAGCTCACCGTTTTCTTCTACCATCAATCGCCAAATACGATCCAAGAAGCGGCGCGAACCATCCAAACCATTGGTAGACCATGCGATTGATGCATCCAGCGGCCCCATGAACATTTCATATAATCTTAGGGTATCGGCACCATGACTCTTCACAATGTCATCTGGGTTTACAACATTTCCTTTGGACTTGCTCATCTTTTCATTATTTTCCCCAAGTATCATTCCTTGGTTAAATAGTTTTTGAAATGGTTCTTTTGTCGGTACGACGCCAATATCATATAAAAACTTATGCCAGAAGCGGGCATAGAGCAAGTGAAGGACGGCATGCTCGGCACCACCGATATACATATCAACCGGAAGCCAGTGTTTTAATTTTTCCTCGGCAGCCAACGCTTGATCGTTTTTCGGATCAATATACCGCATATAGTACCAGCAGCTTCCCGCCCATTGCGGCATTGTATTGGTTTCACGGCGGCCTTTCTTTCCTGTTGCCGGATCTACAACATTTACCCACTCCTCAATATTGGCGAGCGGAGATTCACCTGTTCCAGACGGCTTAATTTCTTTCGTCTTTGGCAATGTTAACGGCAGCTGATCCTCTGGTACAGCCGTCATTGAGCCGTCTTCCCAATGGATAATCGGAATCGGTTCTCCCCAATAACGCTGGCGGCTGAACAGCCAATCGCGCAGGCGGTAGGTGACTTTCTTCGTGCCGATCCCGTTTTCTTCAAGCCAGGAAATCATTTTCTGGATGGCATCCTCTTTGTTTAAACCGTTTAAGAAATCAGAATGAATATGTTCGCCATCGCCAGAATAGGCTTCTTTTTCAATGTTACCACCGGCGACCACTTCTTTAATTGGCAGGTCAAACTTCCGGGCAAATTCATAGTCACGCTCATCATGCGCCGGAACGGCCATAATGGCACCAGTACCATAGCTGACTAGAACATAATCAGCAATCCAGATCGGCATTTTTTCACCATTTGCCGGATTAATGGCATAAGCACCGGTAAAGACACCTGTTTTTTCTTTGGCAAGATCAGTACGCTCCAGATCGCTCTTTCTTTTTACTTGGTCCAAATAGGCATCCACTGCAGCCCGCTGCGCTGCTGTTGTGATTTTTTCCACTAAGGCATGTTCCGGAGCCAGCACAGCATAAGTGGCACCAAACAATGTGTCTGGACGGGTGGTGAAAACAGTAAAAGTTTCATTATGCCCGTCAATTCGAAAGGTGACTTCTGCCCCTTTTGAACGACCGATCCAGTTGCGTTGCATTTCTTTCAAGCTTTCCGGCCAGTCAAGTTCTTCAAGGTCTTCAAGCAAACGATCCGCATAGGCGGTAATTTTCAACATCCACTGGCGCATTGGCCGGCGTTCCACCGGATGGCCGCCTCGTTCACTTTTTCCGTCGATTACTTCTTCATTGGCAAGAACCGTTCCAAGTGCCGGGCACCAGTTCACTGGAACTTCATCAATATAAGCAAGACCTTTTTCCCATAGTTTCAGGAAAATCCACTGTGTCCATTTATAGTATTCAGGATCTGTCGTATTTACTTCCCGATCCCAATCATAAGAAAAGCCAAGAGATTTAATTTGGCGGCGGAATGTGTCAATGTTCTTCTCTGTAAATTCCGCCGGGTCATTTCCGGTATCCAGCGCATATTGTTCTGCCGGCAGGCCGAACGCATCCCAGCCCATCGGGTGTAATACATTATAGCCTTGCATCCGCTTCATGCGGGCGAGAATATCTGTTGCCGTATATCCCTCTGGATGTCCGACATGCAGTCCAGCTCCAGATGGATATGGAAACATGTCAAGGGCGTAGAATTTACGTTTTCCATATTCTTCTGTTGTTTTAAATGTTTTTTCTTCTTCCCATCTTTTTTGCCATTTTTTCTCGATTTTTTGATGATCGAAACTCATCTTCATTTCCTCCTAATGTATAAATAAAAAACCCCCTCATCCCGAACAGGGACGAGAGGATTATATGTATCTTCCCGCGGTACCACCCACATTAGTGCATTTGCACTCGCTTCATCCACCTTAACGCGGCAAACGGCAAACATTACTGATGTTCATGTCTGCAACTTATAGGCGAGTTCATGATCTTCCCGGTTGACTCTCACCAGCCGTCAACTCTCTTTAAGCGGGGTTTAATCACTACTACTCCTAATCACTGTCATTCAAATATTCATATAATACGTACATACAATTGTAGTAAATTTTCAAACAAGATGCAAGTAAACCCGAGCCTAATTTCATACTTAACAAGACCCAAAAGTTTTAAACATTAAAGAAGAAGAACACCAAGCATTCCTGTCCTACAAAAAATTGCAATTCTTAAGTTTGGCTTACCATAAATTGAAACCACTTTAAACACTGTCCACCCCACGTGGACAAAACCTACATTTGTCCACGAACGGTGCCTGACACCACTACTTTTCTTTTCTTTAAAGCACGGTCATATGTTAGTGTGGTGATGATTGCTGCTAGGAACAGTCCGATCATGACGATGAATAGTACGGTCATGCCGTACATGTCGGCGATGAGGCCGCCGATGACGGGGCCGATCATTCTGCCGCCAGTGGCGGAGCTGTTGACGATGCCTTGGTAGGTGCCTTCTTTGCCTTTTGGCGCGAGGTTGAAGGCGACGGTGGGTACTGCCGGCCAGATAAACATTTCTCCGATGGTTAGGATGATCATGGCCGTTAGGAATCCTGTAAAGGAACCAGCCTTTGCAGCTATAAGAAATGAAACAATAAAAATGCCGATCCCAACTAACATCTGCATTTTAAGTGTCATTTTCACCTGCTTGAACAATCCGTTTAAAAACGGCTGTCCAAGCACGATAAGACCGCCGTTAACTGTCCATAAAAAGCTGTACTGCTTTAGGGAGATATGGATTTGCTGTGTATAGGATGCAATAGTTGTCGTCCACTGATTATAAGCAATCCAGCACAGCAAGTAGCCTAAACAAAGAATCAACAGAGCTTGCAGATTGGTCCTATTCTTGTCAATTACAGCAACCAGGGCTTCTTGTTTGCGCTCCATTGTAGGAGTGGATATGTTCCGATACCCAAATAAAGCAATAAAGAGAAAAATGACATACATAATGGTGTTAGCAAAGAAAATAAGTTTAAATGAGTAATCTGCTACAAACCCGCCAAGGGACGTTCCGATTGCAACCCCGATGTTCTGCGCGATATACAGTGTATTAAAGGCTTTCCGTCCGCCCTCTTTCCAAACTGCCCCCGTCATTGCATACATTGCCGGAATAATGATTCCCGTCCCAAAACCTGAAATTGTAAATAACAACATATACTGCGGCCAGTCATTCCAGATTGAAAGTCCAGTCAGAGACAAAAGAGCAATTCCAATCCCCAAAAGAACGGATTTATAGCCGCCGATTTTGTCATATAAGTGACCGCCGATCAGGTTGCCGATTACATTTGCTGCGGAATTCAACATCAGCACGATCCCAGCTATTGACAAAGATTTCCCTAAATGATTATGAATATAAATGGTGTTTAAAGGCCATAAAAAAGAAGAACCGATTATATTCACTGCCATCCCCAATACCAACATCCATAAGACGCGCGGCATCAAAATCGCTCCTTTGTATAAATTTATTTCGATTCCCTCATTTTATGGTTTTTTTTATTCTTGTGCAATACTTTTTATATGTAAAAAATCTCCCAACAAAAGTTAGGAGATATTGAAATGTTACGATGATTGTTCCGGTTCCTGATGCATTTTTGATTTCACAGGCTGTCCACCTGTATTTTCATATTTCTTTTTCGCCTGTTTGACTAAATCCACATCTCGGCCAAGTTCCAGATCTTGATTATTAATACCGTTTCTCGTCTTTTGTTCAGGATTTTGCTGCTTCGAACGTTTTTTCAAAACTGTTCTCCTCCTCTAGTCCCTTGCAGGATCAAACTGTTCTGTAGCTGCTGAATTTGCAGCCTCATTCTATGAAGTTCTTCCCGCTGCTGTGCGTTAGCACTAATGGCCATTTTGCAAATTTCATTGTATGTTTCTTCCAGCTGTTGCAATGCCTTTGTATAATCATCGTTATTATAGTGTTCTTCAAGGCTGCTTTGTTTATACTGCTCTTCAGCATAACGAATTGTATCCTCTACTTGCTGTGATAAAACATCCATTGAAGCGCGAGTAGCCATTTAAGAACCCCCTTCAACTAACTAATGAAGCGTTCTGCTTCATATCTTATTGTGTTCGGCGATTCTTTGTCCTATAACCTTAAACAATTGATAATTACTGGAACCTTTGTATGTGTTCATGGTAAAATTATTTTTATGCACTCTTTTAAAAAATCAAGGAGGTTTTCGAAATGCTTCAGACGAAACCTTTTCCATATGCACTAGACAATAAACGATACCATACGTGGAATTACCACCTCCGCCAGCACTTTGGCCAAAAAGTATTTAAAATTGCGTTAGATGGCGGATTTGACTGCCCTAACCGGGATGGTACCGTCGCTTATGGCGGCTGTACCTTTTGCAGTGCTGCCGGTTCTGGGGATTTCGCCGGCAATCGTACCGAATCATTAGAAACACAATTTACAAAAATCAAGGGAAAAATGCATACAAAATGGAAAGAAGGCAAATATTTAGCCTACTTCCAGGCCTTTACGAATACCCATGCACCTTTATCAGTTCTTCGTGAAAAGTATGAAACCGTCCTTAAACAAGAAAACGTTGTCGGTATATCGATCGCTACCCGTCCTGATTGTCTCCCCGATGATGTTGTCGAATATTTGGCTGAATTAAACGAAAGAACGTACTTATGGGTGGAGCTTGGTTTGCAAACCGTTCACGAAGAGACAGCAAAGCTGATTAACAGGGCTCATGATTTTCCATGCTATATCGAAGGTGTCCATAAACTTAGAAGACACGGTATACGGGTGTGCTCCCATATTATCAACGGCCTTCTGCAGGAAAACTATGACATGATGATGGAAACTGCAAGGGAAGTAGCCAAGCTGGATGTTCAGGGAATTAAGATTCATCTGCTTCATTTGCTAAAAGGCACTCCGATGGTCAAGCAATATGAAAAAGGAATGCTCAAGTTTCTTTCCCGGGAAGACTATGTAAACTTAGTGTGTGACCAATTGGAAATTTTACCGCCGGAAATGATTATACATCGGATTACAGGTGACGGGCCGATTGATCTTATGATCGGACCGATGTGGAGTGTAAATAAATGGGAAGTATTGAATTCGATCGATACAGAGTTGAAGCGAAGAGATAGCTGGCAGGGGAAGTTTTACAATGAAAGGCAGGCAGATCCATCATGAAACTGGACCGAATTCTGCCGTTTGCAAAGATTTTATTGCAAAAGTGTGTGAAACCTGGAGATATTGTTGTTGACGCCACTGTTGGAAATGGACATGATACTGTATTTCTTGCTGAACTGATTGGTAAAACCGGAAAAGTGTATGGCTTTGATGTACAGGAACAGGCCATTCAAGCAACAAAGGAGCGTTTAGTCCAAAGCGGCCTGCTTGAGCGTGTAACCCTTTTTCATAAAGGACACGAAGGAATTTCCAGTTCCATTCCACAAGCCCACCATGGATTGATCACAGGCGGTATTTTTAATCTTGGCTACCTACCGGGGAGTGATAAAACGATCATTACCCGCCCTGAAACGACTATCGCCGCAATCGAACAGCTGCTTACCATCATGGCACCTGAAGGAATCATTGTGCTTGTTATTTACCACGGTCATGAAGGCGGTGCTCAGGAACGTGAATCATTATTACACTATTGCCGGCAAATAGACCAAAATTTCGCTCATGTGTTGCAATACCAATATATTAACCAACAAAATAACCCGCCGTTTATTATTGCTATTGAAAAACGTTAAAAACCAGGCCATACCTGGTTTTTCTTTTGTACGGCAAAGGTTGTCATCTCGCGATCATCTTGGTAACAAATGAAGGAACCGATCTTTGAAGCGAGCGATAGGCCAAACCGTTAAAATAAAAGAAATAACTGGCCCACCCGCCTGATTTGATAATTTTTTTGGCAAGCTTGCGGACATTTTTTTGTTTTCGCACTTTGGAATCTGACAAATAAATGCCAAGCAGCCCACGATTAATCAGCTGATGGAATTTTTTATGGGGAAGACAGTTCGTATGGCGGTCTGCTTCCGTAACAAAATGGGTAAGCCGATTAAAAAGTGCTTCCTCACTTTCATAATATGTACAAAAATTCAAGTCGCCTCCAGCCTTATCCTCTTCTTGATCAATAAAGTAATCCAGCAAAATATGCAAACCTTGAATATAAGGAAAATAACCATTCCGGATATTTAACGCATCACTTGCTTTAAAATCCTCGCGCATCGCATAAGAAGTAAGGCAAAAGATCCCTAGCGTCGAACCCGAGCAGGCTGAAAATTCATACCATTCCATGTCCGGCAATCCGTTCTTATGATGTTGAAACCATTTTTCAAGCCGGGGTACTCGTTCTTCCTGTTTCACATGCTTGTGAATTTGCAGATCGCAATAATACTGGCAAAGTTCGAGTAAATAAGTTTGAATAAGATCATAATTTTCTAAATCCTTCAAAATAGAACGACATGTCGAGGATAAATCATGCAAATAACCGGCATCGTCCTGATCATTGCGAAGGCGGTAATAATTCTTCTCTACTGTTTCTAACACAAGTGCATCCGACATGGATTCATGAAGGGCGGCAAAATCATCAGGATCAAGTGATGTACTGCGGTCACAAAGATTATCGAGATAATCGCTAATGGTTTGATAAGCGACGATAAACTTTACTGCTTTTTTATATTTCTCCCCAGCTGTCAAGGCAAGAATCGCTCCTCCCTCGCAATGAAAGGCTTTATGTTCGATGCTGGCAAGAGCTTGTTTCTTAAGTTCCGGATTGGGGATCTTTTCTGCCCTTCCCTTCCAATAAGCTAATTCTTGATGAACAGCTGGCAGTATTTTGCGATATACCCTCGACATAAGTGTGATTGGCATCATTCAAAACGACAACCTTTCTTTAACGTTTAAATTTTGATCTTGGCATGCAAGGAATAATCGCAAGGCTGTTAAACAATATAGCCAATTGCTTTTAACTGTCCCAGTACAAAGTCTTTTGCGTAATCAAAAACTTCTTCCCGTTCAGGTTCATTAAAAATTTCATGGTAACATTTCGGCCATTCCTTAAATCGCTTTTCAGACAACGGAACATGATTGAACCATTCTTTAACAGAAAGTTTATTTACTATTTTGTCATCTCCGCCTTGCATCACAAGGAGCGGAATATCCTGGGTTTTGCCAAGATTAAGAAAAGCCTGCTTCATCGCATGGGCAAGTTCACGATACCATCTGACAGAAACCTTTGTCACATACAGCGTATCATTCGAATCCACTTCCCAGACATCTTTATTTCTAGTTGCCATTTGAATGGTTAAACCGGAGTTCACTCTTAAAGTAGGAATAACAAAATTTAAACCATAGGACATAATTTCTAATAATTTTGGCGGGGATTGGACAAGACCTAAACAGGGTGATGACAATATAACTCCGGCAATATTTAACCTTTGTTCTTGCATCAAGCGGATGGCAATCAATCCTCCCATACTATGGCCAAGTAAAAACACCGGCAATTCATAACGGTAGGCTGCCTGAATCCAATCCTTTACCTCAAATATGTATTCATCGAAAGAATCAATATGGCCGCGGCGGGATCTTGTTGTCATGCCCTGGCCGGGAAGATCACCCATAATGACATGAAAGCCCGACATACGCCACATTTCAATCAGCCAGCCATATCTGCGATGGTGTTCCATGGCACCATGCACCATCACGATTACCGCTTTTGCTTCTTCATCTGCTTCCCACTTCCACATCTTGCTTCCCCCTAGAAAATAAGTTACAAACAGCAAATCTTAATTTTTATATTTTACCACAAAGATCAATAAACATTGATACAAGAAGATTTCTTTGTCAGGAAAAAAATCCCTTGCATAAAGAAGACACCCATCGCTTAGTTGGGTGTCTTTCTCCATTATTGTTTTACCGCTGCCAGCATCTTTTCTTCAGACTGGAATGAATATACTTTTTCAACAAATACTTGATGCCAAACCATAAACATCAGCACAGTCCAAATTTTCCGGCTGTTATCTGCTTTTCCAAGGCAATGATCATCCAAGAGTTTAAGCAGATAGGATTTATTGATTAAATGATCTGTATTGCTTTCACGAATGATGTTTTTCGCCCAATCATCCATTTCTGCTTTTAACCAGTGACGGATCGGCACTGGGAATCCAAGCTTCTTACGGTTTAGAACATGATCCGGAACAACCCCTTCAGCCGCTTTTCTTAAAACATACTTGGTCGTTCCGTTGGCTGTTTTCAAGCTGGTTGGAATTTTAGACGCCACCTTGAATACCTCTTTATCAAGGAACGGCACACGGAGCTCTAAAGAATGTGCCATTGTCATGCGGTCTGCTTTCAGTAAAATATCCCCACGCATCCATGTATGAATATCGATGTATTGCATTCTGTCTACAGGGTCATAGCCTCTTGATTCTTCATAAAGCGGCTTTGTAACGTCCGTATAGTTCAATCCTTCCCGATACACGTTTAACAAATCGCGCTTCTCTTCTTCTGTGAACATTTTGGCGTTGCCGATATAACGCTCTTCCATCGGGGTCGTCCCGCGTTCAATGAAACTCTTGCCTTTTGTTCCTTCCGGCATTATGTTGGCAATTCCTCTTAACAATGCTTTCCCAACCCGCGGAATTTTGTTGAAAACTTCCAAATCTTGTGGTTCACGGTAAATATTATAGCCACCAAACAACTCATCCGCACCTTCTCCGGAAAGAACAACTGTAACATGCTTTCTCGCTTCTCGTGCGACAAAATAAAGCGGAACACATGCCGGGTCTGCGAGAGGGTCATCCATGTGCCACATTATCTTCGGTACTTCCTTCATATACTCTTCAGGTGTGATCACATAGCTGATATTTTCAACCCCAAGCTTCTCTGCTGTTTCTTTGGCTACATCGATCTCACTGTAGCCTTCGCGCTGAAAACCGACCGAAAACGTCTTAATAGACGGATGGAATTCTTTCGCGATAGAAGCGATGACCGAAGAGTCAATCCCGCCAGAAAGAAAAGAACCAACTGGAACATCACTGCGCATATGTTTTTCAACCGAATCAAACAATACATCGCGAATTTCTTTAATGAAATCAGCTTCTGATTGATTCACCGGCTTAAAGCTTGCCTTCCAATAACGCTTGATGTCCATTTTTCCGCCAGCTTTTTTCGTAAAATAATGGCCCGGTTCAAGCTTTTTAATTCCGGATGAAAGCGTATCTGGCTCCGGAACAAATTGATAGGTTAAATAATGCTGCAGGGCATCATAATTCAGTACATCGTTCTCAAGTGCCAGCAAGATACTTTTTTTCTCTGAAGCGAAGAAAGTTTTGTCTCCATCTTCCAAATAAAAGAACGGTTTAATACCAAATGGATCACGTGCACCGAATAGAGTTTGTTCCTGTTTATCCCAAATAACAAAGGCAAACATTCCGCGTAGCTTTTCCACGGCCTTTTCTTTTATATGGCTGTAAAGGGCAATAATCACTTCTGTGTCAGAGCTTGTCGAAAATGTTAGGCCTTCCTTTAAAAGCTCTTCCCGAAGCTCAACATAGTTATAAATTTCGCCGTTAAAAATAATCCAGTAGCGCTCATTTTCATAAGTCAGCGGTTGATGACCGGACTCAATATCAATAATACTTAAACGGCGGAAACCAAATTGGATATGCTCATCAACATAATAACCATCATCATCCGGTCCACGGTGGGTAATAATATTATTCATATTTTTAAACAGCTGTTTCTGATCTTCACGATAATCCTGCGGTTTCTCGTGTACACAACCAATAAAGCCACACATTATGTACTTCACCTACTCCATTCATATCACCCGTAAAGGGTATTCTTCAAAAAAACACACTATTTAATACTAACATTTTTTATTAAAAATGGCACTGTGAACAATAGGAAAATTTAACGTATCTCCATTTTTTACTTCTATTGTCCTACTTAAACCCTCTATACCCGATAAAAGGAGACTTAAACAAAAATAAAATGGGAGTTTTATGCAATTTGCAACTCCCATTTTATTGGTTAACTATTTATTTTGCCGCTTGTTCTTTCAGGGCCTCCGCTTTATCGGTCCGCTCCCAAGGAAGATCCACATCAGAACGACCAAAGTGTCCGTAGGCAGCAGTTTGCTTGTAAATTGGACGTCTTAAATCTAACATCTTAATAATTCCTGCTGGACGCAAATCAAAATTGTTCTCAACTAACTCAACAAGAACTTCTTCATTAACTTTCCCTGTGCCGAATGTATCAATCGAAATGGAAACCGGACGGGCAACACCGATCGCATAGGCAAGCTGTACTTCGCATTTTTCCGCGAGACCAGCTGCGACAATGTTTTTCGCCACATAGCGGGCTGCATAGGCAGCGGAACGGTCAACCTTCGTCGGATCTTTACCGGAGAAGGCACCACCGCCATGGCGTGCGTAACCGCCGTACGTATCGACAATAATCTTACGGCCAGTTAACCCTGCATCCCCTTGTGGTCCGCCAATTACAAAACGTCCTGTCGGGTTAATGAAGTATTTGGTATTTTCATCAATTAATTCTTGCGGAACAACCGGATTAATAACATATTCTTTAATATTCCGTTGAATTTGCTCCAGTGAAATTTCCGGATGATGCTGAGTAGAAATAACAATCGTATCAATACGGACAGGTTTGTTATTCTCATCATATTCTACTGTAACTTGTGTTTTTCCATCCGGACGCAGGTAAGGAAGAATTTCGTCTTTACGTACTTCCGTTAAGCGTCGGGCCAGCTTATGAGCCAGGGAAATTGGCAAAGGCATTAGCTCTTTTGTTTCATTGCAGGCAAAACCGAACATTAATCCTTGGTCCCCTGCACCAATCGCTTCAATTTCCTCATCAGACATCTGACCTTCACGTGCTTCAAGCGCACGGTTAACACCCATAGCAATATCAGGAGATTGCTCATCAATTGATGTTAAAACAGCGCAAGTTTCTGAGTCAAAACCGTATTTCGCACGATTATAGCCAATTTCTTTAATCGTTTCACGGACAATTTTCGGAATATCTACATATGTAGATGTGGTAATTTCACCGGCAACTAGAACCAATCCGGTTGTAACGGATGTTTCAGCCGCAACACGGGCATTAGGATCCTTTTCTAAAATGGCATCTAAAATGGAATCAGAAATTTGGTCACAGATTTTATCCGGATGACCTTCCGTTACTGATTCAGAAGTAAACAAACGACGTTTTGCAGACAATCTGAATTCCTCCTATATTGATGAAGTAAGTGAGGTTATCTGATTTGGCTTTTTATGGACCTTCCCGTTTAACCTCGGGTTGAAACGGAACTCATTCCCTTTGTAGTATGAAATAAAAATGGAATATTTATTTTAAACTCCATGATAAATATCCTTCGCAAAAAACAAAAAAACCTTCCATATGAGGAAAGGTTTCAGAGCAATACTGTTCTCGCGCGCCTTTCACTCTTATCGTTCAAGGTCAAGCCTTGCATCAGTTTAGCACCTTTGCTCGGAAAATGTCCGTCATTCGGCCATTTTCTTTGTTGCAGGTTGCTGGGTTTCATCGGGCCTGTCCCTCCACCAGCTCGGGATAAGAGAGTATCCGTTCAAGGTAAAATCATAACGTAATATGAAGAATATTGTCAATAATTTTTTGGCTTTTGATAGATGAAAATTAAAATCCATTACTTTCCACTTGTTGAAGCAATATAAGGAATATAGTATAAAAAATGATAATTTCATTTATTAGTATAGACTATTCGTTTTAATGTGATATACTATTTTTATGGTTAAAAATTTTGCAAAGGATGGTTTCAGAAAAAATGAATTCTGTTCACATTCCCACTGATGTAAAACAATTATTAAAGAAAAGCAATGTACAAGTACAACTATCTGTTCCACAGTTAGTTGAAAAAATCTTGGCAAGAAACGAAGGATCGTTAACTTCTACCGGAGCTATTTGTGCTGAAACAGGCAAATATACAGGCCGTTCTCCGAAAGATAAATTTATTGTCGTTGAAGAATCAACAAAAGATAAAATTGACTGGAATGCAAACCAGCAAATTTCCGAACAAGCTTTTACTAACCTTTATTATAAAGTACTGGATTACTTGAAGCAAAAGGACGAAATTTTCGTTTTTAAAGGATTTGCCGGTGCAGATCAAAAATCCAGACTGCCTATTCAAGTGATTAATGAATTAGCTTGGCACAATTTATTCGTTCATCAGCTCTTTATCCGCCCAACCGAAGAAGAGCTGTTAAACCATGAAGCGGAATTCACGGTTGTTTCGGCACCACATTTCAAAGCAGATCCTGCTGTTGACGGAACAAAATCTGAAACCTTTATTATTATTTCGTTCGAACGCCGGATTGTGTTAATCGGCGGAACAGAATATGCCGGCGAGATGAAAAAATCGATTTTTTCAGTCATGAATTATTTACTGCCAGAACAAAATATTTTTCCAATGCACTGTTCGGCCAATGTCGGACCTGAAGGTGATGTTGCCTTATTCTTTGGATTGTCAGGAACCGGCAAAACAACACTGTCAGCCGATCCGAACCGCAAACTGATCGGTGATGACGAACACGGCTGGTCCTCCAATGGGGTATTTAATATTGAAGGCGGCTGCTATGCAAAATGTATCAATTTATCTCGTGAAAAAGAACCGCAAATATTTGATGCCATCCGCTTCGGAACCGTATTAGAAAACGTCATTATTAACCCGGAATCACGAATTGCTGATTATGATGATAATACATTGACAGAAAACACACGGGCTGCCTATCCAATTGAGGCGATTGACAATATTGTCCTGCCAAGCATTGCCGGCCACCCGCATACGATTGTGTTCTTAACAGCAGATGCCTTTGGAGTGTTGCCACCAATTGCTAAATTGACGAAGGAACAAGCGATGTACCATTTCTTAAGCGGATATACGTCAAAACTTGCCGGAACAGAGCGCGGTGTAACATCACCTGAGGCCACCTTCTCGACTTGTTTCGGGGCTCCATTCCTGCCACTGCCAGCAATCCGTTATGCTGAAATGCTCGGAGAAAAAATATTGGAACATAATGTAAATGTGTTCCTTGTCAATACTGGCTGGACTGGAGGGGAATATGGGGTTGGCAGCCGCATGAAACTTTCCTACACAAGAGCCATGGTGCAATCGGCTCTTGAAGGAGAATTAAACCATATTGAAACGGTTAAAGACGAGTACTTCGGCTTAAATATCCCGCTTCATATTGCCGGCGTTCCTGATGAAGTGCTGCAGCCAAGAAAAACATGGTCAAACCAAGAAGCATATGATCAGAAAGCCAAGGAATTAGCCGTAAAATTCCGGGAAAACTTCAAAAAATTCTCCAACGTTTCTCCGGAAATTTCCGAAAAAGGCGGTCCGATTGCTTAATAGTAAAAGTAAAGCTGGTACCCGATATGGTGCCAGCTTTTTTGTTGATATTGCATCATTTTATGTCGATATCGTCTTATTTTGTGTTGATATCACTGCAATTTGTGTTGATCTATCGGCCAAAAAGAAAAAAGCAGGCATTGATACCCACTTTAGTTCGTGGAATTTAATGAAATTAATTGATACGTTATCGTAGTAAGATGGTTTTGCCACTCGATTTTTTTGATCACAGCTGTTCCGCTTGTGTCACTTTCCAGCGTTTTTTTCACCTCAACGGGGATGTCGATCGGATAAAGCCTGTAGCCTTCTTTTTCTAAAACAAACAAGTTCTCTTCTATCCGCTTCTCTCTTCCCTTTGTTACAATCAGCGTATTTAATTCAAGGGGCATTCCCATACTAATCCGCTCCTCTGCACTTAATACCTATATTTTATCATTTTTCGTGATGACTTTTCATCCATTTCGTCAAATCAGAGACAACTTTTCGGTTAATAGCTGGAGGAAAATAATGCGTAAACTCGGGAAAATACCATGATTCGACCGGTTTGCCCAATGCTTTGAGCCGCCTCTCGAGCCGGTAAGCATGCTCGATCGAAACATTGTGATCGTTCAGGCCATGAATGATCAGAACAGGTGCCTCAAGCTTCTCCAATTTATATAATGGAGTTCTTAACCGATACCGATCAGGAAATTTCCTAGGTGTGCCACCGATTACCCGCTTCATCATTCTCCGCAAATCTTTCCGCTCCATGTAGGTTAAGGCCATATCCGTCACCCCGCCCCATGTAACTACAGACGCTGCTTCCGGAAAATGAATGCCCGTCAAAAGAGCCATGACGCCGCCCCGTGAAAATCCTAAAATATGAATTTTTTTTACTCTTGGCAGTGACTTTAATAACAAAAACCCACTAAAAGCATCCTCACGATCCTCTCCTGCAAAATCTTCATTGCCTTCCCCTCCCTGATTCCCGCGATAAAATGGGGCAAAGACAATAAACCCTTCTTGGGCAAATTGGGCAATTCGTGCCGGCCTGACTTTCCCGACATTTTTAATGCCGCCTCGCAAATATAGAAACCCATCATAATTCCCGGCAGCCCTTGGTTCAGCCAGCATGCCCTTGACCCTAAATCCCTCGGAAATATATGTAACCATCTTTAATTCAACATTAGGGTTAGGTGAAGGAAACCGCTGAATTTCTATTATTTTACCATTATATTCATTCATCCTTTTCGACCCTTTATAAAAAATTTCGGAACTAGGCATTCACACATTTTTTTCCCATTCATACGATATTTTAGGCAAACAGCCCTGTAATTTTCAAATCGTTTAAAGGAGGTTCCGATATGAAAAAATGGCTAAAACTCAGTTTCTCCCTTTTCCTTATTACTATGCTAACGTTTTCCTTAGCTGCATGTACTAACAATACGAAAACACAAGCCCCGAAGAAACTGGAAAAAGTACGGATTGCCGAAGTAACAAGGTCGCTTTTTTACGCTCCTGAATATGTTGCCATATCCAAAGGGTTTTATAAAGATGAAGGTCTGGATATCACCTTGACAACCGTACCCGGCGGTGACAAAACGATGACTGCCCTTTTGACGGGAGCTGCCGATGTAGCGCTAGTTGGTTCCGAAACATCCATTTATGTGTATGCTCAGGGCTCGGATGATCCAGCGATCAATTTCGCGCAATTGACTCAAACAGATGGCACTTTCCTATTCTCCAGGAAGAAAATCGATCACTTCACTTGGGATCAATTAAAAGGAATAACCTTCCTCGGACAGCGCAAAGGCGGAATGCCGCAAATGGTTGGGGAGTACGTGTTAAAGAAACATGGCATCGACCCCCATAAAGATGTGAAATTAATTCAGAATATCGATTATGCCAATATTGCGAATGCTTATGCTTCCGGAACCGGCGACTTTGTACAATTATTTGAGCCGACTGCGAGCATTTTTGAAAAAGAAGGAAAAGGCTATATTGTTGCTTCCTTCGGGAAAGAATCCGGCCATGTTCCCTATACCAGTTTCATGGCCAAACAAAGCTATATTAACAAAAATAAAGGAACGATTGAAAAATTTACAAGAGCGATTTATAAGGCACAACAATGGGTGCAAACCCATAGTGCCGAGGAAATTGCCGATGCGGTAAAATCCTATTTTCCCGATACCGATCCCGAGATTATGAAAACAGTGATCGACCGCTATAAGAACCAGGGCTCCTATGCAACTGATCCCATTCTGGATCAAGTTGAATGGAATAATTTGCAAAACATTATGAAAGAAGCCGGCGATCTGCCGAAGCAAGTGGATTATAAAACCCTTGTCAATACAGCCATTGCCGAGAAAGTAATGAAAAAATAATCAGAAAGGGAGGCCGTCATCATGAGCTTCTTGACCGTTCAAGATGTCCATCACACCTATTTCACCAAAGACACTGCTGTCACGGCCCTCTCCAATATAAGTTTGACAATAGAGGAAGGGGAATTCATCTCCTTTCTTGGTCCCAGCGGGTGTGGGAAAACGACCCTACTTTCGATTATCTCTAGCTTATTAAAACCCACTCAAGGAACTGTCCTTTTGGAGAATAAACCAGTATCGACCTCAAAAAATGAAATTGGTTATATGCTGCAGCAAGATTATTTGTTTCCTTGGAAAACGATTGAAGAAAATGTGCTACTTGGCCTAAAATTATCGAAACAGCTCACAGAAGAAACAAAGACGACCGCGCTCAGCTTATTACATCAAATTGGTCTGCAAGGGGTTGAAAAACAACTACCAAAGCAATTATCCGGCGGAATGAGGCAGCGCGTGGCCCTTGTGCGCACACTGGCCACAGGACCTAAACTTTTGATGCTGGATGAACCGTTTTCCGCGCTTGATTATCAAACAAAATTAAAGCTTGAAGATTTGGTATCCCGTACGTTAGATGAATTTGGCAAGACTGCCATTCTCGTCACCCATGATATTGGCGAAGCGATCGCGATGAGTGACAGAGTTTATTTATTTGCTTCGAATCCCGGCAGGATTCACAAAATTTTTTCAATGCCTGAGGAGTTAAGAATACTCTCACCATTTGAAGCAAGAAACCATGAAGCTTATACAAGCATCTTTCAAATGATATGGAAGGAGTTGGAGTCGCTTGAACCAGGAAAAGGATAAGGTGGAACTCCTCCATAACCATTACATTCAATCTCTTAAAATCGAAAAACGTTGGGTCCGGTTTTATCAGCTGATTATTTTCCTGCTCATTTTTTCAAGTTGGGAGTTTTTAAGCCGGATGCATTGGATTGACCCGCTCATATTCAGTTCACCGTCAAAAATTTGGCATTTAGGTATAGAGAAAATTCAGGATGGGACATTAATGATCAATCTAGAAGCTACACTAATGGAAACCGTGGCGGGCTTTCTGATCAGCACGATTTTTGGAGTCATTATCGCTGCTATTCTTTGGTGGTCACCAATGATTTCTAAAATATTGGACCCTTATCTTGTTATTTTTAATGCGATGCCAAAAGTCGCTCTAGGACCAGTCATCATAGTTGCCTTAAGTCCAGGCTATACATCGATCATTGCTAATGGGGTCATCATTTCCGTTATCATTACCGCCATTGTCGTCTATACTTCGTTCAAAGAAGTAGACCCCAACTACTTAAAAGTGCTGCAAACACTTGGAGCGACACGCTTTCAATGCTTTAAAGAAGCGATCATGCCGGCAAGCTTTCCAACCATTATTTCTACATTAAAAGTAAATGTCGGCCTTTCATGGGTTGGTGTGATCGTCGGGGAGTTCCTTGTTTCATCGAAAGGATTGGGTTACATGATTATTTACGGTTTCCAAGTTTTTAACTTTACACTTGTATTCTTAGCACTACTGGTTATCGCAGTACTCGCTACCATCATGTACCAATTGGTCGGCTTATTGGAAAGAAAATTAATAAAAGAATAGCGGTGTTTCTGCTATTCTTTTTCACCTTTATATTAGATTCAGTTGTTTTCAATAGTTTAATCATTATCTTGTTCAGGAATTGATTTCCACCCGACAGAGGTTACACTATATTCCAGGCTTAAACGGCTTACTATTTTTTCAATAAGTGCTGCTTTTTTCGTGTCACAATGTAAAAATGCACGTACATTTACTTTTTGGCTATTCTCGATGTCTTCACTATTCAATTCTTTAAGGCCGATGCCTTCTGCATGCACCAAATGCATCAACAAGACTCGGATATGGCCCTCATCCTTATCTAAACATGTTGCAGATATTACATAGTTCATGTCTTCTTTTATATAATCTCTAGACTTTTTATTCATATACAATGCGATAGGACGGAGTAAAACATTTGCCAACACAACTCCCAAAGCACCTATTATAGCTACTTTTAGAAATCCCGCCCCGACAAGAGTTCCTACTGCCGCAGCACACCATAATGTGGCAGCTGTATTTAATCCGCGTATACTCAGACCTTCTCGAATAATGACTCCCCCGCCGAGAAAACCAATTCCACTTACAACCTGAGCTGCAATCCGTGTAGGACTTGATTCTCCTGGAATCATGACAGATAATATCACAAATAAACAGGCTCCCAATGAGACAAGAGCATTCGTTCGTAATCCAGCCATCCGATGCCGCCATTGACGTTCGGTTCCTATACATGCCCCAGCGAATACTGCCACAACCAATCGAATCACCATGTCTTGCCATACCATATCCTTCACCACCACACTTGATCCATATTGAAAGAAGAATTACACAAATAACCCTCCTTTGTTCATACTGAACTTTTTCCTAAGTAGTATTCTACAAAAAACCATTATTTATCTTTTATCCGTAACAGGATCGGGGATAGATGACCGTTCTTAATAAAAAAATATTATTTTTATTGATGCGTTTAGCATGTAAAAAAGGTTAATATATAAATGTCTCGTATTTTAGAAATTGCTACAAAATGAATCTTCTCATAAGCTTCTATTTTACTTTTTAAAAACAAAGCTTTTTGTCAAATATACTAAGGTACTAAAGAATAATGGTAGTGT
>NZ_BCUZ01000010.1 GCF_001591485.1 Neobacillus fumarioli NBRC 102428 | reverse complement strand
CCTTTTATCTTACTGATAGAAGGTTTTTTATAGTAGTTTCATTTATCGATTATCCGCATTATACTTAAAATAGCACGAATGAAGAAATAGAACGAACGGTGGAAATGGATGAATAAGAGAATTATAAGTATTAGTATTTTATTAATCACTGTTGCAATTGGATTTTGGCAAAAGGAGGAACTCCTTCATCTTATTAAAGAAGGCGGTATGCTCTCTATATTTGTCAGCATGTTATTTGTAGCGATCTGTGTCTTTTTTCCTGTCATTCCCTTTACGGTATTAGGAGGAGTGATTGGAGCGGTATTTGGAACGGCACATGGGCTGCTGATCTCCTTAACTGGGGCAATGGCCGGAACAATGGGATTTTTCTTTATATGCAGATATGGTTTTCGCGATTTTGCCCAACGGAAAATACAGAAATATCCAAAAGTCAAGGAATATGAGGAATTGCTTGAACGCAATTCCTTTATGGTGATCCTATTGTGCAGATTAATTCCTGTTATTCCGGCGCCAGTCTTTAATTCCGTTTGCGGATTAAGCAAGGTGAAATGGTATACCTTCTTTTGTGCTTCCGTTATTGGAAAAATTCCAAACATTTTTGTTTTATCCTATGCAGGAGCATCGTTTCAGGATCATAAACTATTTTCTCTCAGTTTATACGGAATCTATGTGCTGATTATTTTTTTTATTAGCCTGACGATTGTATATCGCAGTTCCAGGAACAAACGGATCACTAAATAATTTGACGACTATTTTGCCCGCTTTGCTTTTCGATTCTAATGGTCTCTTTGAAAAAACTTTTTAAGATCAGCCATTTTGCCGGATAGCTGAAAATAAAGTCCTCCATGACTTCTTCTGAATAGTAAATGAAGCAATCGAAATAAAGATTTGCCTTTTTCAAATCATAAAGAAGAGCATGGGGGATTGTGTAATATTCGTTAATTTGATTAGGATTTAGCTTTTCAGCCTGTATTTTTTCATTCATCATCAATGTTTTAATTGAATTTTTCTGCAGCAGGAGACTTTCTTCTCTTGAGAGTCCGTTTAAACGAATTTGATCGTTAATGAAATAAATTCCCTTCATAAACTATACCACCTATTTGTTTAATTGATATTGTTATTGACAGGGAATAAGCGATGTATACGTGACGTAAAAAATGACTGCAAAAAAAATTACCCGGCTTACAAACCGGGTAACCATACAAATCTATGTTAAGGGGGGCGGAGGTTATAGGTTCATGGTGAACCTGTACTTCATACTAATGGACAAATATTAACAAACTATGAAAGAAAGATTAATAGTTTAGGAAAAAAGGTGAAATAATGAAAGATTTCCATTGTTGTGCAACGTGCCGGCATTTTAAAGCCGAAAAGTCAGACAAAGGAATGCGCTATCAATGCAGCCGTTTAGGATATGAAACAAAAACACATTACAAATTCAATTGCTGGGATCCAAAAGAACATGTTAAGAAATTAATCGACAGAACCAGACAAAGATAAAAATAGGATATGTTTTGCCCCAAAGGGAAAAATAGGTTTTATAGATATCTTTTTCACTTTATAGGGGGAGAATAATCATGCAAACATACCGGCAGCTGAAAGAGGAAATGGTCTATAAAACAATCTTGATTTGGAAGATGGCCATCCCCTCTGCTGTTTCATGGGAAATTGCCAAGTTTTTCGGTTCCCATCATCCTTATTTGGCCCCTTCTACTGTTATCGTTTGCTTGCAAACAACCATTAATCGATCGCTTCTTTATTCTATTCACCGTGTCACTGGAACAGTTATTGGCATTATTGTTGCGGAACTTTTATTGCCTTATCTGGATGTTTCCGTATGGACACTCGGGATTATTATTTTGGCTGCTGGATTTATTGCCAAAACCTTGCGATTAGATGAATCAACTATTCATCACGCAGCACTCGCAGTTGTGCTGATTTTCGTCGTAGGGCACCAATCTGGTGATTATCCATTTGATCGTTTTCGCAACACCCTGATCGGTGCTTTGACCGCTTGTGCTTTCCATATGTTCTTTTTTCCTCCAAATTTCGTCAAGCAAGCTGAGAAAAGCTTTCAGCATCTGGCAAAAAAAATGACGGAAGCCATTACAAAAGTTTCGACTTGGGTTCAAACCGGACTTGATCAACAATATGGCAATATTCTTGGAAAAGAAATAGGGGAAGTTCTGATCGAATTACATCATACGAATAATATTGTTCAGGATGCACTTGACAGCTTGAAATTTAATTTCATCGCAAACAAAAGCAAAGGAAAATTAGAGGATTTGAATTTACATATTGAATTTTTATCAGAAGGTTATGCTTATTTAGCCAATGTTATTGAAATATTTCAAAATTGGTCTAAGAAAGGAACCATCACCACATCGTAGCAGTCGGCGTGGGCTGGGCAGCTTACGGCATTAATTCCTTATTTTCAGCCTGGAACTAAAACGAAACCCGCATTGCCAGATGAGGTTCTAATGGTTCATATTTCCCCTGAAATAGAGAATAAGCAATTTCAAGTATCGTTATATCAAGAAACGAAAAGTTTGTTAGCTAAATACTAAAGAAAGCTGCCTTTAGAAATTTCCATTCTAGGAATAGCTCCCCCTTTAATATAAATAGAGTAGGAATGAACTGTCAAAGCGGGGGAATACCATGGAGGACTTTTATCAAATTTTTGAGGACATCATTCTTCCTGGAAAAAAAGTATTAGCAACGATCATAAACGTGAAAGGGTCTGCCTATAAACGGGAAGGGTCTTTGATGGTTTTTTCGGAAGATGGCAAACAGGCAGGTAGCTTGAGTGCCGGCTGTTTGGAAACCGATTTAGCGCTTCGGGCAGAAGAGGTTATGGAAACAGAGAAGCCGATGATGGTTCAATACGATTTGTTTGCCGAGGATGACCTTGGTTGGGGGCAAGGAGCTGGCTGCAATGGAGCGATTGATATTTTGCTGGAGCCGGTTTCTAATAAACTGCAAGCGGATTTGATTCATTTGAAAGAGCTGCTGGTTCGAGAATCTCCTGTGCTCTGTTTGAAAAGTCTTGAACATTTAGGAGAGTATATATTTCTATCTAAAGTTGAAAAGCCGTTTGGAATTTGGTCAGGATCAATTCCGGCAAGCCATTTAAATGTAAAAAGCGGTATATCCTCAGATTTGCAGATATTTCTGCATACTTACCTGCCTAAGCCAAGGTTGTTTGTATTCGGGGCGGGACCTGATGTCCAGCCACTTGTGAATTTGGCGGCGGACACAGGGTTTTTTGTTTATGTCTGCGATTGGAGGGAAAGTTTTTGCACGAAAGACAATTTCCCGAAGGCCGAACGGCTGATTTTGGGGGATCCTAAGGAAATAATGAAACAGATTACATTTACCCCTAATGATTTTGCTGCTATTATGACACACCATTTTCAAAAGGATAGGGAAATTTTATCGGTATTACTTTCAGAGAATATAAAATATTTAGGAATATTAGGGCCAAAGGAAAGAACAAAACGGCTGCTCTACGGCGAAAATATTCCCGATTGGATTTCCGCCCCAATTGGTGTACCGATTGGAGCAAAAGGATCGGCTGAAATTGCTGTCAGTATTGTAGCGGAAATGATTGAAGTTTGGAGAAAATTTATTCGGGCAAGTACGGAACTTGTATGGACGCCGCAGAATTAATTGGGATTTATCTCGCAGCCGGCAGCAGCCGAAGAATGGGCTGCAATAAATTAAATTTACCCCTTGGGGATTCGTATTTGGGAAGTATGGCCCTTACGGAAGCATTACAATCCAAACTTCAAAAAATTATGATCGTAACAAAGAGGGATAGTCCGTTACATTGGTTAGCTTCCTTTTCCAATCAAAAGATTGATAAACTTCTAGAATGTGAGAATGCCTATAAAGGTCAAAGCGTTTCACTGAAAGCAGGAATTAAGGAAGCACAAAAACAAAATGCAGCAGGTGTGATCGTGATCCTCGGTGATCAGCCGCTAGTACCTTCTAAACTAATTAATCAATTAATAGATGAGTTTCATATTTCTCCCTTCGCGCCATTTATCGCTTGTTTACATCAAGGAATCCCTAAACCGCCTGTTCTCTTGGCAAAATGCCTGTTCCCGGCTGTCTTAAAGCTTAATGGTGATCAAGGAGCAAGAAAATTGCTTTCTGGGTCGGGGAAACTGATTACGGCAGAAGACGACTATTTTTTTGATGTGGATACACCAGAGGATTATCGATTGATTGTCAATAATTGGGAAATCCTCAGGGGAAGGAAGGGATAAATCTTGGACGTTATCGGAAAAAGTGTGATTCGTAAGGATGCATTAGACAAGGTGACAGGCAGAGCAATGTATACCGATGATTATCAAACTGTTCATATGCTTTCGGGAAAAATCGTCATCAGTCCATACGGTCATGCGAGAATTGTCAGTATCGATACACAAGAGGCCTGGAAGGTACCGGGAGTCAGAGCAATTATTGCAGGAAAACACTTTCCATTAGTAGGTGAATCGATTCGCGACCGCCCGCCGATTGCCGTTGATAAAGTACGCTATCATGGAGAACCCGTTGCCCTTGTCGTGGCTGATACGCCTGCCCAAGCCAAGCAAGCTGCAGACCTGATCCAAGTACAATATGAACTTCTTCCAGTCGTGAATTCACCAACTCAGGCATTTGAAAAAAACGCTCCGCTCGTTCATGAGCGTTTAGGGGAATATGAAAAGGAAGAAGATTCCCATCCGGTACCTGGCACCAACATCGCCACCCATATTAAAATTCGCAAAGGAAATATGGAGTTGGGCTGGCGAGAGAGTGAAACGATTGTTGAAGCAAGCTTTTCCTTCGCTCCTTCCGACCATGCAGCAATGGAAACAAGATGTGCCATTGCGGAAATCGAGCCTGATGGAACAGTTCAGATTATGACCTCATCACAGGCCCCTTTTATGGTTAAACAATTACTCTCGGACTACTTTAATATTGAATTAGGAAAGATTATTGTTCGCACACCGCTGGTAGGCGGTGCGTACGGGGGAAAGGCATCGGTACAGTTGGAGGTTCTTGCCTATTTGGCCTCGAAGGAAGTCGGTGGGAGGCCGGTAAAAATATTAAATACGAGAGAAGAAGATATACTCACCTCTCCATGTCATATCGGTCTTGATGCAACTGTTAAATTAGGCGCAGATCGGCAAGGTAAGTTAAAGGCTGCAGAAATTATTTTTTTATGGGATGGGGGCGCGTATTCCGATAAAGCCATCGATGTAACAAGAGCAGGAGCCGTTGACTGCACAGGACCATACCGGGTTGACAATGTATGGTGTGATTCCTATTGCATGTATACGAATCATCCTTATGCAGCGCCTTTCAGAGGCTTTAGCCATTCAGAACTGTCCTTCGCGATTGAACGGACGATGGATCTTTTGGCACAGAAACTGAACATGGACCCGTTAGAGCTTCGATATATAAATGCCATTATGCCAGGTGACACGACTCCGACAAGGGTTCTGTTAAATAAAAGCAATGTTGGCAACTTGCAAAAATGCATTGAAAAAGTAAGGGAACTCATTAAATGGGATGAAGGGGCCATTTCCCGGGTAAACGACCGGCTGATTCGCGTAAAAGGAGTCAGTTGCAGCTGGAAAACATCAACAATAGATGCCAATGCCCCGTCTGGAGCCATTCTGACTTTTAACCGGGATGGCAGCATTAATCTTATGGCAGGTGTGATCGAAATTGGAACCGGAACGAAAACGGTTCTCGCGCAAATTCTGGCAGAACGGTTAAAAATGGATGTCAATAAAATTCATGTCCGGATGGAAGTAGATACACAAACGACTCCACAGCATTGGAAAACAGTGGCAAGCCGTGGGACTTTTATGTCTGGCAGGGCGGTGCTAAATGCAGCAGAAGATGTGATTGTACAGCTGAAAGAAATTGCTTCCTGTGTCTTAAGGGCGCCAAAGGAAGATTTAGAAATTGCAAACAGCCGTGTATTCTTGCGAGATGACCCTTCCATCGGCCTGGATTTTAAAGATATTAGCTTCGGCTATAAATATCCGAACGGGAATTCAGTTGGCGGGCAAATTATCGGAAGAGGTCACTATGTTCTAAGACATATATCGAATTTGGACCCTGAAACAGGAGAAGGCAGGCCGGGGCCGGAGTGGACAGTTGCAGCCTATGGTGTAGAGGTTGAATTTGATCTTCGTGATTATACTTATCAGCTATTGACGGCAGCAACCGTTGTTGACTGCGGAAGGGTGATGAATCAAAAAATGGCAGAGGGCCAGGTAATGGGTGCGATGAGCATGGGCTTAGCATTTGCCAGCAGGGAAACTTTTTATTTTGATAAGCTTGGTCGCGTGTTAAATCCACAGCTGCGTACTTATCGTCCGTTAAGGTATGGAGAAAATCCAAGATATTTGGTTGGATTTGTAGAGACACCCCAGATTGATGGGCCATATGGTGCCCGCGGGCTTGGGGAACATGGTGTGATGGGGATGCCCGGAGCACTAGGAAATGCTTTATCAATTGCAGCCGGTGTATCGCTTCATCACCTGCCGCTAATACCGGAACTGATCTGGCGGGCAAAGGAGGCTGCGAACGGTGCTCCCCTTTGATTTTGATTATTTTAAACCGGATACACTTGAGGAAGCTGTTGAATTATTCCAATACCTGGATCATAATGGCAAACAGCCGATGTTTTTTTCAGGTGGAACCGAGCTGATTACACTTGGCAGAATTGACTTAGCCTATACGGAAGCTGTTATTGATATTAAGGAAATCGCCGATTGCAGGGTAATGTCTTTGAACGGGGGACAATTGCTGCTTGGAAGCACACTTACATTAACGGAAATAGAAGAAACCAATCTGTTTCCTCTGTTAACAAAAACAGCCAGTGAAATAGCGGACCACACGGCGCGCGTAAAGATCACATTAGGCGGTAATATTTGTGCTCGAATCTTCTACCGTGAGGCTGTTCTGCCATTTTTACTTGCTGACTCCCAAGTAGTAATTGTCGGACCTGAAGGAAAAAAAGCCGTACCCATTCATGAGATTTTTCATGAACAACTTTTATTGAATAGGGGAGAACTACTTGTTCAGACCATCACCGAAAGCCGATTTATCAGGGCACCATTTTTCGCTATAAAGCGCCGGCAGCAATGGGAAACCGGTTATCCGCTTATTACAGTTGCGGCATTAAAAATAGATGAGAAGGTTCGGGTAGCTGTCAGCGGTCTTTGTCCATTTCCCTTTCGTTCAAAAGAGGTTGAAATAGCGCTAAACAGCGGGCAATCGATTGAAGCAAGGGTGGAAGCAGCTCTCCGTGTTTTACCACGGCCGATTTTGGATGATGTTGAAGGATCGGCTGATTACCGTTTATTTGTATTTAGGAATATATTAACGGATGCGCTTTATAAGCTGGAAAAAGAAAGAATCTAAATGCCGGGAGGAGATGGAGAGTGGAGTATTCGATTACGCTTCATGTTAATGGAGAAGAGCGAATCGTCACGGTTAGGCCGGCAGACACGCTTTTATATACCCTTCGCAAGCTTGGTTTGACAGGTGCAAAGCCCGGGTGTCTAAATGGCGATTGCGGCGCTTGCACTGTAAACGTGGATGGCTGGCCGATGAAATCATGTCTCATGCTGGGTGTGGAAGCGATTGGAAAGAAAGTTACGACTATCGAAGGGCTGAAAAATTCCCCCATCCAGCAGGCTTTTGTTGAAAACTTTGCTTTTCAGTGCGGATATTGCACACCCGGATTTATTATGAATTGTCAAGCATTAATAGAGCAGCACCCGGATGCAGATGATCAAACGATCAGGGAGTGGCTTGAATCCAATATTTGCCGCTGTACCAGCTATATAGAGATTGAGAAAGCTGTTAAATCAGTATTACAGCGGAAAGAATGATCAATCAATACAATAGAAGGAGCCCGTTACACAGGCTCCCTTATGGTTTTTTCTTCATTTGAAAATAGACATCTAACACTCTGCGGCCAATTTTGAGGTTGGCTTTATGATCTTCCTTTCCCTGATAGGCCCATGGCACTAATACGGCCAAAGCGATTTCTGGATCGTAGCTTGGGGCATAACTCACAAGGCTTAAATTCATTACCTGAGGCGGCTCTTTGCCAAAATGATTACGGAGCGGTCCGTCATAGAACGCTTCCGCTGTACCCGTTTTGCCAGCAGGAGAATAGTCTGCACCTTTGAAATATTTATATGCGGTACCTCCTTCTTCCTGCATGACTTTTTTAAAGCCTAATTGGACACGATAAATCCAGTTATGTTTTGCATCAATCCTATTCAATATGGCAGGGTTAATGACTTGATTAACAGGACCTATTTCTTCCTTTCCTTCTGCAGGGAGGCGGATTTGTTTTACAATATGGGGCTGCATTCGGTAGCCTCCGTTGGCAATCGTTGAGACATATTGGGCTAGCTGCATAGTAGAATAGGTATCGTACTGGCCAATTACAAGATCGAGCAAATAACCAGGGAGCTTGCTTGATCCTTTAAAACCTATTTGTTCACTCGGTAAATCGATTCCTGTTCTTGTTCCCAGACCGAAGGAGGCAAAAGAATTGCGAATTGTATCAAATGCTTTTGTATCCAAATCTAATGGTTTGTTATATTCGTAATGTCCATTTCCAATTCTGATGGCGGTGTGAAACATATAGACATTGGATGATTTTTTTAGCGCATCGATTTCATTAATGTTTCCCATATAGATATAAGATTTTTTAAGCGGTGTATCTTTTATTTTGATCCCGGCATCATTGAAAATAGTTCCAGTGGAAATGGCTCCTGTTTTGTAGCCTGTTAAAATGGTCGCTCCTTTGACGACAGAACCGACATTATATGTAGTAGTAAAAGTGCCCATAGCGTCATCTTCCATTTCTGGCTGGCCGGTATTTTTATTGGTAACAATTTTTTTTCCGGACATAGCTAAAATTTCTCCGGTATGCGGATTCATTAAGACGACATAGGCCCGGTCCGTCAAGTTGGTCCCCGGCTGTTTTTTGGCCGCCCAAAGCTCTTCTTCAACGATTTTATCGACTGCTTTTTGTAAATCCATGTCAATGGTTAACACAAGATCTTTTCCTTTTTCGCCGTTATAGACTGTTTGTGTTTCAACCACTGTGCCTGTATGATCCGTTAGATTCTTGACTTTCGATTTATTCCCGCGAAGGACCCCCTCATATTGAGCTTCTAATTGACTTTTTCCAATTCGGTCATTCCGACTGTAACCTCTGGCCAAATAGTAATTTAATTGATCAGCAGGCAGTCCTTCATCTGAATTGGACACATTTCCTAAAACAGACTTTAAGGTATTTTCAAACGGATATGACCGATCCCAGTCGGTCGTAGTATCTACCCCAGGTAGATTTCGCAAGTTTTCATTAACCAGGGCAAATTCTTTGTCCGTTACGCCGTCTTTTTTAATGATTTGTGTTGTATATTTGTAACCACTGCTAATAATCCGATAGATGGCCAGAACCTCGAGTTCTTCGTTGGTGAGTTCCTGTAATTCTCTGGAAGTTATTCGTTCTAATTTCAAATGATAGAGATCTTTATCAGATAATTGATTTGCGGCAAATAACGCCTGTTCCTTCTTGGTTATTTTGGCAGTGGCACGTTCGGGGTTTTTTAATATCCAGAAATCCCGCATGTCCCGGTCAGTGATTTTGTCGATTTTTTGATCAATTAATTCGGCGAGTTTCTTGGAAGTTTCCAGCATCTCGTTTTGGCTGAAACCTTCATTTGTAAAGGTAATCGCTTTTCGTGGAACATTATCGACGATAACCCTAAACTTTCGATCGTACATTTTTCCTCTAGGTACAGGATTTGTTACGGTATAATCCTCTTTTCGGTCTAAATCCCGTCGATAGTTTTCACCCTGAACGATCTGAATCCATCCAAGTCTTAAAATTAAGATCGAAAACAGGATAAAGACAACAAAAAAAACGATATTCATGCGGAAGGGTAAATAGGATTTTTTTGGTTTCTGCATTTCCAAAAACATTCACATCCTTCAAACGAACGGTGTTCATACCAATAAAGATGGATCGTTTAAAATGGCCTCAATCATCAATTGATTGTATGTTGGCATGTGCCTCAGTGCTAGTGACCAATTTAGCATGAAGGAGGCCGGGAGCATTAAAATCCCCAACATATGTAACGGTTCCAGCTGCTTTTTCCATTGCATCAATTCTTTGCTCCGGCTTGCCAACTGACATCCATGAATTTTCATGCACTGTGTGCCACCTCTAGATCGATTCTTATATTCTACGATTTTCCAAACTAATGTTTAGTGTTTCATGATGATGTGAAAATTATGTAAATGAAAGATGTCTCGCTTCCAGGGAGACAAGATTTAAGAAAATATTAAGATTTGATTAATGGTTTGTTTAGTCAGGTTGACTATGCTATTTACGAACATTCATCTTTGGGCTATGATAAAATTTAGCCAATAAGAATTCTCATAAGGGAAAGTTGTGGAATGGATGTCCATACGGCTTAGACTTTTATTATCTTATCTTGCAATGATTCTTGTACCGGTTTTTTTTGTGGTGGTATCTGCTCTTTTGGTTGCCTTGCTGTTCAAAGGTGATATCATGGAACTGCTGAATATTTATCTTCCTCCGGAAGAGCACCATCATATTTCTAAACACGAACAATTTTTTATAGATTTACAAAAAAACACATTGAAACATCCCGGACAGTTTTCGAACCAGGATTATTTACGAAATCTTGACCGAAAGCTTAATAAAATGGGAAATTTTGAATTAGTGGTAAGGAAAGGACAGCATGTTATTTATCTCTCTCCGGCCTTAAAAGGTATGGATACGGACGAACTTCCGGCTTTCGGATTTTATGGTGATATTGATGCTGTAAAAAAATTAAATGATCAATTTGTATCCATCCAAAAAATTGACTTTTATTATCCGGATGATTCCGAAGGATCGCTGTTTTTTATCACGAATGCCAATAGTTTTGCCAAATTTGTCCGCTCCTCATTTCCGATTTTATTTATTGCTTTAATTATCATCCTCGTTTTGACCAATGGACTCTTGACCTATTTTGTTTCAAGAAGTATCATCCGTCCGGTTCGTGAACTGCAAAAAGCAGCAAAACGGATGAAGGAAGGGGATCTTACCATTCCGATTAAGGTTAAATCAAAGGATGAATTGGGGCAGCTTGCCCAAGGATTTGAAGAAATGCGAATCAGATTGAAGGATTCAATTGAAAAGCAGATTGCTTATGAAGAAAATCGAAAAGAATTGATCGCAAACATTTCTCACGATTTAAAGACCCCGATTACAACCATAAAGGGGTATGTTGAAGGGATACGCGATGGTATAGCCAACAGTCCGGAAAAGATGGACAGATACATTCAAACGATTTTTACAAAAGCTAAGGACTTGGACCGCATGATTGATGAATTATTTCTTTATTCCAAACTGGATCTGCAGCGGCTTCCATTCCAATTTGAAAGAATTCATTTTGATCATTATCTTGAGGATTATGTCGAAGAGCTTCGTTTTGACTTAGAGGAAAAACAGGTTGAAATCAAGTTAACAATCGAAAAGGGCGATTATTTGATAATCGGTGACCGGGAACATATAAAACGGGTCATTACCAATATCGTTGATAATTCCTTGAAATATAACGATAAGGTGGACAAACATCTGACGTTCCATTTATCTTCCTTGGATTCTCATATTCTCTTCCAAATGACCGATAACGGTCCAGGAATCGCGAAAGAAAATTTAACATTAATCTTTGACAGGTTTTACCGCGCTGATCAGGCCAGAGGAACGGAAAAGGGCGGCAGTGGTCTAGGACTGTCGATTGCTAAGCGGATTATTGAGGAACATCACGGTTCCATTTGGGCTGAGAGTGAGCTTGGCAAGGGAACGACCATCCTTTTTACGTTAAAAAAAGCAGGTGAACAAAGTGAAACGGATTTTAATTATTGAAGATGACAAAAGTATTGCGGAACTTGAACGTGACTATCTTGAAATTGACGGATTTTCGGTTGATATAGCTTTAACAGGCGATGAAGGTCTAGAAAAAGCCTTATCAGAAGAAATAGATTTAATCTTGCTTGATCTTATGCTTCCTGGTACAGACGGATTTCAAATTTGCAAAGCGATCCGAACGGAAAAAGATATTCCCATTCTCATGGTATCAGCCAAAAAAGAAGATATTGATAAAATTCGCGGACTGGGATTGGGCGCAGATGATTATATTGTCAAACCGTTCAGTCCTAGTGAGCTCGTTGCTAGAGTGAAAGCACATTTGGCACGTTATCAAAGACTGATTAGCAAGGAATCACAATCAGAGTTGATTATGTTTCGAGGTCTTAAGATTGATCAATCATCCAGACGGGTTTTTGTCAACGGCAGGGAAGTTGTTTTTACTGCGAAAGAGTTTGACCTTTTAACATTTTTCGCTTTACATCCAGACCATGTATTTAGTAAAGAGCAGTTATTTGAACGGTTATGGGGGTTTGACTCCCTTGGTGATATCTCCACTGTGACGGTTCATATTCGAAAAATCCGTGAAAAGATTGAAACAGATCCTTCAAATCCGCAATATATTGAAACGGTTTGGGGTGCAGGTTATCGGTTCAAAGGGTAAAAATGGGGCACTTAGGTAAATGAAAACAATGATATACAGGAAGGGAAAATCATGCATAAGGAGTTTGTTTTACGTATGAATAAAAAAGACAAGGAAAAAATTCTGATTCTTTCTGCCGGATTTGGCGATGGGCATAAACAAGTGGCCAATGCAATAGGCGAAGCTGTCGAAAATTCTCTTCCAAATTTCGAACCTATTCATTTAGATATAATGGAATGGCTTCACCCGCATCTTTACCCTATAAGCACTTATGTTTATAAAAGAGTTATAAAACGTTTTCCGAAAGTATACAGTTATCTTTATAAACGAACACGTGAACGAAATTCTTTATCTATCAAGTTGAATACATTATTTACATTGGGTCTTGGTTCGATGCTAGAAATCATAAGAGAAATGAATCCTTCAGCTATTGTCAGTACGTATCCATTTGCGGCTGGTATGATGTCAAAACTTAAAGAACAAGGATTAATCCATATTCCGATCATTACCATCATCACTGATTTCACCGATCATTCTTATTGGATTCATCCATACACTGATCAGTATATTGTTGGTTCTGAGGACGTAATGCAGCGTTTAATCTCATTAGGAGTTGAACCGGACATCATTCATTGCACCGGTATTCCGATTCGGCAGAAATTTAACAAAGCCCAATCCCGAAAAATGTTGGCGCAAAAATATGGCTTAAATTCGCAAAGCTTTACCATCTTAATTATGGGTGGCGGCGATGGCTTCATTGGCAAAGGTTTATCGACGTTTCAGGCTTTGGAACAACTGCCGAAAGAGGTGCAGATCGTTGTGGTTTGCGGCCGAAATAAAAAGCTGCACAAGAAATTGCAAGAGGAATTGAAATGGTCGCAACACTCGATTAGAATCATGGGATATTGTGAAAATGTCCACGAATTGATGGCTGTGTCTGATGTCATGATTTCAAAGCCTGGTGGGGTCACTACTTCGGAAGCCATGGCGATGGAATTGCCGTTAGTTATTTACCGTCCTCTTCCTGGACAGGAAGAAGACAATGCGAATTATTTAGTCAATGCTGGTTTGGCTATTCTTGCGGAAAATGAACAGGACTTATTAGTAAAAATTGAACGGGCAATGAATCATTCAGATCTTTTAGAAACAATGAAACAACAATCTCGGATCTTGCAATCGAAGACATCAGCACTGGAAGCTGTCGATGTTATCGTTCATTCCATTAATTGTGCGAGAAAAGCCAGGAATATTGCCCGCTTCCCGATGGAAAGAGTTCAAGCATTTAACGAAATTGATCTTCCGTCATGTTTACCTTTTACCGCTAAGCATTCCTTTAGAAATTAATGAGGGTGAACGTAAATGGTCGTAGTCATTATTAGTGTTATCATTGTTTTATTATTATACACAGCTTTACCTTTTCTGCTTACTTTTGGGTTTGAAATTGGTGTGTTGCGATATCGTTGTAATTCAACAAAAATTGCCTTCACATTTGATGACGGCCCACACCCTACTTATACCCCCATCCTGTTAGATTTACTGAAACAGCATGATATAAAAGCAACTTTTTTTGTTGTTGGATCACGGGCAGAGAAGTATCCTGAATTGCTTATAAGAATGAAACGAGAAGGCCACCAAATAGGAATTCATAATTACATTCATCAATCCAACTGGCTGATGTCACCATGGAAGGTCCGCAAAGGCGTCGATCAAACAGCAGCCATTATTGAACAAATCACAGGGGAGCGCCCTTCCATTTACCGACCGCCATGGGGTCTATTAAATTTAGGCGATTTTTTTATGCTCAAGTCATATCGCATCATTCTTTGGTCTGTTATGGCTGAAGATTGGAAATCTAAAGGAGGAAGTGCTAAAATAAAAAAGAAATTACTTAACAAAATAAAAGGCGGGGATGTGATCCTCCTGCATGACTGCGGGGAAACGCCGGGGGCTGATTCCGATGCCCCCCTCTATACGATCGATGCCTTAAAGGATGCCCTGCCTCTAATGGCGACTAAAGGACTTTCTTGTGTCAGGATTGATGAGATGGTTCCTATCAATAAATAGTTACATTCTTGGGTACCAATGACATATTGGTACCATTCCTGTTTTTTTATCTAAATACTTCTTTTTTAGTAAAATTTGAAGGTTGTGTTTTGTAAGTGCGAAAATTAGCGAAGTTTTGGCGGCAGGAAAAATACCATTTATGGCTGGCCTGGATTCTATTAGCCGTCTATGTATCACCGCTGTTTATTCTCGGAGAAAATTCTCATATCCGGGTACACGATAATTTAGATTCCAATATTGCTTGGTACAAAGTATTAAAGGATAGCGGCCAGCTGTTCGGCAGCATTCATTCTGTTATTCCGCAAATCATTAACGGGTTGCCTCGCTATGCCTTTGGAACAGAATTTAGTGGAATTGAATGGCTGCATAACCTGTTTCCTTCGATGCTTGCTTTTTCCATTAGCCAATTGATCACTCGTGTATTTGCGTTTTTGGGCATGTACCTTTTGTTAAGAAGGTATTTTGTCACCTCACCCGATGCCTACCCAATCCGTGTTTGGGTATCCCTTGCATTTGCTCTAACACCATTTTGGCCGTCGGGCATGCTGAGTACATTAGGGATGCCTTTGGCACTTTGGGCATTTTTAGCGATTAGGGAAGGGAGTCAGACTTGGAAAGAATGGTTGACGATTATATTGCTGCCGTTTTATTCCAGCTTTGTGCTCGGATTTTTCTTTTTCCTGACAGCGATGGGTCTTTTATGGTTGCGGGATGTTTGGGTGAAAAAGCGATTTAACGGTGCTTTTCTTGGAAGTATTGCCCTCATGACGGCCATTTATTTATTAATTGAATATCGTCTTGTTTATTCGCTAATTGTTCCGCAGGGCCTAACAAACCGCGATGAGTTTGAGGAATCTATCCTTCGTTTCATGTCTACAGTCAGGTTGGTGTTTAAGAATTATTTTTATGGACATACCCATGTTCTGACACTTCATACATATGTGATTGTCCCGCTGTCCTTTTTAGTTTTGGTCATTATGAAGTATAAGGACAAAGGTTTGCTTGAGAAAAGATATCTTTCCTTATTCATCCTAAACTTCGTTCTTTCTGTCTGGTATGCCTTTTGGTTCTATAAAGGATGGGAACCTATAAAGGCACATGTATCCTTACTTAGGACGTTTAACTTTTCCAGGTTCCATTTCCTAAGACCGTTGATTATTTATTTAATGTTTGCCGTTGGTTTATATATTTTGTGGAAAAAGGGAAAATGGTGGAAGTACATTGTCTGGCTCTGTGTCACTGCACAGCTTGTCGTAGTTTTCATGAATAATAACGAAATTTATTATCGGGAAGCTGGTACGCCAACATTTAAACAATTTTATGCCCAAAAGCAATTTGAAGAAATTGCCGATTACATCGGCAAGCCCAAAAGCAGCTACCGTGTAGCAAGTATTGGGCTTTATCCGGCGATTGCCCAATATAATGGTTTTTATACACTTGATACGTACAATAATTTTTATCCATTGTCGTACAAGCATCAATTTAGAAAAATCATTGCCAAGGAATTGGATAAAAGTCCGACATTGAAAAGATACTTTGATCAATGGGGCGGCAGATGTTATCTCTTTGTTGCAGAACTAGGGAAACAGTATATGTTTAAAAAGACATCACAAGTAGTAATTCATCATTTGGAACTCAATACAAAGGTATTTAAGAGCATGGGTGGGCAATATATTTTTTCTTCCGTACCTATTCTTAATGCCGAGGAAGATGGGTTGCAATTTAAAAAGGCATTCGACCAAAAAGATTCTGCCTGGAGAATCTATCTTTATCAAGTGAAATAACATATGAAAGTATGGCGGCTGAATTCTTCAGCAGCTTTTTCGGAATTTTTTTGGTTTCATGATGAAATTATGTTATGTTTTTAATAAAATGATTTTGAAGGGAGTCTGCCAATGAATTTAAAAATGCACCTTCTGCTTGCATTTATCATTAGCGTTTTTTGCATTGTGGGTTTTAGTTTGATTTCCCTTTTCATCAGCGATCATAAAATTATCAGCTTTGACCGGACGTTGATTGATCAAATTCAAGGATTAGAATCGCCGTATTTGACCAGTTTGATGAAATTGCTAACATTTATTGGTTCTACTCCTTTTGTCATCGTTCTCAGTCTTTGTCTGATTTTTTTCCTGTACAAGGTCTTGCACCATCGGTTAGAATTAATTTTATTTATCGGGGCACTGGGCGGCACAGCTGTTTTAAATAAAATTTTAAAACATCTATTCAGGCGGACACGTCCTCACCTTCATCGCCTGATTGAGGCAACCGGATACAGTTTTCCTAGCGGCCATGCTATGAGTGCTTTTACTGTGTATGTGATTCTATCCTTTTTGCTTTGGCGCCACATCCCGAGTAGATGGGGAAGGACTTTGCTGATTATTTTTAGTACGGTGATGATTTTAGGGATTGGGATCAGCAGGGTTTATTTGGGGGTGCACTATCCTAGTGATATTATTGGAGGATACTTGGCAAGCGGATTTTGGCTGACCGTTGCCATTTGGTTTTTCCAATATTATAAAGAAAAACGTTATAATAAGAGGGAAAAGCACGAAGGTTAATGATCTGTTAACCTTATAAAATGGAGTGATACATATTATAAGAAATAGTATTCCTAATTTATTTACGCTTTTTAATTTATTTTTTGGTTTTTTATCCATTATGTATTCGGCAATAGGAGATTATAGGAACGCTGCGATTCTTATTTTAATTGGAATGATGCTCGACAGTATGGATGGTCGGCTTGCCAGGATGTTAAGGGTTCAAAGCGAATTCGGGAAAGAATTGGATTCCCTTGCTGACATTGTCACCTTTGGTGTTGCTCCGGCTATGATGGCGTATTATGCGTATTTTGCTCAATTTGGCGTGATTGGGATGGCCATTTCCGGATTGTTTCCGTTATTTGGTGCATACCGTTTGGCCCGGTTTAATATCAATGCCGTTAAGCAATCGCTAAAGTATTTTTCTGGTGTTCCGATTACCGCAGGTGGAGGGATCTTGACTTTTTTAACACTGTTCCATGGAAAAATGCCGTCCATCATTCTTCCAATTGCCTTTTTTGCAATTTGCATCTTAATGGTCAGCACGATTAAAATTCCAAGTTTGAAAGAAGTTCCACTTCCAAAATACGGAATCATTATTACAGCCTTTCTTGGCTATGCGATCTACATAGTATTCAAAAAGGAACATCATCGCTTTCCATACTTCATTTACGTTGCCATCCCGCTCTATATCGCATTCATCAGCTATCAGCTGGTCAAAAGGAAAAGAAGAAGGGTGACAGGCACCAAATAAGTGCTTGTCACCCTTCTTTGCAAAAACAGTATTTTTGATAATGTCGGAATGTTTTGTTACCCTTAAGAAAGGAAAATGCATAAGGGGGCGTTTACCAGCATGGAAAATTTTAAACAAGATGTGGATATTAAACTAATTGCACTCGATATGGATGGAACATTGCTGAATAATAAAGGGCAAATCTCCGAAGGAACAGGCAGGCGATTAAAGAAGCACAGGAACAAGGTATATTCGTCGTTCTAAGCACCGGGCGGTCTATCCACACGAGCCGGGATCATGCCGATTCACTTCAGCTGACATCCTACCTTGTCACAGCAAACGGAAGTGAAATTTGGGATGAAAAACGCGAGCTGGTGGAAAGAAAACTTGTGAAAGCAGAACTGATTCAATGGATGTGGGAGTTATCCAAACAGCATAACACCAAATTTTGGGCAATCAATACGGAACGAAATTGGAACAATGAAATGCCGGAAGACTTACATACGAAAGAATGGCTGAAATTTGGCTTTACGATTGATGATGATGCGACAAGAGAATTGATCTTAAAGGAGCTGGAAGCAAAAGGGGAATTTGAACTTACGAATTCTACATTAAAAAATATTGAAGTGAATCCTAAGGGAATCACGAAAGCAAAGGGATTGGAATTGGTCTGCCAAAGGCTTGGTATTGAGATGAAAAATGTAATGGCTGCCGGTGACTCTCTTAATGATTTGGCGATGATTAAAGCTGCTGGTCTTGGGGTTGCAATGGGCAATGCTCAGGAGGCTGTAAAAAAAGTAGCCGACTGGGTCACTGCAACAAACGAAGAAGATGGGGTAGCAAAAGCGATTCGTAAGTGGGCATTACATTAAAAATTTAGGATGTTATTTCTTAATTTTAGGGAATAACGCCCTTTTTTTTTAATACCTATATAATAGTTGGTACAAGCAAGTTTGTTTTTAATCAATATCAAATTATAATTATTTTAATTTGATATTGATTTTTAATAAAATAATATCATAATAAATTTGAAGTCTTTAAAAATAGTTTACGAGGTGAGGAAATGAGTAAGGAAACGAATCCATTAAGAACTGCAACCGGGGCACCAGTTGGTGACAATCAAAACTCGATGACAGCCGGTTCCCGCGGGCCGACACTGATTCAAGATATTCATTTGCTGGAGAAATTGGCCCATTTTAACCGCGAACGGGTTCCAGAACGTGTTGTACATGCCAAAGGTGCAGGGGCTCATGGCTATTTTAAAGTCACCAATGATATGTCTGAATATACAAAGGCAAAGCTGTTTAATGGTCTTGGAAAACGCACTCCACTGTTTGTCCGCTTCTCAACCGTAGCCGGCGAACTGGGCTCGGCAGATACGGTCCGTGATCCCCGCGGCTTTGCTGTTAAATTCTATACGGAAGAAGGAAATTATGATCTTGTTGGAAATAATACGCCGATTTTCTTTATCCGCGATGCCATTAAATTCCCGGACTTTATTCATACACAAAAACGAGATCCAAGAACGCATTTAAAAAATCCAAATGCAGTTTGGGATTTTTGGTCCCTGTCACCAGAATCACTGCATCAGGTCACTTATCTAATGGGCGATCGCGGCATACCGGCAACATATCGGCATATGAACGGATATGGAAGCCATACCTTCAAGTGGGTGAATGCCAAAGGGGAGGCAGTTTGGGTAAAATATCACTTTAAAACAGAGCAGACTGTTAAAAATATGGCGTCGGATGTTGCAGCAAAAATTGCGGGTGAAAATCCCGACTACCACACAGAAGATTTATTTAATGCCATTGAAAAAGGCGATTTCCCTGCATGGAAGCTTTATGTTCAAATCATGCCGTTAGAAGATGCCGATTCTTATCGTTTTGACCCATTTGATGTAACAAAAGTTTGGTCGCATAAAGATTATCCGCTTATCGAAGTCGGACGGATGGTCCTGAATCGGAACCCAGAAAACTATTTTGCTGAAGTGGAGCAGGCAACGTTCTCTCCGGGAACATTGGTGCCGGGAATTGAACCATCGCCGGATAAAATGCTCCAAGGTCGTTTGTTTGCCTATTCCGACGCTCACCGCTATCGTGTGGGGGCCAACCATAATTTACTGCCGATTAACCGTCCAAGAGTCGAAGTAAATAACTATCAGCGCGATGGTGCCATGCGGCTCGACAATAACGGAGGCGGTTCGGTCTACTATGAGCCAAATAGTTATGGCGGACCGCAAGAAGTTCCGGAACACAGACAAACTCCGTTTACAGTTTCGGGAAATGCAGGCCAAACAGCATATGACCAAGAAGATCATTATACCCAGCCGGGCGACTTATACCGCTTAATGTCTGAGGAAGAACGCACGCGATTAGTGGAAAATATTGTAGCAGCCATGAAACCTGTTGAACGTGATGATATTAAATTTAGGCAAATACAGCATTTTTACAAAGCAGACCCGGAATATGGTGAGAGGGTCGCAAAAGGATTGAATCTGCCAATTCCTCAAGAGGTGAAATAGAATAGAAAAAAGGAGAAGGCCATTCATTTTTCGAATGGTCTTTTTTAACAGATACAAAAATGAAGTTGTGATATTTTTTGTCACAAAGTAGTTGATAACATTGTAGAAAAACAATTACACACAATATTCTGGAATTGACTGAAAAGCATCCCGATTGAGTTCCAATTAAAGGTATTTGGAACCGGAAGCAGAGAAAAAACTCCCGATTGAAGTTCCAATCAAGGGTATTGGAACCGGAAGCAGAGAAAAAACTTCCGATTGAAGTTCCAATCAAGGATATTGGAACTGGAAGCAGAGAAAAAACTCCCGATTCAAGTTCCAATCAAGGTATTGTGGCCGGAAGCAGAGAAAAAGAATCTTGGTTCTGTAATAATCAAGACGTTTGAAACTAGAGATCAAGAAAGTATGCATCATCCGGTACCCAACCAGGGAGGTACAAGAATTGCTCACGAATGCTAAAAGGTCTATCCCACAGGAAAGTTTTCTAATCTTTTAAAAATTTTATCTACAAGACAAATTATGACAGTATTTTTATAACCGTTTTATTAAAATAAAAACACCACATGAATATAGTTTTCTATATACTATTCATTTATTACATATCGTATTGAATTTATTGGAAATAGAAACAACATAACAACAATAAATAGGTAAAAAATCCCTTTCTCAGAATAATAAATTGAGTGATTTCGTCGAATTTTTTTGAGAGGATTTTTTTAAGATTTTTTGAATTATAAAAATACGCTGATTTTATAAAGGGGGGTTTTAGCTTGGGCATCCAAGTTGTAGTAAAAGATGAGTTAAAAGTTGTTGGAATTTCATGGAACGGTAATTATTCGCAAAAAAGAACTATACCCGTTCTATTTAATGAGTTGGAAAAACGCCTTACAGAAATAGCAAATCGGACAGAAGAACCTGTTTTCATTGCACCATTTCATAGTAGAGAAACAGAATTCACCTATTATGTCACAGCCCCGGTTAAAAAACTGGAGAAGATTCCGAAAGGCATGGTAGGATTTACGATCCCTCGTAAAAATTATGTATATGCGACCCATAAAGGAAAGCTGGAAGAAGTCGAAAAAACTTATCGAGAAATTTTCATCTGGATGAAAGACTATGGTTATGAACATGACCACTCTGCCTTAAGTCTCGAAGTATATAAAGAGGAGCATAAAGAGAAAAATGTGAATGGTGAACTTCATTTTGATATTTATTTACCAGTGAAAACTTACAATAAGTAAATTTATTAAATTGAGGGGGAAGCGGGAACAACTTCTCCTTATTACATTTGTGCGTTCTCATTGCAAGTAAAACTATTCTGATGTAAGATGAATATAATAAACAATTGAATATTTATTAAACTCGTATCGGTTAAGATACGGTTTCCTTCGGGGTCAGGTGAAATTCCGAACCGGCGGTGATGAAGCTTTTGCTTCTTAGTCCGTGACCCGGTTAGCATGATTGTCTTGCTAAACGGTGGATCTGGTGAAATTCCAGGGCCGACAGTTAAAGTCTGGATGGGAGAAGGAAAGGAAAAAGGTTTAAGGCCAGGTTTGAAACTCGCGAATGGCGAGTCCGACTGGGAGCTTCATCAGGCGAAATACGTCCGCAAGTACAGCGTTTCGACTGTGATTTCACGCTTGCGAAGCTTTCCTATCGGTCAAAAAATTCCTGTTTTTAAGCCCTAGTTTGTTATTGCCTTTTTGAGGACCCTGAAGAAAATACCTTTCAGGGTCCTTTTTGCATTCCTGATAAGGAGAATGAAAGATGAATGACGAATATTACATGACATTAGCTTTACATCTTGCTAGAGGGACACTTGGGCAGACTTCCCCGAATCCCGTGGTAGGGGCTGTTGTGGTAAAAGATCACCAGATTGTCGGTATGGGTGCCCATTTAAAAGCCGGCGAACCGCATGCAGAGGTACACGCGATCCGTATGGCGGGGGATAAAGCGAAGGCAGCCACGTTGTATGTAACTCTTGAACCGTGCAGCCACTACGGCAAAACCCCGCCGTGCGCTGATCTGATCGTGGCCTCTGAGATGAAAAAAGTAGTGATCGCTACAACGGACCCTAATCGAAAAGTAGCGGGCAAAGGGATTGAAAAACTGAAAAATGCCGGTATTGAAGTGGAAGTCGGATTGCTCCAGCAGGAAGCACAGGAGTTAAATAAAGTATTTTTCTATCACATTCAAACCGGTCTGCCCTATGTAACATTGAAAACAGCCGTCAGTTTGGACGGAAAAACAGCAACGGTATCAGGAGAAAGCAAGTGGATTACCGGGGAGGAAGCACGTGCCGATGTTCATCAATTCCGGCATCAGCATGATGGAATATTAGTTGGTGTTAATACGGTCATAACTGATAATCCATCTTTGACAACAAGACTTCCTGGAGGGGGAAAAAATCCGGTTAGAGTTATTTTAGATACACACCTCCGCACGCCTCTGACAGCGGCAATTGTAACCGATAAGGCGGCGCCTACTTGGATCATCACCGGTTCTGAGATTGACTCGAAACGTGAAGCAGCATTCCATGATTTTGGGGTTCAAGTAATCAAACTGAAACGACCAAATATTGTAATCAAGGAAATGCTTGAAGTCCTTGGTAAGCACGGCATAACTTCACTATTTGTCGAAGGCGGGGCGGAGGTACACGGCAGTTTTTTGCAAGAACGTGCCTTTCAGCAGGTTATCTGTTACATTGCGCCTAAGCTATTAGGCGGAAGACTTGCCCCAACTTCTTTTGGCGGTCCGGGGATTGAACATATTTTAGAGGCAATCAACTTGGAAATGAAACAAGTGGACAGAATTGGCCGGGATCTCCGGATTATTGCTGAACCGGGAGGAGATGAATGATGTTTACCGGAATCATAGAAGAAATTGGACAAGTTTCAGCAATAATGCGGACAGGGGAATCGTTTGTCCTGACGATTGAGGCCAAAAAAATCTTGGAGGATGTGCACCTTGGTGACAGTATCGCGGTGAATGGTGTCTGTCTGACAGTTACTTCGTTTACCGGAAATCAATTTACGGTAGATGTTATGCCGGAAACAGTGAAGACCACCAGTTTAAAGGATTTAAGGCGCGGCTCAAAGGTCAATTTGGAACGAGCCATGGCAGCGGGCGGAAGATTTGGCGGTCATTTTGTCTCGGGGCATATCGATGGTACTGGTGTTATCAAGAGTAAGAAGGCGTACGAAAATGCCGTTTATTATGAAATAGAAACCGAAGAGAAGCTTCTGCAATATGTCATTTTAAAAGGATCCATCGCTGTTGATGGAACGAGCTTGACGGTTTTTGCGGTAACAGAAACGAGCTTTACATTGTCATTAATTCCACATACACTAGCGGAAACCGTTTTAGGATTGAAAGGTCCCGGCGACATCGTAAATCTGGAATGCGATATGATTGGCAAATATGTCGGCCATTTTATGCAAAAATTTTCGGATACTAAAGCTCAAAAAGGCCATTCTGGGATCACAGCTGCCTTTTTGCAGGAAAATGGTTTTCTTTAAAAGGAGAGATGAGTCATGTTTGATACAATTGAAGAAGCATTAGCTGAGTTAAAGGAAGGAAAAGTCATCATTGTCTGTGATGATGAGGATCGAGAAAACGAAGGGGATTTTGTCGCCTTAGCTGAAAAAGCAACACCTGATGTGATTAATCTTATGGTTACACACGGCCGCGGTCTTGTTTGTGTGCCGATCGAAGAAGAACTTGCACAAAAACTGGACTTGCTGCCAATGGTTTCAAGAAATACAGATCCCCATGGAACGGCATTTACAGTCAGCATCGACCATAAATTTTCGACCACAGGCATTTCTGCATTTGAGCGGTCGGCAACGATCTTAAGCATGCTTGATCCCGATGCAAAACCAGCTGATTTTAAACGGCCGGGGCATATTTTCCCTCTCATCGCAAAGAACGGAGGGGTATTAAGAAGAACAGGGCACACCGAAGCAGCGGTTGATTTGGCGAAAATAGTCGGAGCAAAGCCGGCTGGAGTTATCTGCGAAATCATGAATGAAGATGGTACGATGGCCCGTGTTCCACAGCTCAGAAAGATTGCCGACAAACTGAACATGAAAATGATTACCATTAAAGATTTGATTGCCTATCGGAATAAAACAGATCAATTGATAAAACGGGAAGTGGAAATCAAACTTCCGACTGAATATGGTGAATTCAAAGCTGTTGGCTATTCCAATTTCGTAGATGATAAAGAACATGTTGCTTTAGTCAAGGGTGAAATTGATTCGGACCAGCCCGTTTTGGTCAGGGTTCACTCGGAATGCCTAACCGGAGATGTTTTTGGATCGTATCGCTGTGACTGCGGACCGCAGCTGCATGCAGCCTTAAAACAAATTGAAATGTCCGGCAGTGGTGTCCTTCTATACATGCGTCAGGAAGGCCGTGGCATTGGGCTGTTGAACAAACTTCGGGCTTACAAGCTGCAAGAACAAGGCTATGATACCGTTGAAGCTAACGAAAAGCTTGGATTTAGCGCCGATTTACGGGAGTATGGAATTGGTGCGCAAATTTTAAAAGATTTAGGAGTTAGAAAAATAAAGCTGTTAACCAACAACCCGAGAAAAATAAAAGGCTTGAAAGGATACGGTCTGGAAGTCGTCGAGCGAGTTCCACTGCAAATGGAAATGCGTGAAGAAAATGAAAAATATTTACGAACAAAACATGATAAACTGGGGCATTTGCTTCATTATTAAAAAAATTACATTTGGAGGGATCACACGATGGGAATGATTTTTGAAGGAAATTTAGTTGGTACAGGGTTAAAAATTGGTATTGTCGTAGGCCGATTTAATGAATTTATTACGAGCAAATTGCTCGGAGGTGCACACGATGCGCTCAAACGCCACGGGGTCAGTGAGGCAGATGTTGATGTTGCCTGGGTTCCAGGTGCATTTGAAATTCCGTTAATTGCACAAAAAATGGCAGACAGCAAAAAATATGATGCTGTGATTACACTCGGCACAGTGATCCGCGGCGCAACACCACATTTTGATTATGTCTGCAGCGAAGCAGCAAAAGGGGTATCACGAGCATCATTAAACAGCGGCATTCCGGTGATCTTTGGAATCTTAACGACCGATTCCATTGAACAGGCAATCGAGCGGGCTGGTACAAAAGCCGGAAACAAGGGTTGGGAAGCCGCTTCAGCTGCCATTGAAATGGCGAACCTTTGCCGGAATTTTGCATAATCATCGAAAGATTCAATACTAAAATTATTGAAAAAAACATATACAAATCAGTCGCCTTTTTTTATAATGAATAGGACAGAAAATGAATATGGGAAAATAGGTGCTACTCATCCTTCATTGGATTGTAGCTTAAAAGGGAAGTTGGTGAAATGCCAACGCGGTCCCGCCACTGTATATGGGAGCAACCTGCCAAATGTCACTGTTCTGATGGATGGGAAGACGGGAGGGAGCGATGATCATGAGCCAGGAAACCTGCCTATTTTGTATGCACCAAGGAACCTACGAGGATAGGGGGTGTGGAAGACTGGATGAATTTACGTCTGTAATTAAATCTAATCATGCCGACATCCCCTTTTATGTATGGGGATGTTTTTTATTGTAAAATAAGAAAGTATAAATAGACTTTGAAAATTGTCCAGCGCAAGCGGCCTACCCCCTCGGGACAAATAACCTTCTGCACTTAAAGTCCAAAAACCAGACTTTTAGTGCAGAAGAACATTTGCCTGTCGGGGCTGACCAAGGCGCTTGCGCTTTTCTTATTTAAACTTGGTGCTAGCCCAATTTTTTGTTATTCCATTACATAGAAAGCTGGGGGAAATCAGATGAAGAAGTTGTATTCGCTGCTGTTCGTACTAATGTTAATAGTAGGAGCATTAGCAGGCTGTGCAGAAAAGAAAGACCAGGGAAACGAGAAGCAAAAGACAACTGCTGATAAAACAACAGAACAAGTTACGTTTCCAGTAACGATTAAAGATGCTTTGAATAATAAAGTTGTCATAGCCAAGAAGCCGAAAAGAATTGTTTCACTTATGCCAAGCAATACCGAAATTGCGTTTGATTTAGGGCTTGATAAGGAAATCGTAGGTGTAACTGATTTTGATAACTATCCTCAAGAAGCAGCAAAAAAAGAAAAAATCGGCGGTCAGGATTTTAATGTCGAAAAAATCATTGCCTTGAAGCCGGATTTAGTACTGGCTCACGGTTCTTCTGCCAATACTGCCGCGGCAGGATTAAAACAGCTCAAAGATGCCGGAATTCCGGTATTAGTTGTACCTAATGCACAAAATTTTGATCAAGTATATGATTCCATTAATATGATCGGAAAAGCAACAGGAGAAACAGGGAAGGCTGCCGAGATTATTAAAGGCATGAAAGACAAATTGGCTGAAATAAAAGCCAAGGCACAATCAATAAAAAATAAGAAAAAAGTATTCATTGAAGTTTCACCGGCACCGGACATTTATACAACTGGAAAAAACACCTTTATGGATGATATGTTAAAAACCATTAATGCAGAAAATATTGCAAGCGATCAAACAGGATGGATCAAAGTCGATCAGGAAGCCATGATCAAACGAAATCCTGATGTGATTATTACGACATATGGAAATTATGTGAAGAACCCAGTTGAACAAGTGTTATCTAGAAAAGGTTGGGAAAATGTTAGCGCCATTAAAAATAAACAAGTATTTGATGTGAATTCTGACGAAGTATCACGTCCGGGTCCTAGGCTTGTTAAAGGAGTAGAGGATTTTGCCAAGGCCATCTATCCGGAAGTTTTTAAATAATAAATACGCATCCTTCTTTACGGCAGGAATGTTTCTTATTCTTTCCATGTTGCTTGGGATTTCGATTGGAAGTGTTTCAGTGCCGATTCCTAAAATCATTCAAATAATAGGGTCTAAACTTTTTGGCTTTATTTCACTTAAAGATATAGACCCGATGTATATCAGCATTGTCATGGATATTCGATTACCGAGGGTACTTTTATCTGGTCTTGTAGGGGCGGCTCTTGCGATTGCAGGGGCGGCCTTTCAAGGCTTGTTAAGAAATCCGCTCGCAGATCCTTATACGCTTGGAGTGTCATCAGGAGCGTCAGTAGGGGCGGTTTTGACTATTTTTTTTCAGCTGTCCATCCCATTCATCGGTTCTTTCACATTGCCATTACTCAGTATTCTTTTTTCGTTTTTATCTATTGTGGCCGTTCTTGTTTTTGCACGAAAGATAGAACGCTCTTTAAGAGTAGAAACCATTATTCTAACGGGAATCATTTTCAGTTCCTTTTTGGGCGCTCTTATTTCCCTTATGATTGCCTTGACTGGTGATGAATTAAGGCAGATTATCGGCTGGCTGCTAGGAAGTGTGTCCATGAGAGGCTGGGAATACATAAAACTGATGTTGCCGTTCTTTATGATCGGGACTGTTGTTATGATGGCAAATGCCAAAGAATTAAATGCCATGTCGTTTGGCGAAGAAAGAGCACAGCACTTAGGTGTCAATGTTCAATCAAGAAAACTGATTATTTTGACGGCTGGCTCGATCTTAACTGGAGCGGCGGTTGCGGTCTCAGGCACCATCGGTTTTGTTGGCTTAGTCATTCCGCATCTGACAAGATTATTATGGGGGCCTGATCATAAATTTCTTCTTCCTTTATCTATTTTAACGGGCGGTTCTTTTTTAATATTGGCGGACCTTATTTCTAGAACGATTATTTCCCCGACTGAATTACCAATAGGTGTTATTACAGCTTTGATCGGCGCACCAGTATTTGCCGTTATTTTGCTGCAAAGAAAAAGAAAGGAAAGAAGTGGGTAGATCATGCTTAATGTTCAACATGTTTCAGGCGGCTATGCAACAGAACCAATCCTGCATGACATTTCCTTTGAAGTAAAAAAAGGAGAATTGTTTGGGATTTTGGGACCTAACGGAAGCGGCAAAACAACATTGTTAAAAATGATCAGCGGAATTTTGCCGATACAATCCGGTAAAATAGAAATTGCCGGAAAAGATTTGCAAAGCCTGAGTGCCAAACAATTAGCACAAACCGTTGCCGTCCTATCTCAACATACTGCTGATTCTTTTTCTTATACGGTAAAAGAAACGGTATCCCTCGGCCGATATGCCCATCAAAAAGGCTGGTTTCAAACATGGAGTGCATACGATGAAGAGATTGTCCAAAAGGTAATGGTCCAAACAGGAGTTTCATTATTGCAAAATAAAAATATCCAGGAATTGTCCGGCGGTGAGAAACAACGAGTGTTTCTTGCCCAGGCACTGGCACAAGAACCGGAAATACTTCTATTGGATGAGCCGACCAATCATTTGGATTTATCTTATCAAAAGGAATTACTGGATCTATTAAAGCAATGGACGATCGAAAAACAATTAACGGTTATTTCTATTTTTCATGATTTAAATCTTGCAGGACTATATTGTGACCGCCTGCTTCTTTTGGAAGATGGGAAAATCAATAGTAATGATACGCCAAACGAAGTGCTTCGCGAAGATCGGATTAAAGCAGTTTATCAAACGGAAATCAAAAAGCATCCACATCCAACCGTTCCTGCTCCACAAATGGTTTTGCTCCCAGAAAAGCCGTGGGAACTTGATCAGGTAGAAATTAATGAAGATTTTCTCCATGTGACGAATGAGTTCATCGAGTTAAAATCTCCGATACGATTGCGAACGATGTCCTCAGGTGTGGTAGGATCGGGAACAGGGTGGCATCATTCCTTTGTCAACCGTCATGTACCTAAGGACTATAACTTTCGTGATCATCATGGAGAAATGGTTTCATTTTTAAAGTCAAAAGGATTTGAGCCATCAGAAACAGTTGGGATGATGACAGCAGTAGTACTTGAGGATTTTTCCTGCCAGATGTTTTATGGGGATGGTTTTTCCATCTTTGCAGTTATAACGGCGGGGGTAGGAAATGCTGTAGATGCCTCCAAAAGTGAAGAGCATTCATTTAAAATGACTCCAGGAACCATTAACACATGGATTTTCATCAATGGGGAGCTGTCGGAAGAAGCATTTATTCAAGCAATTATGACGGCTACGGAGGCAAAAGTGAAGGCGACCCATGATTTGCAAGTTCTTGATTCTGTTACGCAAACCATCGCGACTGGTACTTCAACAGATAGTATTTTAATTGCCGCTACTCAATCTGGAAAGTTTTTGCAATATGCCGGAACGATTACCCCTTTAGGAAAACTGATCAGTAAAGCGGTTTATCAGTGTACGAAAGACGCCATTGAAAAATCGCGAAAGAGGGTAACAGGATGATAGTTTATCATTTGATCTCGATCACATTAGCTTATTTTCTAGATTTGCTTGTCGGCGATCCTCCCCATTGGCCGCATCCTGTGAAGTGGATTGGTTCATTCATTTCGTTTCTTGAAACTCGGTGGAATCAAGGCAGGATGAAAAAATGGAAAGGGGTTCTTATGCTCCTTGTTGTTTTAAGTCTTGTTTATAGTGTGGTCAGCCTTTTGGTTTTCATAGGTTACAAGATTCATCCTTACATTGGGATTGGTTTGGAGGCCATCGTGATCGCAGCAGCCATTGCACAAAAAAGCTTAAAAAAAGCAGCCCTCGAAGTATATGACCCCTTGATAAAGGGCGATTTTCAAAAGGCAAGGATAAAACTTTCCTATATTGTCGGACGAGACACCGAATTTTTGGATGAAGCGGAAATTGCTAGGGGAGCGATTGAAACGGTTGCCGAAAATACGAGTGATGGAGTTACGGCTCCGTTATTTTGGGCATTTTTGGGGGGAGCTCCGCTCGCTTTTGTCTATCGTGCTGCTAATACTTGTGATTCGATGGTGGGACATGTAAATGAAAGGTATCGGGAGTTTGGCTGGGCATCGGCGAAATGGGATGATGTTATGAATTGGATACCTAGTCGGCTCACAGGTATCTTTATGCTGCTGGGAAAAATCCCGGAACAGATGAGCTGGCAAAAAGCTTGGAAGCTTTTGTTTCGGGATGCTAGAAAACACCCGAGCCCAAACAGCGGCTGGGGGGAAGCGGCGGTCGCCGCCTTACTAGGAATTCAACTTGGCGGTATAAACTATTATAAAGGGATCATTTCTAATCGGGCGAAAATGGGTGAACCGATTATACCGATTCAAGCCCATCATATTTTGAAAGCAAATGTCATTTTACGCAGGACAGTGTTTTTATTTCTAGTTTTTTTATGGATAGGAGGAATGATTCTTGAAATGGCCTTCACATGGATCAAATCCGCAATATCTTTTTAAGGCGATGGGGCTTAGGCTGCCTGAAGACTACTTAGATTTTAGCGCCAATATCAACCCGCTCGGTCCGCCGTCTTGTTTGCAGGAAAATTGGAATGAACTATATCGGCATATTACCGTCTACCCTGATCCATACGCTGCTAAATTAAAGACCAAGATTGCCGGGAAGGAACAAATCCCGCTTGATTCGATTTTAATTGGGAATGGCGGGGCTGAGCTTATTACCTTAATTGCAAGGATGCTTGCAGGGAAGAAAGTTTTACTCATTCAGCCCACGTTCTCTGAATATGAAGAAGCCCTTAGTGCTAACAACTGTGAAATATTGTACGAGCAGTTAACAGAGCCCGACTTTACCATCCGGCTTCCTAACCTTTTTTCAAAACTCAGGCAAGCGGATGCGCTAATTTTTTGCAATCCTAACAATCCGACAGGTGTAAAGTATTCAGAATCGACAGTTATTTCTATTATAGAGGAATGTGATCGGCAAAATAAAATCGTGATTATAGATGAAGCTTTTTATGATTTTTTAATAGAATACGAGTCAATGATTCCGCACATATCTAAATTCTCTAATCTCATTCTGATTCGCTCGATGACGAAAATGTACTCTATTCCCGGAGTTCGTTTAGGTTATTTAGTGGCAACGCCTTCTATTATTCACAAGCTTAGCCGCTTGCAATCTCATTGGAGTGTCAATACGATCGCCTTATTTGCGGGAGAATGGTGTTTGGAGGATGAAGACTTTATTCATAATACCAAATATTTTATTCGGAATGAACGGGATCGCCTATCCCAGTTTTTTCAACAATATCAATATATCGTCTCTAATTCCATGGTGAATTTTTATTTATTACGGGACTCGTTGCTAGAAGATCAGTTTGCCTTATTTGAATTTCTCTTAAAAAAAAGGATTATTCCTCGTCATACATTCAATTTCCCCGGGTTGGAAGGCAGATGGCTCCGGTTTGCGATTAAAAGTTATGAAGAGAATACTAGACTGATGGAGGTGCTGGCAGAGTGGCGCTCATTCCATCATTAATTTTTATTACTGGTGGTGTCCGTAGCGGGAAAAGCCGTTTTGCCGAAAAGATGGCAATCGAATTAGCCCACAAAACCGGGGGACGGCTTACCTTTTTGGCAACTGGTGTTCCGTCTGACCCAGAAATGAAGGACCGGATTACCAAACATAAGCTGGATCGGGAAAGCTCAAACGCAAGCTGGAGAACACTGGAGAAAACTGTCCAGATCGGGGAGATGGCTGAAGTGATAGATCACCAGGATATCGTGCTAATGGATTGCGTAACAACTCTATTAAACAATGAACTGTTTCAAACAAATCAAGAGTGGACTGAGAACTTTCTCACGAATGTAAAAGATCAGATTGTATCTGGAATTTTGACAATTAAAAAGCAAGCGAGAACGGTAATTGTTGTAAGTAATGAAGTGTTACATGAGCCTTTTTCTGAAAACAAATTGGTATTGGCCTATGTGAGAGTGCTTGGGGCTATTCATCAGATGTTCGTCAGGGCATCTGATCAGGCTTTTCTCGTGGAAGCGGGGATTCCCATTATGATGAAAGGGGATCAATCGTGAGCGTGAAACATAAAGGACATGATAAACGACGGGGAACAGTATGATGAAATTTTTAAAAGGATTCCTGATTACGGTGCAATTTTTTACGATCATCCCGCTCCCCTGTGAATTGCCTATGGATGATCAACACTTAAAACGGGCTGTCCAAGCTTTCCCTTTATTAGGGCTGTTTCAAGGTGCTCTTTATTCATCCTTTTTGTATATGCTGTTATACCATTCTCCTTTTAGCCATTTAGCGGCGGCTTTCTTGCTGTGGTTAGCGATTATTCTACTTACCGGGGGAATTCACTTAGACGGGTGGATGGATGCAAGTGATGCCTATTTTTCCTATCGGGATCGGAAGAAACGGCTTGAGATTATGAAAGACCCTAGAGTGGGTGCGTTTGGCGTATTATCGATTTTGATTTTTTTAAGCAGCCGTTTTTTCTTTATCGATGAGCTCACGGTCCACCCGCCATTGGGATTGTATGTACTCATTGCCGCGATCCCGTTTTTAAGTAAAAGTGTAATGGGCGCTTTGTTAGTAACTGTAAATCCAGCGAAAGAAGAAGGATTGGGTTATCTGTTTCAAAAGGCAACAACTCCCAATTCATTATGGATGTATCCTTTGTATTGGATCATTTTTCTAATGCTAGTTTGCTATGTTCATATGGTTTCAATATTTTCTTTAGGGATCTTGTTTATAGCTGCAATTGTATGCTTTATTTTTTGTCGGTATAAAGCGGTTGAATGGTTTGGCGGGATTACTGGGGATGTGCTGGGCGCTTCTGTTGAGGGGACTGAGTTGTGTTTATGGATGGCTTTGTGGTTATTGCATTATTTCGTCATGGGATAACAGAAGAAAATAAACGAAAAGCTTATTTAGGTTGGAACGATTCTCCATTGTGCCCTGAAGCTGGGGAAATCGCCATAAGCCAAACCTATCAAGGGTATTTTTCAAGTGATTTACCAAGATGTCTGGCCACAGCAAACATCCTATTCCCCAATTCTTGTCCAAGGTATCTACAAGAATTTAGGGAGATGAATTTTGGTATGTGGGAGGGGAAAACATATGAAGATTTGCAGGATGAACCGATGTATCAGAAATGGCTTTCCGATCCGAATAGGTATTGCCCTCCCGGTGGAGAATTCTTCTGGCAATTTACGAAGCGGGTGATGAAAGGCTGGGATCGGGTGATTCAGTACATTCTATCTCATAATCTTTCCAGTTGTGCCATCATGACACATGGCGGGGTAATGAGATATCTCTTATCCGAATTTTCCCCTTCGGCAAAGGAGTTTTGGGAATGGGAGGTTTCGTATACATTGGGATATGAATTCATTTTTACAAAGGAAGCACTTAGGAGGGGTGGACGTTGCACTTTGTTACAGGAGGTGCCTTTAACGGTAAAAGGAAATGGGTAAAGAAACTATATCAGGTCCACGAAGCATGCTGCTGGATCTCTGCTTATGAAAACCATCCATTCCCGGCATCTATAAATGATAGAGATCGAGACTTTCTTGTGTTAGAAGGAATCGAACTTTGGCTGAAACAAATACTGCAAACTGAAGATGTTAACAATTACCGGGATTTCTTTAGAAATCGGATTCATCATTGGCTGGAATGGGAAATGGAAAAACCATCTCGTAAATTAGTGATCATTGGGACTGACATAAGTAAAGGAATTGTTCCATTAGAAAAAGAAAACCGCTTATGGAGAGACATCACCGGCTGGGTCTATCAGGATCTTGCCGCGAAGGCTGAAAGGGTAGATGTCATCTGGTATGGGATTAATCAAATCATGAAAGGACAGACGCTGCAATGAGCATTTTTACGGAAAATAAGTTGAAATGGATCAGTTGGCTGGCGATCATGACAGCTTTATCTGCCATTGGTGCAGCAATTAAGTTTCCTGCTATTGTCGGGAGCGTTGCACTAGATGCATTTCCGGCACTTTTGGCTGCCGGGATCATGGGCGGCGTGGCAGGAGCAATTGTGGCTGCAATGGGGCATTTCATATCAGCCATGTTAGGTGGATTTCCGTTAGGGCCGATGCACATCTTAATTGCTGCTGAGATGTTTGTACTGGTTTGGTTATTTGGCGTGATGTATCAGAAGGGGAAAAAATTCCTAGCAGCTTTTATATTTATTCTAGGAAACGCATTTATTGCCCCATTACCCTTTATTCTATTAATTAGTAAAGGTTTTTATATGGAAATCGTTCCTTCCTTGTTGATTGCTTCAATCATCAATACCGTGATCGCAATGGCTGTTATTCCGAAAATGGGGGCCATTTTTTCCCGGTATAAGGTCAAAGAGGAAGTAAAGTGATGAGGGATATTATGACGATTCCGATTTCGGGAGAAGATTCATTGCTTATTGCCTGCGACAACAGCGGCGCCATCGGCATGAAGGAGCATGATCTTGTCCGGGTGCCCTATGAGATGGTGTCGTATTATTCATTTCGTGTGGCAGCGATGGAAGTGATCGCTGCAGGTGGCGAGATTGTTTCGGTTGTACTGAACAATTTTTGTGGAAATGAACCATGGGGAGAACTTGTGAAGGGGATTCAGAATGGGTTGGATGAGCTTGGATTAAAGGATGTTGTCATTACAGGCAGTACAGAAAGTAATTTTGAGCTTAAGCAATCGGCAATCGGCATACAAGTGATGGGGAAAACATCCTTCCCCAAAACCACTAAGCTGATGTATTCCCAAAATATAAAAATAGCCGTAATTGGGCTTCCTTTGGTTGGAAACGAAGTCATCGAACAAGAAGAACATGTCGTTCCGCTCTCCATCTTTCATAACATGAGTAGGATTCATCATGTGGCTATTTGGCCTGTAGGCTCAAAGGGCATCTTATTTGAATTGAACCAAATGTTTTCGAATATTCACTTTACGAGAAACATGGTGAATACTGATGTAGATATTGTGAAATCTTCCGGACCTGCAACTTGTTTTGTTGTTGCCTATTACGAAAATGATGAAGACAAAATAAAAGAGCTTTCCAGAGGTTTTTTCCACCCTGTGGAGATCAAAAAGTAGCACGCCAAGACTGGCGTGCTATCTTCTCATATCCTGCAATTTATTCACCAAAGTATTGACTGCATCTTCTACATTGTTCATAAAAGTATCCAACCCTTTTTTCCAAGTTGGGGCTTGTTCCTTGATTACAGAACCAATTTTCTTTGCATTTTCATTTAATTCCTGCCCGATTTTTTGTGCTTGTTCCTCAAAGGATGACCCTTGAGACGATTTGCCTGCCAACTCTTGATTTACTGACTGCACCGCAAAGTTTTGCTTTGGAATATATTGCAGTGAAGTTTTCATCATTTCTTTAAAAATCGGAACGACATTGGCAGAACTGGAACTTGGCAAATAATGTTCTTGATCGGTTTGGTCAAAGCCAAGCCAAATGGCGCCGACAAGATTAGGCATATATCCGACCATCCATTGGTCTTTCGTACCATTTTCGGTGAAAGGTAGCTGTGTTGAGCCGGTTTTGGCCGCAATTTGCACTCCCGGAATATATGCCCGTCTTCCTGTACCAGACTCCACCACATTTAGGAGCATGGAAGTCATTTCGTTCGCAACTTTAGCCGAAGTCACTTTTGTTATTTTCGGCTTTCGTTCGACAATAATATTGCCGGTTGGACCAACAATTTTGGTAATTAAATGGCTATCTTCCCTGTTTCCACCGTTAGCAAAAGCGGAAAAGGCATCAGCCATTTCTACCGGAGAAACACCTTTACTCATCCCGCCAAGGGCGATGGCTAGGTTTTCGTCCTGCTTCCCATAAGGAATACCAAAGCGTTTTAATGCATCAAGCCCTTTATCAAGCCCGACTTTATTTAACAGCCAAACGGCCGGTACATTGAGTGATTCTTCCAGCGCTTTGTACATTGGAACTTTGCCGGAATAGGTTTTGGTGAAATTTTCCGGTTTGTAATTTCCGAATGTAACGGGCTCATCATTCAGCTCTGATGAATACGTATATCCCGCCTCGAGTGCCGGTGTATAAACGACAAGCGGCTTTATGGTTGATCCGGGCTGTGCTTCGAGCTGTGTGGCTCGGTTGAACCCGCGGAACACATAGTTGCCGCGTCCGCCGACCAGTGCCCTGACCCCGCCGGTTGCAGGATCCAAGAGTACGGAACCGCTTTGCACCAGCTGTCCTCCCATTCCACTTGGGAATAAGTCATCTCGTTTATACAATCTTTCCAGATTCGCCTGCAAGTTTTGATCCATTTCTGTATAAATTCGATAACCTCGGGTTAAAATTTCATCTTGGGTTAATCCGTAACGAGAAATGGCTTCATTTAATACGGCATCGGTGTAGTATGGATATTTTCGTTCAATGTAGCTGCCGCCTCCATCGTGGAGTTTGATTTTCTCCGCTTTGGCTTGTTTATATTGCGCTCCCGTAATCATTCCCAGTTCTTTCATTTTGGCCAGCACGACATCCCGGCGTTTCATCGCCAAATCGTAATGTTTATACGGGTCAAGATAGTTAGGTGCATGTAGAAGACCGGCAAGCATGGCTGCTTCACTAATTGTTACATCTTGGATATTTTTATCGAAATATTTCCTTGAAGCATTGCCAATTCCCCATGCTCCACTGCCAAAATACACTTGATTTAAGTACATTTGCAGGATTTCATCTTTTGAATAGACTTTATCAAGTTTCACTGCTAAAAATAATTCCTCGATTTTGCGCCTAAACGTTTGTTCAGGTGAGAGAAGGGCATTTTTGGCCAGTTGCTGTGTAATCGTACTGCCGCCGGCGGTAATTCTACCTGCTAACAGATTGCCGAAAAAGGCGCGTGCGATTCCTCTGATATCAAAGCCGCCATGCTCATAAAATCTCTCATCTTCAATGGCGACAACGGCATTTGGAACGTATTTGGGAAGATCTTTGATATTCACACCCCTCGTACGATTGGTTGTTACATTGGTGGCAACTTGGCCGTCTTTATCATAGATCACGGTAGGCTGGCTAAGGCCTTTCTTCAATGATTGGACATTTGCTCTTGAAGCAAGCCAGCCAAAATAACAGATGGTTACAAGAACAACAATAAGAATGATTAATAAAATAATTTGCGTGAGATGGAGTTTCTTCCAAAGCCGGACGGCCTTTTCCCAATATGGCTGTAACTTGTCCATTGCATCTCCTTACCTTTAATGGGATTTATAACTTTTATATTATAGTTTCTCTTCCTTAAAAAGACCACAAAAGTGTTTTGCTGCTATTATCCCACTTAAACAATATTTTATCTAAGAAGGATAAACGTGGACAACCATTTTCACTTCAAGCATATGTTACTAAAAAGGTATTTCGATAGAGGTGAGATGATGATCAACTGGAAGGTCCGCTTTAAAAACCGGAATTGGGTGATTGCCTTTATTTCACAACTTTTTATTGTGGCGGAGCTCATTCTAACTGGGTTGCATTATCTGGGTATAACCAATTTTCAATTGACCCATGTATTTAAAGATTGGGTCATAACATTAGTGAATGCTATTTTTGTTCTTCTTGGTATGTTGGGAATCATCCAGGACCCGACAACAAAGGGGATCAGCGACAGTAGTCGAGCAATGAAATATAAAGAACCGAATTAACATATAAGCCAGCTTGGTAGGAGGCTGGCGTTTTAATTTTTCTAAAAAGGAAAAAATTTCCTTACATTCATGCCGTAAAATAGTTAACTAGTAAGTACATAGATAAGATGTAGGGACCTGCCTATGAACAAAGTAAAAAATTATGTCGCACAGTTCCACCCGATTGTTTGGGTATTATTAGTTGGTACCGCATTATCACGCGGTTCCGTCTTTATGACACTGCCATTTTTTATCGATTTTTTTATCCAGGAATATGGATGCTTCACCGCTTGTTATTGGTTTAACAGTTGCCATGAGCCCGTTAATGGGTACAGTTGGCGGATTTGTCGGAGGTCATTTATCAGACCGGTTTGGAAGAAAACCGATCATGCTGACATCTGTTTTCGGACTTGCCCTTGTCTACTATGGTTTTACCATTGTGAATGGACAGGGATGGTTTATTTTGTTAAATGCTTTTAACGGTTTATGCGGATCGTTCTTTGAACCTTCATCCCAGGCCATGATGGCTGATTTCACCGACAAAGACAAACGAATCATAGTGTATTCATTACGCTATACGGCCATTAATATTGGTGCTTCTGTTGGACCGTTAATTGGTGCATATTTGGCAAACACATCTGCAAGGATGTCATTTCTTTTGACAGGCTCTACTTACTTGATTTATGGTCTTGCACTATTATGGTTCATGAAAAAACTGGTTATTTCAAAAGTGGAAACTGACAAAAAGATTGTATCGTTCGCTAATGCTTTCCATGTGGTTAAAACAGATAAAGCCCTAAGATACCTTTTACTTGGAATTATAGTAATTAATATCGGTTATGTTCAAATGGATTCGAATTTGCCGCAGTTTTTAGCGAAACACGTGGAAAATGGTATTGCGATTTTTTCCGTACTGATAACGTTGAATGCCATTATGGTCGTCATGCTGCAAGTGTCGATCAGTCATCTTGCAGAGAAATTCAGTTTGATGCAAGTAATGGTGGTTGGTGCTATCTGTATTTCTGCAGGGTTAATTGGTTTCAGTTTTATTAACGGCTGGATGATGGGAATTCTTTCAGGCGTGTTATTTACATTAGGGGAAATATTAATTTTCCCTTCTAATAACATGATGATGGACCACTTGGCTCCGGAACATTTACGTGGGACGTATTTCGGAGCTGGCCAGTTTCGAAAAATCGGTAATTTTCTCGGTCCGATTGTTGGAGGCTTCTTAATGGGACATTTATCCGGACAACTGATGTTTTGGATCATTGCCCTCATTAGGAAGTATGATATTTTTCTTGGCAGGGAATAAAACCTATTTAAAATCACGAGAAACCGAGCTTGGCAATAGTCTGTAAGAAAAGCGTAAGCGCCTTGGTCAGCCCCGACGGGCAAATGTTCTTCTGCCCTAAAAGTCTGGTTTTTGGACTTTTAGGGTAGAAGGTTATTTGTCCCGAGGGGCTAGGCGCTGAAGCTGGACAATTTTCGAAGTCAAAATTTTCTTTCTTATCTTGTGAAAATGCCTTTGGTCAAAACTGGACCAAAGGCATTTTTTACATTACCTACAATATGACTTGATTTAAGAAGAGTTGCTATTTTGTTTCTTTTTCACGAACTCATAAATCGCTTTTATTGCAAAATAAAGAGCAAAAATCGAAAAGAAGATCATTTCAATTCCCTCTGTTACTCTAAATGGATCCAATTCTTTTTCAATGATTCCGGAAAGAGGGAAATGCATGATTAAATCTAATGAAACGATAAACATGAACATAGCTACAGACAAAAGCACCATGACGAAGAATACTTTCACGCAAATAACTCCTATCTTTCATTTACCTTATTATTCCATAAATAAAACATTCTTAATCTTCCATTTAGTGGATAAATGGAGCTATTTTGGTTAACATAACCACTAATAAAAGCTTGATAAGTGAGGCCGAAATAGTGTCGATTTTATCGAAAATGCTAAAAAAGAAACACCAAAGAAGGCAAAGTGATAATTACCGTCAAATACTGGATCCATTAAAGCCGGATGATTTGCCGATTGATCGAGATGTGCAAATGAATATTAAACATTTACAAGAGGAAATGGGAAATAGTTCCGACCTCGTTATTCGGCAAATAAAAATCGGGCAAATTGGGGGAGCACTTGCTTATATCGATGGACTTGTAGATGGGAAAGGAATCAGCGATTATATTTTAGAATCATTTACGGAAACCAAGCAAATTAGTGAGGAATCAGACCTTTTTCAATTTGTTATGGATAAAATCGTGGCGGTTGGTTCCATCCGAACCATTCGAAACTGGAATGCATTGTTCGATGCATTATTATCAGGCTGTACGGTCATTTTTTTAAACGGATATAGTAAAGCACTGAGCGGGGAAACGAGGGGAGGAGATCGGCGCCCAATCCAAGAACCTTCCCAGCAATTATCCATCCGTGGACCGAAAGATGCTTTTAACGAAACATTGAGGACCAATACTGCCTTAATCCGAAGGCGGATCAAAAGCCCGAACCTTTGGGTGGAAACAATGAAAATTGGTACAATTACCCAAACAGATGTTGCGATTCTTTATGTAAAAGGCATCGCAAATGAAGAAATCATTCAGGAGGTAAGGGACAGGCTGCATCGAATCAATATTGATTCGATTATAGATTCAGGGTATGTTGAACAATCGATTGAAGATCAAACCTTTACTTCCTTTCCGACGACCTATCATACAGAAAGACCGGATGTCGTAGCTTCGCAGCTTGTTGAAGGCAGAATTGCCATCGTGGTTGACGGCAGTCCGTTTGTCCTAACAGTCCCTGCGGTATTTGTCCAGTTTTTTCAGGCACCGGATGATTATTACTCTCGCTTTGATCTTTCAACAGGTATTCGTGTTTTACGAATTATCGCTTTTTTTATTGCGCTGATTGGCCCGTCGTTGTATATTGCGGCCACAACGTTTCATCAGGAAATGATTCCGACGACACTGGCGATTGCGATTGCTGCACAGCGGGAAAATGTTCCGTTTCCGGCTTTTGTCGAGGCATTGGTCATGGAGGTCACCTTTGAAATTTTACGGGAAGCCGGCTTGCGTCTTCCAAGGGCAGTAGGTCAGGCAGTTTCTATTGTAGGTGCGCTAGTAATCGGGCAAGCAGCTGTACAGGCCAATATCGTGTCTCCCATGATGGTCATTGTTGTTTCTATTACAGCGATCGCTAATTTTTCAACACCTGTTTTTGCAATGGCCATTTCTGTACGATTGCTTCGGTTTGTCCTGATGGCACTGGCCGCTTTCACCGGTTTTTATGGCATCATGATTGGCCTTATGATTATGGCGATTCACCTCTGTTCATTGCGTTCCTTTGGTGTGCCTTATATGGCGCCGCTGGCACCGTTTAATACAGAGAACCAGCAGGATGTATTTATCCGGTTTCCAATTTGGGCGTTTAAAAATCGTCCCCAATTTATTAGTAAAGGTAATACCGTAAGGACAGGATCCAATCAAAAACCAGCCCCGCCGAGTCAAAACGTAAAAGAATCACAAAATTCGGAAGGAAAAAAGTCATGAAGAATTTGTTTGCTTGTGTGTTGCTGCTTCTTAGTACCGTTACCCTTCTAAGTGGCTGTTGGGATCAGCAGGAGCTAACAGACTTGGCCTTTGTGATGGCAATGGGCGTTGATAAAGGAAAAAAAGAAAAATTTGATGTTTCCCTTCAAGTGGTCGTTCCGGCCAGTGTGGCATCAGGACAAAATGGCGGCGGAGGCCAAGGATCACCCGTTATTGTTTATAAAAGCTCCGGGAATAATTTAACAGAAGCGAGCCGTAGAGCAGCTAAACAAATTCCGCGGTCAATATATTATGCCCATACGAAGATCTTTGTGATCAGTGAGGAACTGGCAAAAGATGGGATTTTGGATTTGTTGGATGCATTGGACCGAGATGCTGTTTTTCGGACCACTACCTTTGTAACGATTGCTAAAGGAGGCAGGGCAGAGGATTTTATCGCAACGCTGACAAATCTGGATAAAATTCCGGTACAAAAATTTATCAAAACGCTACAAGCAACAGAACGAATGCTCGGTGAAAATATTAAAGTAAGTATTGATGATATTCTTGCAAACCTTATCGACCCTGGAAAAGAACCAGTCATTAGCGCCTTTAGATTAACGGGAAATTCGAAAAAAGGGACAACACCGCAATCAGTTGTTACGACAAAACCTCCTGCGTTGGTTACAGCAGATGGTCTTGCGGTTTTTAAAGGCGGAAAGTTAGCGGGTTGGTTAACCGGCAACGAAGCGAAAGGGGCTGTTTGGGTCATGAAAAAAATGCAAGGGACAGATATTAATTTTAATTGGGAGGGCAAAAAAGATGCTGTCAGCACAATCCCTTTTATCTCAAAAACCAAAATTTCCCTAGTGACGAAAAACGGAAAACCTTCGATGAACGTCTTGATTGAAACCTCGTTTAAACTTAGTGAAATAAATGTCCCTTATGAAGTAACAAATTCAATGAGCATGGATGTGATCGAGAAAAAAACAGCTGAACAGATCAAGAAAGATGTGGAACGCTCGATCCATAAAGCGCAATCCTTAAAAGCGGATATTTTTGGATTTGGAGACTATGTACATCGGGTAAATCCTAATATCTGGAAGAAAATGAAAGGCGATTGGAATGCTCAATTTGCTAAAATGGAGATTCATGTTAAAGTTGATGCCCATTACCGTTCTGCAGGAAAACGTAATAACCCATTTTGGAATGATTTGAAACAGTAATTGGGAAAGGGGGAGATTTCGATGGAAAAAGCCAAAATCAGTGCAAGACAGTTATTTGTTCTTGTAGTATTGTTTGAAATGGGCAGTGCAATTTTGGTTGGGTACCCAGTAAAACTGAAACAGGATGCCTGGATTGCTATTTTGCTTGGCATGGCAGGGGGCATCTTGCTTTTTCTCGTCTATTATCGTTTATTTTTGTTCTATCCGAATCTCCCTCTGACAAGTTATGTTCAATTCATTATGGGGAAATGGATTGGTCGGTTCATCGGCTTTTTCTATATTATTTATTTTGCCTATTTAGCTGCTAGAGTGCTGCGAGATTTTGGAGAATTGCTTACGGCGACGGTATATACGCAAACTCCTCTTTTTTTTCTCATGGCATTGCTTATTCTTACCATTATTTATGCGCTTCATAAAGGGTTTGAAGTGCTTGCTAGGGTAGGGGAGCTTTATTTTGGCGTCGTGTATTTTATAGCGATCGGCGGCTTTTTCTTGCTTATTTTTTCCGGGTTAATTCATTTGGAAAATTTAAGGCCGATATTAGAAAATGGCTTGATGCCGATTTTTAAGAGTGTTCTTACCCAAAATCTTACGTTTCCGTTTGGGGAAATGGTCGTATTTACCATGGTGCTTCCCTATTTAAATAAGCCGGAGAAAGTAAAGAAAGTTTGTATTTCTGGCATCATCTTAAGCGGAATCAACTTTACGATTGCATGTGTAATCAATATCGCGACTCTTGGAACCGGCTTGTTTATACGGTCTCCATATCCACTGCTATCAACCGTCAGTAAAATCGAGCTTGCCAATTTCATCGAGCGGCTTGATGTCTTGTTTATGCTTTATTTAATCATTGCCGGTTTTATTAAAGTAGCCGTCTTCACTTATGCAGCGATAATTGGAACAACGGATCTGTTCCAATTTCAGGATCATAAAAAACTAACTTTACCGATTGGCCTTTTCATCCTATTAACTGCTATGATGATTGCGAAAAATTACGCAGAACATATTGAAGAAGGGCTAAGGGTTGTTCCGATCTATGTTCATTGGCCCTTCCAGATTATAATCCCGCTCATTTTATTAGGAGTTGCCTATTTTCGTAATCGTCACAATCAGCAAGAAGCGGTCTCCATTAAATAATAAAAAACTGCCGAACTCTAAGTGATCGGCAGTTTGTCAATGTTTTCAACGGATTGTGACAAGGGGAAATAGATGGAAACTGTTGTTCCGATCTGTTTCTGGGTTTCAAAATGGATGGTCCCTTTATGTGCTTGAACAATCTTAAAGCTGACAGTTAGTCCCAGCCCTGTTCCTTTTTCTTTTGATGAATAAAAAGGTTCACCAAGTCTCTTTAATCTTTCTTTCGAAATTCCGCATCCATTGTCTTTAATGGTGATGAGTAGCTGATCTGTCCCGGCTTGTTCGAGGGTAACCATCACATTCCCGCCATTAACAGAAGCTTCAACAGCATTTTTAATCAGATTAATAAATAATTGCTTAAGTTGATTCGGTTCGCAATCCATCACAATGTCTTCATCAGGTAAAAACGCTTCAATCTGAACATTATACAGTCTTGCTTCTGTGCGTAATAATGAAATGCAATCGTCTAACAGGTTTTGCACGACCGCTGTTTTCAATTTAAGGTGCTGAGGCTTGGCAAGCAGAAGCAGTTCTCCGACAATATGGTTAATCCGATTTAATTCATCTAGCATAATTTGGTAATACGCTTGGTGTTTTTGATCATCGGTCTGCATCAGCTGAACAAAACCTTTTAAAGAAGTAAGCGGGTTACGAATTTCGTGCGCAACGCTGGCAGAGAGTTCTCCGACAACAGATAGTTTTTCCGTTCGTCTAAGCCGTTCTTCTGTCTTTCTCATTTCGGTTACATCCCGGCCATATCCAATAATTCCGGTAGTGTTACCATTTACAACAATCGGAACAGAGGTGCATTGCAGGATCATGATATTCTCTCGTGCATCGGGGATTTTAAGCTCGTACATAACTGGCTTACTCTCTTTTGTGACGGTTGAAATAAATTTATGAAGATGCCGATTATACTTTTGAGGCAGAATGGTTGCTATATTTTTACCAATCATTTCGTCTCTTTTGAAGCCGGTGATGACCTCAAAATGAGGATTTAAATTGATAATATTACCATGTAAATCGAGCATATAAATAATATCAGGGCTGTAATCAAATAATGATTTATATTGTTGCCGGCTTTCCTCAAGCTGCCTGGCTAATTGGATTTTTTCCGTAATATCTCGTCCTATGATCACAAGTCCTTGGCGTGAACCATCTGTGTGAAACAACGGAACTTTAATCGTATCAAATGTTTTTGGTGGACCTTCCGGCATTGGAACGATTTCTTCTGCACGGGTAATGGTTCCGTTTTTCCAAGTTTCCTCATCCGTTACTTCACAGTTTCGGAGTGCATCAGCATAGAATGGTGAGTATTCCGCTAAATCTGAGTCTTTTTTGCCTCGATAACCCACATTTTCAAGTTGGAACAATTTTAACCCAAACTCGTTTGCTTCAATCCATCTTCCTTCCCCGTCTTTAAACGTAACAAAGTCAATCATGGAATTAATTAACGTTGATAAACGTTTTTGATCTTCTTTGCAAGAATGAAGCTGCTTTGATTTATTGATCGAATAGTAGATAAAGCAGCCAGTAGTTACAACATAAAGAAATTCTTTTAAACTAATCAAAATTTTACCTATAAAAGGGGGTACAAATTCTTTAATTACATAATTGGAACCATAAATCCACAAAATACTAAAGATAATATAAAATAGAATTAGTTTTTTTTTCTGCATGTAAAATCTTCAATTCCTTTAGGAAATCTTTTCAACTATAGTATATTTTACTAGATGATAAATAAGTTTGGAAGCTTAAAATAATAGAAAAAGTTATAAAGAAGAAATTCTTCTTCCTAAAATAATTAAATCCCTTTCAATCCCATCTAGTTCTGCTATGTTCGGGAGATGGCCCCATTTTTGAAAACCAAAGCGCTGAAACAGCTTTAAACTTGGTTCATTATGGGCAAAGATAAATCCAAGTAATGTTTTAATGTTCAATCCAGGGCAAGCATCGATTGCTTTTTGGAGCAGAAAAGGCCCCAGCTTTTTCCCGCGATAATCCGTATGAATATAAATACTAATTTCTGCGGTAGCGTGATAGGCTGGTCTTCCGTAAAACGATTGAAAACTGATCCAGCCGCAAATATTGCCATTATATTCTGCTATCCAAAGCGGACGAAACTTTGGAGAATGGTCATGAAACCATTGAATACGGCTTTCCACGCTTACCGGTTCTGTATCAGCTGTTACCATCCTGCTAGGAATCGTTGAATTGTAAATGTCGACAATAGCCGGCAGATCCTCTAGTTCAGCATTGCGCAAGTGTAATGTATTCAATTATTGTCACTCCGATTTCTAGTTTCTAGAAATATGTTATCGTTATCAGCAAGTTAGCGCAATATGTTTATGCAAGAAAACTTCTGAAGCAATAGTTTCAATGAAAAAAAGAAGCCTTTTCCCGAATCGGAAAAAGGCTTCGAAGTTCGCGGACAATCCCGCGTGTTTCGTTTCATTGCCAAAACATTACCCCCAGCGATGGGCTTTGGCATTGCTCCTTAAGATGATTCCGCTATGTGACAGCTTTGTTTGGCCTTTTACTTGAGATTTTTGGCGTTTTGGTCTTGTCCAAGTATAGAGAAAACGCTCAGACTGTGAATCCAAGTAGTCCCTGTAGCTCATCAAATCACCTCTTGTAGGATACTTTGAAACGAGATATTCAAATGAATATCACTATTATCATTTGCTTGCTTTCAAGTAAATAGTCATGAAAAATGAATTGGAATCTTTTTAAAATAAAACTTGTATTTTCTGAAAGTTCGAAATAAAATTAAAGTAAACATACCAACCGGTGGGTATGTTAAATAAAACATATTAGATTCCTAGAGGAGTGAAAAGTATGCATTTGCGTCTGACGGATGAACAAAAAATGGTGCAGCAAACAATTAGAAAATTCGTGGAAAAAGAGCTAATGCCACTTGAAAATGATGTGTTAAGAAATGAACGGGAAGGGAAACCAAGCTTGCCTCCAGGTAAATTGAAAGAATTACAACTAAAAGCAAAAGAAGCTGGTTTCTGGGGAATCAATACACCGGAAGAATACGGCGGCGCCAATTTGGGACAAATGATGATGGCCATTGTGTTAATGGAAGTTGCCAAAACGTTCGTTCCATTCTCCTTTGGCGGATCTGCCGATAACATTCTTTATTACGGAAATGAAGAACAAAAGAAAAAATATTTAATTCCAACCATCAATGGGGAAAAGAAATCATGTTTTGCCATGACCGAACCTGGTGCCGGATCAGACACCCGCAATATTAAAATGATCGCTGTAAAGGATGGAAATGAATGGGTGTTAAACGGTGAAAAGACCTTCATTACCGGTGGAAATGAGGCCGATTTCGTTATGGCAATGGCTATTACGGATAAAGAACTGCATCAAAAATCAAGAGGACGCGAAGGAGTAACTTGCTTTATTGTCGACCGTGATATGGGCTGGAAATCAGAATTCATACATACAATGGGTGAATGGGGGCCAGCCGGATTAGTGTTTGATGATGTCCGTGTCCCGGAAGAAAATATCCTTGGAGAGCTGCACAAAGGCTACAATCTGGGACTTGAATGGATTGGCTTTGCGCGCTGGGTTGTCGGTGCAAGAGCAGTCGGTACGGCTGAGCGTCTATTGCAAATGGCAATCGACTATTCGAAAGAACGGGTAACCTTTGGGAAACCAATCGCTGAACGACAGGCAATCCAATGGATGATTGCTGACTCTGCTGTTGAAATTGAAGCAGCTAAATGGTTAGTATTAAATGCAGCTTGGACACTTGATAATGGTGAAGATAACCGTCACCTTGCATCAATGGCTAAATTGTATGGCGCCAATATGGGGAATCGTGTCGTTGACCGCGTCATGCAAATTCATGGAGGTATGGGTTACACGAAAGAATTGCCAATTGAAAGATGGTACCGTGAAGCTCGTCTGTGGAGAATTTACGATGGAACTGACGAAATTCAGCGCATGATCATTTCCCGAAACTTACTGAAAGGTCATGTGAAAATTGATCAATACGTGTAACCCGAAAATTGAAAAAGCGTTATCTAAATGAAAAATAAAGGTGGACTGAGTGTTTTTCCGGTATAGGAGATCACGAAAAAAGAAAATTTGATTTATAGGAGGAGATATAATGGCAGGAAGATTTGCTGGAAAAGTGGCATTTGTGACTGGAGGCAGTAGGGGAATTGGCAAAGGAATCGTGGAATTGTTCGCAGAAGAAGGCGCAAAAGTGGCGATTATTGACTTAAATGAAGAAGCTTTAAGCCAAACAGCCAATGAATTAAGAGAAAAAGGCCATGATGTGTATGCTAAAGTGGCTAATGTAGTGAATGCTGAAGAAGTAGAAAATGTCGCAAAGGAAATTGTTGAAACATTTGGATCTTTGGACATTTTGGTGAATAATGCCGGGGTGATCCGCGACAATTTGCTGTTCAAAATGACGGACTCTGATTGGCAGGCAGTAATGGATGTGCATTTAAAAGGTTCTTTTCATGCTGCCCGTGCTGCCCAAAAATATATGGTGCAAAATAAATATGGTCGTATCATCAACATTTCATCAACTTCAGCGCTCGGCAATCGCGGTCAGGCTAACTATGCTGCGGCAAAAGCCGGGCTGCAGGGCTTTACAAAAACCTTGGCGATTGAACTGGGACGTTATGGAATAACAACGAACTGTGTTGCCCCAGGATTTATTGAAACGGATATGACAAAACAAACAGCAGAAAGAATCGGCATTTCCTTCGAACAGCTTATTCAAGCTAGCGTTGCCAATATTCCTGTCGGACGCAGCGGCAAACCGGCAGATATCGCAAACGCAGTCGCATTCTTTGCTGATGAGAAATCATCCTTTATCAACGGTCAGGTCATCTATGTCGCCGGTGGACCTAAATGCTAAAAAACAAGTGAGGTGAGGCATATTGTTCAAAGATCAAATTGGCAAAAAATCTGCCAAAGTCAAAAATATCGTCGAAAGGGGTGTTGTCAAGAAATTTGCTGAAGCAATCGGCGACCTACATCCGATTTATTACGATGAAGAGGTTGGGGAAAAGTCAAGATATAAGAAGAATATTGCACCGCCAACCTTCCCGCGGGTATTCGATTACGGTTTCATTGAAGGTCTGCACCTGCCGAATAAAGGCTTGATTCATGGGGAACAAAGTTTTCACTATAACCGTCCGCTGTTTGTTGGCGAGGAAATTTATTGCTATACAACGATAAAGAATTATTTTGAAAAGAAAGGGAGCTTTGGAGAAATGGGATTCCTGGTCATTGAGAACATTGGTGAAGATGCAGCAGGAAAGGTCATTTTTAGCTCCACTTCAACTGTCATCATTTCGGAAGCGGTAAGGAAGGTGTTGGCGAAATGAGTAGACTAGCAGAATTACAGGTTGGCCAATCGCTAAATGAAGTTAGCCTTGCGCCTGTTTCAAGGATTGCCCTAATCAAATATGCCGGCGCTTCCGGTGACTTTAACCCGATTCATACCATTGATGACGAGGCGGCAAAAGCAGGCTTGCCGGGGATTATTGCTCATGGAATGTGGACAATGGGCAACCTGGCAAAACTTTTTACGGAATATTATGAAGAAGGTTTTGTGAAGGATTATTCTATTCGCTTTAAAAATATGGTGTTTTTGAATGATGTAATAACATTAAAAGCTGAATTAAAGGAAAAGCAAGACAAAACACTAAAGTTTTCTGTTAAAGCCGTTAATCAACATGGCAAAGTGACAATAGCGGGCAATGTTGTTTATCAGCTTTACTAATACGAAAGATAGACCAGTATTGGCCCGGCATTAACAGGAAGTTTCCTGATGAATGCTGGGTTTATTGCTAAATTGGATAGGATCTTTTGTTTTAAAAAAATAATTGAAATTTCAAAACAGTTCGAATGAAGTGCGCCGTAGGTACGAATGACGGAAGTACCAATAATCTTAGGAGGATCATTCATGCACGTTAAAGAACTATTTGATTTAACTGGAAAAGTTGCCATTGTTACAGGCGGAGGCCGGGGGCTTGGTCAGCAAATTGCAGAAGGCTTCGCCGAAGCAGGGGCACATGTCGTTGTCTGCTCAAGAAAACTGGAGGCCTGTGAGGAAGTCAGCGAAAGTCTGAAAAAGCTTGGCATTGAGAGCTTAGCGTTACAATGCGATGTGACAAATCCGGAAGACGTTAAACGAACGGTGGAACAAACGCTTGAACAGTTTGGTCACATAGATATTCTTGTGAATAATAGCGGTGCTTCCTGGGGAGCTCCGGTGGAAGAGATGCCGCTTGATGCCTGGTATAAGGTAATGAATACGAATGTCACCGGCACTTTCTTAATGTCACAGGAAGTCGGTAAAGTAATGATTCAACAAAAAGGCGGCAAAATCATTAATATTGCCTCCACTGCCGGACTTGGCGGTTCCAATCCGAACGTCATGAATGCAATAGGTTATAACACTAGCAAAGGAGCAGTCATTACCTTTACAAAGGATCTGGCGACGAAATGGGGCCATCATGGAATATATGTTAATGCCATTGCTCCGGGATTTTTTCCAACGAAGATATCCAAGGTGTTACTTGAAAAAAGAGGAAATCAAATCCTTGAAGGAACGCCATTAAGAAGATTTGGCTCTGACTCAGATTTGAAAGGGGTAGCAGTCTTTTTGGCAGCACCGGCATCAAACTTTATGACCGGAGACGTACTGGTAGTCGATGGCGGCGCACATGTAATGTAGTTGGAACTGTTCTTTTAGAAAAAAGAATCACATGGTCCAAATTTTAGTAAATAGGAGGCAATAGGTTATGCGAGAAGTTGTGATTGTTGAAGGAGTCCGTACCCCTGTAGGAAAGAGAAATGGGCTATTTAGTTCAGTCCGTCCAGATGAGTTGGCGGCAAAAGTTTTGAAAGAATTAGTCCATCGTGCCGGCATCTCCTCTAGTTTAGTTGAAGATGTGATTCTAGGCTGTGTTGCTCAGGTAGAAGAGCAAGGATTAAATATTGCACGTACTGCTGCTTTAATGGCGGATTTTCCTATACACGTTCCAGGAACGACCATTGACCGCCAATGTGGCTCCGGTCAACAGGCCATTCATTTTGCCGCTCAGGCAATAGTAAGCGGAGATATGGATGTGGTTATTGCCGGCGGTGTCGAGAGCATGAGTAGAGTTCCAATGGGGTCATCCAGAAAGGAATCAACTTGGAGTAACGTGTTGACTTCTAAATATGAAATGATTCATCAAGGCTTATCCGCCGAGCGGATTGCGGAAAAATGGGGGTACAGCCGCAGCCAGCTTGATCAATTTTCGCTTGAGAGCCACCAAAAAGCGGTCAAAGCACAAGATGAAGGCCGTTTTGACCGCGAGATTATGCCTGTTGAAGTAACGCTTGAAGATGGAACTACGGTCGTAGTCAAGCATGATGAAGGCCCGAGAAGAGATACGTCATTGGATAAACTGGCATCCCTTAAACCTGCCTTTATGCAAGGTGGAAGAATACATGCCGGAAATTCCAGTCAAATGAGTGATGGTGCTGCAGCCCTCCTTTTAATGTCACGGGAAAAAGCAGAGAAGCTTGGGCTGAAACCGCGGTTCCGTATTGTGGCGCGTTCTGTTGTCGGTTCTGATCCGACTTTAATGCTGACAGGCCCTTCCATCGCATCGAAAAAAGTTCTTGAAAAAGCGGGGCTTTCTATTGAAGATATGAACACTTATGAGGTGAATGAGGCTTTTGCACCTGTTCCGATGCTCTGGTTAGATGAAATGAAGGCTGACCGTAAGAAGCTAAATCCAAATGGAGGGGCGATCGCTTTAGGACACCCATTAGGCGGAACCGGTGCCCGTTTGATGGTTACCATGATGCATGAATTGGAAAGAACAGGAGGCCGCTACGGTCTACAGGCCATTTGCGAGGGCGGAGGAATGGCTAACGCGACTATTATTGAAAGGATTGGTGAAATACACGATTGAAATGCTGATTTTATGAGCAGGGGAGTTAGCTTCTCTGCTTTTAATCCGGCGTTTATAAGAAATTTGCTCGATGCAAATTGTTGAAAATTCTAAAAATTTCATGTATACTATTCATGTGATCAAAAATACTAACTAGTTAGTA
>NZ_BCUZ01000009.1 GCF_001591485.1 Neobacillus fumarioli NBRC 102428 | reverse complement strand
TTAATAATCTTCATCATTCATACTCTTTAAACATAATAGGGGGGGTATGATGACTCGGTTTCGTCAGTATGTCAATGAATTATTTCATTGGAACGAACAAATGAAACAATTTCTAAATTCGCAAGAGGTAGAAGAAAATTCTGAGCTTTGGAATCAATTGGATGTCTTTACAGAATTGATCGAAAATACAAATCGTGAATTATCCCATGAGGAATTGCTTCAGTTACAAGCTAAAGCAGAGAATATTCATGAGCAAATGGAAAGTTACTTTAAGCGAAAGCAAGAAGGCGTAGTCGGAACTATTTTTGTGCTGGAAAAGGAGGTTCCGGCAGGAGGCCATACATTACCAGAACTTTCGTATTCGTATCATGCATTAGAACCGTATATATCTGAACAAATCATGAGACTTCATCATGATAAGCATCATCGTTCCTATGTAAACGGCTTAAATAAAGCGGAACTAAATCTAAAGAAAGCAAGGGAAAATAATGATTTCTCACTTATTAAGCACTGGTCGCGCGAACTTGCTTTTCACGGATCGGGCCACTATCTTCATACAATCTTTTGGAGAAATATGAGCCCGAATGGAGGAGGGGATCCGCAAGGTATATTAAAACAAGCAATTGAAGATTATTTTGGCAGTATCAGTACATTTAAAAAGCAATTTTCAGAAGCGGCCAAACAAGTAGAGGGAGTCGGCTGGGCGATCCTCGTATGGTCCCCAATAGCCAAACACTTAGAAATCCTGCAAACAGAACGGCATATGCTGCTAACTCAGTGGAACACAGTTCCTCTGCTTGTAATCGATGTCTGGGAACATGCTTACTATCTCCAATATAAAAACGATCGAAGTTCATACGTAGACAATTGGTGGAACATTGTTAATTGGCACGATGTCGAAATGAGATTTGAAAAAGCAGCTGATAAAAACTGGCCAGCGATATAAAAAGGGAGTCGGCTAGCTCATTTGCCCTTTCCACTAAAACAATAAATAGTCATAACAAGCCTTGTCCCGCATAGACTTTTATTAAATAAAGAGCGGGACGAGGTATATCAAATGAGAATTATTTGGAAGCTGGTTATTTTTTTTCTCATCATTTCATTATTGGCTGCACATACGCCCCAAAAGACAAGTGCCTCTATTGGAGTTAGTGCACAAAGTGCCATCTTAATGGAACAAAGCTCCGGGCGCGTCCTTTATGAAAAAGATGCACATACAAAAAGAAGAATCGCAAGCATTACGAAAATCATGACCGCAATCCTAGCCATTGAATCAGGAAAAATGAATCAATATGTAAAAGTCAGTGAAAAAGCTACTCATGCCGAAGGGTCATCCATATATTTAAAACCAGGAGAAAAAATCAAACTGAAAGACTTAGTATATGGTCTGATGCTACGATCCGGAAACGATGCCGCAGTTGCAATTGCTGAGTTTGTAGGAGGCAGTACGGACGGTTTTGTCTACTTAATGAACCAGAAGGCAAGGGAAATCGGCATGTTTGATACTCATTTTGCAAATCCGCACGGCCTTGACGACCATGAAGACCATTACTCCACCGCATATGATATGGCTCTATTAATGCGCTATGCCATGAAGAACAAAACATTTGCCAAAATCTCGGGAACAAAAGAATACCGTGCACCAAACCCGACAGAGGCCTGGGATCGAATTTGGAAGAATAAAAACCGACTGCTGACTATGTATTCATATTGCACAGGCGGCAAAACTGGTTTCACCAAGCGGGCAAAACGTACACTTGTTACTACTGCGACAAAAGGAGATATGAACCTGATTGCAGTCACCTTGAATGACCCTGATGATTGGAAAGATCATACTGCAATGTTTGAAGCAGGATTTAAGCAATATGAAATGGCAGAAATATTGCAAAAGGGGAAAATTGATGTAAATAACAAATACTACAAGAATCTATATATAAAACAATCACTTGACTATCCAGCCACAAAAGAGGAAATGAGTCTGTTTTCGGTTAAATTCAAGTTGGATAAGCCGTCTTCTAATTGGCGCAAGGTATTGAAAAAGGAAAGTATTGTAGGGAAAGCGATTGCGTATCTAGATGGAAAAGCGATAATGGAAACCCCGATCTACTATGCAAACACTGAAAGAAGCAAGGAAAGAAAGAAAGGTCTGTTTGATTTTGTCAAAGAAATTTTTCTCGCCGTATTGGGGTTGACGACAGATGGTTAATTATATTTGGGTCTTCATGACGATTATCGGAATTGTCTTTGCCCTGTTTAATGGAACAATCGAGGCAGTAAATAAAGCAGTGTTTGACGGGGCAAAAGAAGCAGTAACTCTTTGTATCGGTTTAATCAGTGTATTAGTGTTCTGGCTCGGAATGATGCGCATTGCGGAGGAATCAGGCTTGCTTGAAAAATTAACGAAACTTTTCCGTCCACTCGTAAAACGGTTATTTCCAGAAGTTCCCCCAAACCATCCAGCAATGGGCTATATTTTATCCAACATGATTTCCAATATGTTTGGGCTGGGAAATGCTGCAACGCCTTTGGGAATTAAAGCAATGGAAGAACTGAAAAAGTTAAATGGCGGAAAAAATTCAGCAAGCAGGTCGATGATCACCTTTTTAGCAATCAATACAGCCAGTATTACGATTATTCCGACGACCGTCATTGCCATTAGAATGACGTATCATTCTGTTTCTCCTACAGAAATTGTTGTTCCAACCATCATAACCACCATTTTATCTGCAATTGGTGCTGTTTTGATTGACCGCTATTTCTATTATCGACGCCGAAAAGGATGATGGACCATGGCGCTAATCTCTTATGTATCGCTGACCTTTATTCCACTCTTAATAGGATTGATTCTTTTATATGGTACTTATAAACAAGTACCTACATATGAAAGCTTTGTAGAAGGAGGAAAAGAAGGGATCAAAATTGCTGTATCGATTATTCCCTTTCTGGTGGGAATGATGGTAGCCATTTCGGTATTTCGAGCATCCGGTGCACTCGATGCTGTAACAAACCTTCTTCGCCCCTTGATGAACGCGATCGGCGTTCCACCAGAAATTGTTCCATTACTATTCATTCGGCCGATATCAGGTACGGCTGCACTTGGCATGACAAGCGACTTAATTGCCAACTATGGTCCGGATTCGTTTATCGGAAGGTTAGCATCCGTCTTGCAAGGAAGTACCGACACGACATTTTATGTGTTAACCGTTTATTTTGGTGCGGTAGGCATTAAAAAAATGGGTGATGCCTTAAAAGTAGGGCTTTTGGCTGATCTAGTCGGTATCATTATCTCTATCATTGTTGTGGCTGTTTTATTTGGAACAAATTAAGGTCTAAAGGTAAGTTCTGAAATAAGAACTTGCTTTTTTTATTGGTAAAACATCCATTACTTTGAAAAGTGATGAATTTATGTCATAATTTCATTACAATAGAATTTATCTATATATCATATAGTTTTACTTGATTTAATTATATGAACATTTTTTGAGGTGAAATAATGGAAAGATTACAAAAAGTTATTGCTCGTGCTGGTGTTGCCTCCAGACGGAAAGCGGAGGAATTGATTAAGCAGGGCCAAGTAAAGGTAAATGGGAAGATTGTGACCGAACTTGGATTAAAGGTATCACCATCTGACCAAGTGGAGGTGAACGAAATCCCGATTGAGAAGGAAGAACCTGTTTATTTCCTTTTATATAAACCAAGGGGAGTTATTTCCAGTGTTCATGACGAAAAGGGAAGAAAGGTGGTAACAGACTTCTTTCCTGGAGTGGAAGAAAGAATTTATCCGATCGGCCGCCTTGATTATGATACTTCAGGTTTATTGCTGTTGACGAATGATGGAGAGTTTGCGAATTTATTAATGCATCCAAGAAGTGAAATTGAAAAAGTGTATGTTGCAAAAATTAAAGGAATTCCTCTGAAAGAAAACCTACGAAAATTAGAAAAAGGCATCCGTCTTGAGGATGGCAAAACGGCGCCTGCAAAAGTTAAATTGTTATCAGTGGATAAGAAAAAACATACGGCGATTGTGGAAATAACAATCCATGAAGGCCGGAACCGCCAGGTAAGAAGGATGTTTGAAGCAATCGGCCATGAAGTTATGAAACTAAAGCGGGAACGATATGGATTTTTAACATTGGATGGTTTGAAAGCCGGAGAAGCTCGGGAGCTGTCACCTCACGAGGTCAAACAATTCAGGGCGCTTGCTTTAGAATCAAAGTGAAATCTAGCAGATTTCGCTAGTGAGTAAAGAATAAAAGGGAAACACTTGAATAATAGAAATTCAAAGAAACTTCACAATTTCGACTTGCTATCAGAAGTAATGGAGGTTTTTATATGAAGAAACGGCGATTAGTAATGAGGACAATCATCTTACTTGTTCTATGTGCCGCCGTTGTGTATACCCTGTATGCAAACTTTACAAAGGACAATCACCAGTCTGTTGCGGTTGGTTCGAAAGCTCCAGATTTTGTGCTGACAGATCTTGAAGGCCATAAACACCGTCTTTCTGATTATCGCGGGCAGGGAGTATTCTTAAATTTTTGGGGAACATGGTGTCCTCCTTGCAAGCAAGAAATGCCTTATATCAATAATCAATATCATCAATTTAGAGATAAAGGAGTTCAGGTTTTGGCAGTAGATATTCAGGAATCTCCACTTGCGGTCAATGAATTTGCTTCCCGTTACCATCTTGATTTTCCCATCATGATCGACACGAATAAAGAAGTCATGACCGCGTATGGTATTGATCCACTGCCTGCCACTTTTTTAATCGATAAAAACGGGAAGGTGATCAAGTACTATACGGGCCAACTATCTGAAAATTTAGTTAGGGAGTTTATGGAGAAAATAAAACCATAAGTTGTTAGGGAGTTTTTGCTAATGAATGATGTGAAATGCGAATGCGGTCATGTAAACCCGCATGGAACCGTCCTTTGTGAAGCTTGCGGGAAAATACTGGATGAACAGGCTGATAAGAATCAATTGCTTGATATGCGTTATGAAGGCAGCGCCCGCCGTTCACAAACCTACAATAAGACAATTATTGATAAAATATGGAACTTCTTCTCATCCGTGAAAGTTGGCGTATGGCTCATTATCATCACATTAATTGCTTCCGCCCTTGGAACGATTTTTCCGCAGAAAATGTATATTGACCAGCCTCCGGAAGTGTATTATCAGCAGGAATATGGCACGCTGGGAAAGATCTACTACCAGCTCGGTTTTGATGATTTGTACAGCTCATGGTGGTACTTGCTATTAATTGCCATGATTGGAATTTCGCTTGTCATTTGCAGTCTTGACAGGGTAATTCCATTGTATAAGGCGTTAAAAGCACAAAAGGTAACGAGACATGAAGGTTTCTTAAAGCGCCAGCGATTATTTGGAGTGAATTCAGATGCTGCTGACAAAGATTTAACCCTTGTTAAAGAACAACTGCAAAGAAAACGTTACCATATCCGAGAAGAAAACGGCAACTTATTAGCCGAAAAGGGCCGTTTTTCCCGCTGGGGTCCATATATTAATCATATTGGTCTTATAATATTTCTAATCGGGACGATGATGCGTTTTATTCCCGGCATGTATGTCAATGAGAACTTATGGGTTCGTGAAGGGGAAACGGCATTAGTTCCGGAAACCGGAGAAAAATTCTATATTCATAACAATAAATTCATTTTGCAAACTTATGACAAAAACAAAGATAAAACCTTTGCTCAGGCGCTTAGTAAGGCTGGGGAAGTGGCGAAAAATTATCAGTCAAATGTCGTGCTATATGAGCAGTCAGGCAAAAGCCTGCCCGGTGAAAAACCAAAGCTTAAGAAAGTAATGGATTATAAGATTCGCGTCAATCATCCATTATCATTTGACGGATATTCCATTTACCAAGCTTCGTTTCGAAGTGAGCTTAGCGCTATGACCTTTTCACTAATGAATAAACAAACGAATCAAACTTATGGCGATGTGAAGATTGACCTCTATAATCCAAAGGAAACATATGATCTAGGGAAAGGATATTCTGTCAAAATTCTTAACTATTTTCCGGATTTTGAATTCGCCAAGAATGGGGAACCTTCTACAAAATCCCGAGATCCAAATAACCCTGCGTTTATATTTCGTATGTATACTCCTGATAAGCCAAAAGGGGAAACAAGTTTTGTTGCGATTAGACAAACAATTGAGCCATTTGGCAATAATACGTATAAAATGGCATTCAGAGGGATTGACACCAAAAATGTTTCCGGATTTGTCGTCCGGAAGGATTCCTCGATGTGGGTGATTATTTTGGGCGGTATAATTTTCATGATCGGTGTGGTGCAAGGATCTTATTGGCAGCACCGCAGGATTTGGATCCAGCGAAAGAGCGGACAAGTTTGGATTGCCGGCCATACGAATAAAAATTGGTATGGATTTAAACGGGAGATCGAAACAGTACTGGCGGGAACCAAACTTACCATGCCGGAAGACCAACTTCAAGCTGGTAAGAATAAGGAGGAAGGCTAATGGCATCCATAAGCAGTAATTTATTATTTATCGCTTTTATTCTTTATTTGGCGGCAACCTTGTTTTATGGAGGATCTATCAAAGTCAAAAAAGATTCAAATGAAAAGAAAACAACCACTAAATGGGGACAAATTGCTGTATTGTTGACCATTATTGGTTTTATTTCACAGCTTGGCTACTTTATCACGAGATGGATTGCTTCCGGACATGCCCCGGTCAGCAATATGTTTGAATTTACCACCTTCTTCGGAATGGCACTTGTTGGGGCATTTATCGTTATTTATTTTATTTACCGAACAACGTTGCTCGGATTATTTACAATGCCAGTAGCACTCTTAATCATTGCCTATGCAAGCATGTTTCCGAGGGATATTTCACCTTTGATTCCGGCTTTGCAAAGTTATTGGCTCTATATCCATGTGACAACTGCGGCGATTGGCGAAGCGATCCTTGCCATTAGCTTTGCGGCAGGATTAATCTATCTTGTAAAAGCGATTGACCAGACAAAATCGGACTTGCAAACGTTCTGGCTTGAAATTGTGATGTTTACGCTCGTTACTGTTCTCGGATTCGTCGTTGTATCATCAGGCTTTTCAGCTGCCGGCTACCATGAGAAATTTAACTGGATTGATAAGAATGATAACCAGGTTACGGTTGATTATACCATGCCTGCCATTACGGGGCCGCATAAAGGAGAATTGCTGACAAAGGGCGGATTTCAACCATGGGTGGAAATGCCGGCGATTGTCAATGCTAAGAAATTAAATACGGTCATTTGGTCATTAATTGGCGGGCTTTTTCTGTATAGTATTATTAGATTACTGCTCAGAAAGCGGATCGGAGCAGCGCTAAAACCGCTTGTGAAAAATGTAAAGCTCGATTTTGTAGATGAAATTAGTTATCGGTCTGTTTTGATCGGTTTTCCGGTATTTACTTTGGGCGGGCTTATTTTTGCGATGATTTGGGCGCAAATGGCTTGGTCACGTTTCTGGGGCTGGGATCCAAAGGAAGTATGGGCCCTTATTACCTGGTTATTCTATGCTGCTTTTTTACACCTTCGCTTATCAAAAGGCTGGCACGGGAAAAAATCTGCGTGGCTCGGTGTTATAGGCTTTGTCATTATTATGTTTAACCTTGTGGCTGTGAATCTTGTCATTGCTGGTCTCCATTCCTATGCTGGATCTTAATTTAAACCAAAAAGATTCATCCTTTTTATGCCTTCACTTTTTTGAGTGAAGGTTTTTAATTGTTACTTTGTCAAATTATTGACACTTTTAAGTGGTGGGACTAGGTTTGAAAATAGATAGCCATTTTGTAAAATAGACTTCAAGGGGGGATTTTGAAATGGGAAAAGAAGTGAAAATTTTAGTTGTAGATGATGAAGAAAGAATCCGCCGCCTCTTAAAAATGTATTTAAGTCGCGAAGAATATAAGATCGAAGAAGCTGAAGACGGAAATGAGGCATTAGCAAAAGCGCTGGAAAATGAGTATGATGTGATTCTTCTTGATCTGATGATGCCTGGCAAGGACGGGCTTGAGGTTTGCCGCGAACTGCGGGAGAAAAAAGCAACTCCTGTTATTATGTTAACCGCTAAGGGGGAAGAGGTAAATCGTGTTCAAGGGTTTGAAGCAGGAACAGACGATTATATCGTAAAGCCGTTTAGCCCGCGTGAAGTCGTTCTGCGTGTAAAAGCCATTTTAAGAAGGGCATCACAAACAAGTTACTTGCAAACGGAACCAACCACAAAGGATGTGCTTGTGTTTCCGCATTTAACAATCGATCATGACGCACATAAAGTGACGGCAGACGGCAAGGAAGTAAATTTGACACCAAAAGAATATGAACTCCTATATTATTTGGCTAAAGCGCCTGATAAAGTTTTTGAGCGTGAACAGCTGTTGAAAGAAGTTTGGCAATATGAATTTTTTGGCGATCTCAGGACAGTTGATACACATGTTAAGCGTCTAAGGGAAAAACTAAATAAGGCATCGGAATTTGCTGCCAGAATGATTGTAACCGTATGGGGAGTAGGATACAAATTTGAGGTTGTGAATGAATGACTTTTCTGCGCAGTGTTGTCGTTAAACTATGGGGCACCATTCTATTGTTAGTTTCGGTTGTATTGTTTATTCTGACCATTTTGCTTCTTGAATTTTTTCAAAACAATAATATTCAAGAAACAAAGAGGGCACTGACTGATACGGCTGAAAAAATTGCTCATGTGCTCGAGAAACATCAAAATGGACAATTCCAGCTCGGATTAGAAATCTCTTGGCAAATGATTGATGATGCAACAAAAGTAGTTATTATAAAAAATGCACATGAAGTCTATTACTCTCCCAATACTAAGAATGACGGCAAATTAACGATTGCAGATATTAATAAAGACCCGGATTTAGTCAAAGTTTTTCGTCATCATGTAACGGTTGAGAAAGTGTCGAATCTTGCTCCAGTAAAAACAGGGCAGGCAGAGGTGACGAATTATTCGATCATTGGAGTTCCGTTACATCTTTCTGACAGTAAAGATGGAGCAGTCTTTATTTATCAGTCATTAAAAGTGATGCAGGAAACAACTCGCTCAACGACGAAGTTTACTTTATTGGCTGCCGGTGTTGCCATTGTTTTGACCACTATTTTTGCTTTTTTCTTATCAACTAGAATAACAGCGCCATTAAGGAATATGCGGGAGGCAGCGTTTGAAGTTGCACGCGGCAAATTTGATACGAAAGTTCCCATTTTAACACGTGATGAAATTGGGGAGCTGGGAACTGCGTTTAATCAAATGGCCAAGCAATTGAAGTTCAATATGAATGCCTTGAGCCAGGAAAAGGAGCAGCTAGCAAGTATCCTTAGCAGTATGGCTGATGGAGTCATTACTTTCGATCGGGATGGAACCATTCTAATAACCAATCCTCCTGCCGACAGATTTCTCCAATATTTTTATTCTGAAAAGGGCAGCCATCATATAAGTTCCGAAGCGCTCCCCTCAAAAGTGATGGAATTGTTCCAACGTGCTGTTGAAACAGAAAAGGAGCAGGCGGGAGAGGTTTCATTAAAAGGCCGTCATTGGGTGATCCTTGTTTCCCCACTTTATAGCAACCGATTTATTCGTGGAGCAGTTGCGGTTTTACGGGATATGACTGAGGAACGGCAGCTGGAAAAAATGCGTCAAGATTTTATCGCCAATGTCTCGCATGAACTTAGAACTCCGATCTCAATGTTGCAGGGCTACAGTGAAGCCATTGTGGATGATATTGCTGAGACTCAGGAAGAGAAAAAGGAAATGGCTAGGGTTATTTATGATGAATCATTACGAATGGGCAGACTCGTCAATGAACTTCTTGATTTGGCGAGAATGGAAGCAGGGCATATCCAATTATCGATGGAAGAAGTAAATCTAGAATCTTTTATCAATAGAATTATTTATAAGTTTCAAGGCATGGCAAAGGATAATGAAATCAGCTTATCAGCTGAATTGGAAAATGCCATTCCAGCTATCTCCCTTGATCCTGACAGAATTGAGCAGGTTCTAACCAACTTAATTGATAATGCCATGAGGCATACTCCGAAAGGTGGAACGATACTGATAACCGTTACTTTGGATCAAAAAGGGATTACGATTAAAGTGAAAGATTCCGGTTCAGGAATTCCGGAAGAAGATTTGCCGTTTGTGTTTGAACGTTTTTACAAGGCAGATAAAGCACGGACCCGAGGGAAATCTGGGACAGGGCTCGGGCTTGCGATTGCCAAAAATATTATAGAAGCCCATAACGGAACCATATCAGTCCAAAGCAAATATGGACAAGGTACCACCTTCGCTTTTTGGTTACCGCGAAAATCGTAAAATCAGTAAAAAAATTGCCGATTGTTCTTGATTCATATGAAACAAACAGAATGAACTCATCTGTCAAAGCGGGTGGGTTTTTTTTTGTTGAAAATTTTTCCAACTTAAACCTTCCATTTTGCCGGAAAACAGACTATATTTAACATGATGAAACCTTTCGTACATATATATCGACTATTATGGATGAACGGGGAGGGAACAAAGATGGACTCCGTTTTCGATGAACTGTATCACAAATATCATCATGACGTTTTTCAGTTTCTATTTTATATGGTGAGAAATAAAGAACATGCAGAGGATCTCGTTCAAGAGGTTTATATAAGAGTTTATAAATCATATCACCGCTTTAAAGGGGAAAGCAGTGAAAAAACCTGGCTGTTTTCAATCGCCCGCAATGTTGCCATTGACTTTTTTCGAAAACAAAAAAGTTCGAAGGAGAAACTGCTCGATCAATTTGAAGGACAGGCAAACCAGTTAAAGAATGGGCATTTAATTCCCGAAGAGATAGCCGTTCAAAAGGATGAGATAAAGCTGATTTATAAATGTCTGGAATATTGTACTCTTGATCAGCGAACCGTTATTATTTTGCGCTATATTCATGATTTATCCATTTCTGAAACAGCCAAAGCATTAGGTTGGTCGGAAAGTAAAGTGAAAACAACCCAGCACCGGTCCTTAAAGATGTTAAAAAAACAAATGGAGTTGTTTTCCGAAAAGGAGGGAGTTATTTGTGAAAAAGTCAGGGTGGAGCGATCACGAGCTTGAAGCGTTGTTAAGACGAATGCCAAAAATCCTTGATTATCGCGATCCTCATGATATTTACCAAAATATTTACCTTAGAAAACGAAAAACATATGTATGGGCTTTATCCGGAATTACTGCTTTTGCAGTAGTGTTATTTGTTATTATTAAGATTTTCTAATAATATGCTTTGCCAAGTTTGGGTGATTTTTTTTTGAATAAATAAACAAATTAAGCCAAATTATAACAAGTATGGTTTGGCTTCACCTCGGTTCTATGTTCTAAGTAAAGTTTTCTGGACATAATGTAGTGGGGACAAGTTATAAGGAGGAAAGGAATTCAATGCTTGATTACATAAAAAGGTTTTTAATTGCCATCATTATGGCGCTTTGTGTCAGTTTATTATTTATAGGTGCCAAACATTCGGAGGCAGCCGCGCTTTCTGAAAAACCAACTCTCGGCAAAACTTGGATTTGGCCAGCAGAAGGCGTGATTTCCGATACATATGGAACAAGGCAAGGAAGGCATAAGGGAATTGATATTGCGGGAAAATGGGATTCCCCGATTTTAGCGGTTGAAGACGGTGTCGTGGTCAAATCTTATTATTCTGATACATATGGCAATGTCATATTTATTAAGCATCCGAGTCAATTTGTAACAGTATATGCCCATTTAAACAAACGCTTTGTTAAGCAAGGCCAATTCGTTAAGCAAGGTGAAATGATTGGAAAGATGGGAAAGACCGGGCAAGCTACCGGGACACATCTACATTTTGAAACCCATTTGCAAGAATGGAGATATGATAAAAAATTTGCCATGGATCCCGAAAGTCTTTTAGGAAAAGCCTCTGTAGGAGAGGCTGTTCAAATGGGGATTGCAGGTGGAGCAAGGGACGCTTTAGCCGTAAACTCTCCTTATGATCATATGAAAGGGTCAGAAGATCAATATGTTGTTAAACAAGGAGATACATTATATTCAATTGCCAGGAAACGAAATATTTCAGTAGAAACCATTAAGCGGTTAAATCATTTAACTTCTGATATGATCAAACCAAATCAAATCTTGAATGTCCGATGAAAAACCAATCTCTTGCACTTAACAAATTCATCTTTTTTCAGTATAATGAATTTGTTAAGTTAAAATCGATCTATCTTCGGGGCAGGGTGAAATTCCCGATCGGCGGTATTAGAGCAGTGCTCTTAAGCCCGCGAGCCTGAAAAGGGCAGGATTTGGTGAGATTCCAAAGCCGACAGTATAGTCTGGATGGGAGAAGATGGAGGTTCTGCAGGCGTTCAAAATTTGGTATTCATGAACGTTTATTTGAGTATACCTTCAAAACTCCTTCTTTTAAGAGGGAGTTTTATTTTGGTATCGTCATGCTGAACCTCTCTTCCTAAATGATGATGGGTCAACAGGAGAGAGGAGAAGAAAGTAATGAAGAACACAAAAGTAAAAGTCATGGTTTCAATTGGCATGTTGAGCAGTATCGCGTATTTGTTAATGCTCTTAAACTTTCCGCTGCCATTTTTTCCGAATTTTTTGTTCGTTGATTTCAGCGATATTCCGCCGCTTATTGCTGCGCTTATCTTTGGTCCGATCGCCGGCATTTTGGTTGAATTGATTAAAAATATCCTTAATTATATTGTAACAGGAAGTCCAACAGGGATTCCTGTAGGGCATATTGCCAATTTCCTCGCGGGAATTTTCTTCATACTCCCAACTTATTATTTATATAGCAGGTTAAAAACGAGAAAAGGAATGACGCTTGCTTTAATTGCTGGGACATTTACTATGGCTGTGATGATGAGTATATTAAACTACTTTTTCATTCTACCGTTCTATACAGCATTGCTGAAATTCCCTGATATGCGAAATCTGGTAGTTCCTGCCATTCTGCCGTTTAATATCCTTAAAGGTGTCATGATGTCTGCCATCTTTATGCTGCTGTTTATTCGGATGCAGGCTTGGATTCATAAAATTTCACGACTAAAAAGTGTTTAATTCTAACATCAGCCAAGATTTTCTTGGCTGATGTTTTTTTCAATACAAAAAATGTACCCCCTTCCTGAATCAGAAGGGGGTAAGCAGCTTAAGAATATCCTTAAGGCCAAAGATTAATCAAATTTAGTTGGATCTCCATTAAATGGTTCGTCAGCGACCTTGATGGAGTCAGTTGGACAGCCTTCGAATGCGTCCATCATATCATCAATTAATACATCTGGAATTTCAACAATGCCCTCATTATCATCAAGGGTTACAAATGCAATTCCATCATCATCATAATCATAAATATCGGGTGCTGCAGCGCCGCATGCACCGCAAGCGATACAAGTTTCTTTGTCAACAATTGTATACTTTGGCATGAAAAAAACCTCCCAGTAAAATAACAAAAGTATTCAAACATTTTCCCCTATAGAAAACGCCTTTTACATGTTCTATTGTAAAACTGTAAGAGCAACTTTTCAATAGAAAATTCCCTTTCGGTATCTCCAAATGAATAACTTTCACTATTTTTGAATACAAGTATCGTCATCTCATGGTAAAATAAAAGAGATTATATAGAATTTTGTCGAGTGTTTATGGGGGCCAGGAATGGAGCAATTAGAATCGATCATTCTATATGGTTTAAAAAAGTTAAATGGTGAAAGAACGATCTTTTCTATTTATCATTTATTAAATGGAAAAAAGTCTTCCCAAACCATTCAAGATGCACATTTGTTTTCTTTGAAAACGCTTTTTGGCATCTGTGAAGGAATGTCAAGAGAATCATTTGAAAAGATCGTGCGCCGTCTCCATGAAAGAAAGTGGATTACCCATTGCGGAAAGCAGCAATTCTTACTGACGCCAGCCGGGAATTCTTTATTAGCTGAACACCGCGTTCTTTCCTATTTCAACGGCTGGGATTTTCATCAACTATCATCCTTATTTTGGGTAAGATTTTCGCTCTTCATTCAAGTTATATCAAATCTTGTCTTTCAAGAAACAACCTATATACCTATTCAGAAGAACAAAGATGCCCTTAACTGGATTAAAATAATCTTAAGAAAAATTCACCTTCCAAAGAAGCAAATTGGACCGGCAGTTTACCAGGAGCTTATGGATTGTTTTTCGAGAGCGGAAGAGATCAATCCGTCAATGCTCGTTTTTCGTTTAACAGGATATCAGCAAATTGGCTTAACTGCAGAGCAGGCTGCAAAGAAATTCAATCTTGATTTATATGAGTACCAAATCCGCTTTATACAAACGATCCATTATTTGCTCGGGGAAATAAAGCAAGATCCAAATCGCTATCCATTATTGCATTTGTTAATTGCCGACTTTAGGTGGAATAACAAATTAACACTATCTGCCAGTAAAACGTGGGAGCTATTATCTAAAGGTTATTCGCTCGAAAAAATCGCTCAAATCCGCAGGTTAAAGAGAAGTACGATTGAAGATCATCTTGTCGAAATTGCCTTGAATACACCCGAATTTTCTATTGATTCTTATGTCGGCAAAGAACTGCAACAGCAAATTTTAGAGATCTCCAGGCAGTCAGGCTTGAAACAATTAAAACATATTAAAGAAAACGTAAAAGCAGCAAGTTATTTTCAAATACGATTAGTGCTGGCGAAATTTGGTGGCGGATCATGGACTTAGAAAAGCTATTACAAAAACATTTTGGGTATCCATCCTTTAAAACGGGGCAAAAGGAAGTCATCACTTCAATCCTATCCGGCCGCCATACATTGGCCATACTTCCGACTGGAACAGGAAAATCATTGTGTTACCAGTTTCCAGGACTGATCTTCCCTGGGCAGGTTTTGATTATTTCACCACTTCTATCGCTCATGCAGGATCAAGTTGAACAATTTAAACGATATGGAGAAAAAAGGGTGGTGGCTGTTAATTCTTTTCTATCCTTCGAGGAAAAGCAATTTGTGCTAAAGAATTTAATGAAGTATAAATTCATCTTTCTATCACCGGAAATGTTACAAGTTCCGGTTGTAATACAAAAGCTTAAGGAAATAACGATTTCATTATTTGTAGTCGATGAAGCACATTGCATCTCACAATGGGGTTATGATTTTCGACCCGATTACTCCAAGCTGGGTGAGATACGAAAACAGCTGGGAAATCCTTTAACACTTGCTTTAACAGCAACAGGTACACGCAAAGTCCGTGAAGATATAATCGAGACACTCGGTCTTACAGAAGTGACAAAAGTCGAAGCTTCAGTCGACCGTCCGAATATCGCATTATACGTAGAAAAAGTATCAGATTATCGGGAAAAAGAAAGCAGGGTGCTTGAACTTGTTTCCAAACTGCGAAAGCCTGGAATTATTTATTTTTCCAGCAAAAAATCAGCGGAACAAATAGCTCAGCTTCTAGCGAATAAAAAACTATGCAAAGTAGGTGTCTATCATAGCGGTCTAGACCAAGATACAAGGATTTTGATCCAACAGCAATTTCTTCATGATCAGCTTGATGTCATCTGTGCAACAAGTGCCTTTGGAATGGGAGTCAATAAAGAAAATATCCGGTTTATTCTACATTACCATATGCCTATGCAAATGGAATCATATCTTCAGGAAATCGGCCGGGCAGGACGCGACGGCAATCCCAGTATTGCTTGTTTATTCTATGCGCCAGGGGACGAAATGCTGCCGGTTCAGCTGGCGGAAGGCGAACTGCCGTCAGAACAGCAAATCGCCTGGCTCTTTCAGCGATTAGTCCATGCGGAAATTAATTTTCAAGAGCTAAAAGAACTTGGCGGTTTTTCTGATGTCCAATGGCGAATTGTAGAGACTTTTTTGCATCAAGCAAATGAAAATAGTGATTTTAAGGGAATACAAGAATCATTTTTGAAATTTGTCAAAGAAAGATTGCAAGTGAAAAGAAGTTATATCACGCAAATGAAAAAATGGATCGATTCCTGTTATTGCCGCAGGGAATGTCTTCTGCAATATTTTGAAGAAACACTCACTGTGAAGGTCCCCCAATGCTGTGATTATTGCGGGATCGAATTTCAAGTATACCAGGAAATGAATCAGGAACTTGTTACGCAGCAAACTGAAGAAACATGGCAGGAATATTTGGAGAAAATCTTAACTTAATTTTTGCTATGGTATATCCAAAGTTTAACGGGAAGGAGACGTGACCCTATGAATAATAAAGAAGCACCATATCGGGAACAGGCAGAAAGATTAAAACAACCTATTGAAAAAATAAATAAACAATTGGATGGGCCGTTTGAATCAGAAAGCTCGTTACCACCAAGGGAGCAGCTTCATGGAAAAAAGAAAAAGAAGCTGAAATGGAAAGTAAAATATCCTGTGATTCGATTGTTAGTACTCTTATTTATTCTCCTTCCTATCATTATTTTCAGCGTCATATCCTACCTTGATGGAAAAAAAACCGGAGGAGCAGTAAAGCAAACCGTAAACTCTGTTGGTGAAACGATCAATTTAGAAACACCAAAACAAAATGACAAGAAGAAAGCACAGTCACAAGAGCAAAATCAGGTGGAGATAAATAATGAAAATAATGGTTCGCAAGTTCCGGCGGTAAATATAGATGAGACAAACTCTGAAACTTCATTTAAAAGTATGCCAAATACAGAAAAAGATTCACCAGCTACGAATACATCCCAAGGAGATTCTGTTGAAGGTTCGGCCGATCATACTGGCGATTCTGCCAAACAAACCGTAAAGAGTGAAAAGGCTTCTATGGTTAAGCCAAGAATTATTTATCATACGGTTCATCGAAAAGAAACGCTTTATTTAATTGCCAAAAGATATTACCACTCGTCAAGCGGCATGGAGATGATCAGAAAAGCCAATCATCTAAATAGTGATCAGCTTTATGTCGGACAAGTATTGAAAATTCCATTAAATGACTAGCCAATCAGTAATTTGATTGGCTTTTTTATTCATACTTTGGAGGACAAGGTCATAGGTATAAACTAAAGAATGGAGGGATGTGTTTTGGATACTCCAATCCGGTTACTGGAAAATACCGATGAAGCGACAAAACAGGCACTGGATAATGTAAGAAAACGAAAGGAAAAGTTCGATAAATTTGAACGGTATCATAAACAATCCATTTGGGGAACGGTTTTATTGGCCTCACTTTTCTTGATTTATTTGTATATGACGGTGATCAGTGTTTATCCCTATTCGTTCGCAGAGATGTTTTCTGCATTTGTAAATGATTCCAATAATTTAACCTTTTTAGTCTTAAGTGTCGGTATGTATGGTGGTATGAATGTATTGAGGACAAAAAAGGACAAAGCTGAGAAAGAATATCATGAATTAAGATGTGAAATTGTTGACCGCAGCAAGGATTTTTGGGGAAGTGAAGAACAGTGGAAAAACCGCCACTTAGTATTTGAAGTGATGAAAAAACATTACGACATTAACTTATATCACGAAAAAAAGTAAGAAAGCAGAAATGTCTGCTTCTTACTCCTGTTAGAAAACTTTCTTTGTATCCCATTCCTCTTTCAAAATCTCCACCGCTTCACGGAAACGTTGAGCATGAATAATTTCTCTTTCCCTTAAAAACCTTAGGGAATCATTTAAATCCGGGTCATCACTAAGATCAATCAGCCATTGGTAGGTTGCTCTGGCTTTCTCTTCAGCAGCAATATCTTCATAAAGATCAGCGATTGGATCCCCTTTTGCCTGGATATAAGTGGCTGTCCAAGGCGAACCGGCCGCATTTTGGTAAAATAATGCGCCGTCATGATTTGCATAATGCTCCCCGAGACCCGCTGCTTTTAACTGTTCCGGCGTGGCGTCTTTTGTTAGTTTATATACCATTGTTGCAATCATTTCCAAATGGGCAAATTCTTCTGTTCCAATATCAGTAAGAAGACCAATAACTTTATCCGGAATGGTATATCTTTGATTTAAATATCGTAAAGCCGCGGCAAGTTCTCCGTCCGCACCGCCATACTGTTCAATCAAATATTTGGCTAAAGTTGGATTGCATGTACTGACACGAACCGGGTATTGAAGTTTTTTTTCATAAATCCACATGAAACTCCCCCCTTATTATATTCAAACTTGCCAAGGCCAAGGCGTATCGTCCCAGCTCCAAGGGTATCCGGAGTAGCTGTTGCCAAACTGCTGTAGGGGACCGAACTGGCTTTCAAACAGCTTTTTGATCCGCTTTTTTTCTTTTACATAATGATTAAATTGATGAATGGCTTCCAGATCGTTGTGGTGGGTATCCAAATATAAAGTCAGTTCGACAAGAACAAAATCGACGGCCTGAAGCTGCTCCATTAATTGATAGTATTCTGCTGGCAATTGTTTCATGGAAGAACCCCTCCCATTTGCTTTTCATAAGTATTGAACCAAGGATCATAAAAATCTTTCCAAAGTGTTCCGGCCTTCAGAGCCTCAAACGGAGAAAACTGCGGAAGATTAGGTGGCTGAAATCCTATATATAAATGAGGCGGTGTAGAATACTTTTTTTCTAAAATAGGCTTACATGGGTCAAATGAACTGACAAAAGGATGATAAAACTTAAGATGAGTATACATAGGACCCTCCCAATATGTGATATCAATTAACTATATGAAAAACTTTTTCCAACATGACATAAATTTTAAGTAAGTATGCGCGTAAGCATGATCCGGATAGACAAATCACAAATAAATCCTCCTGACATACACTGAACTTAAGAGTTAGGTCACGGCAGGGGGCAAAATCATGCGCTTAGAACGCTTAACAGCAAACAAAATAAAAATTTTTTTAACCTCTGATGATTTAATGGAAAGAGGACTTTCCAAGGATGATATTTGGAAGGAATCAAGTAAATGGAATCAGCTCTTCCATGACATGTTAGAAGAGGCCAGCAGCGAATTCGATGTGGATATACAGGGGTCTGTAGCGGTAGAAATTTTCTCCCTCCAGACTCAAGGTATGATTATGATTATCACTGTTAACGGTTATAAAGAAGATGAAGAACTTTTATATGACGGGTTTATTGAGATGCAAGTACGGTTTGGGGGATGTGAGTGTCTGTTATTTGAATTTGCAGAATTCGAGGATGTTATTAATGCGGCAAAATGTCTCTTCAGAGCAGGTATATCAGGAGGCAGTCTATTTGCTTATAACAATTGCTATTACTTAACCATGAATCATTTAACCCCTGGGAAAAATGAGAAGGCCGCAAGTATTTTGTCTGAGTTCGGAAATGTCTCTATCCAAAGTCCTTTTATACTTATCGAATATGGGAAACAAATCATGACCAATCAAGCTGTAGAAACCATTATTCATTACTTTAAGTAATCCATAAGATAAATTTCAATGGGGAGCGTACCCCCATTTTTTTATGATTGATCCAATTTTAGGAAAGTATTACTAAACAAGAATGATAGCGATTGCAGGTAAAATAATAAAAATAAAGGAAAGTGCAGTTTAATTCTTGCATTAATCATGTAAAGGTGTATACTTGTGACTGAAAGCGGACAACATTCGTTTAAGGATTACTTAGGAGGTTTACAAATGGTAGCCGAAAATGGTGCTGGAAAGACTAATCAAGAAGACAAACATGATGTGTTAAAATCAACGCAAACAGTCATTCATAAGGCTTTGGAAAAATTAGGTTATCCTGAAGAAGTATATGAACTATTAAAAGAGCCGTTGCGTTTATTAACAGTAAAAATCCCTGTTCGTATGGATGACGGTTCTATTAAAATATTTACTGGATATCGTGCACAGCATAACGATGCTGTTGGCCCGACAAAAGGCGGAATTCGCTTCCATCCAAATGTAACGGAAACAGAAGTGAAAGCCCTTTCGATTTGGATGAGTTTGAAATGTGGAATTGTTGATCTTCCGTATGGCGGTGGTAAGGGCGGCATCATTTGTGATCCACGTGATATGTCTTTCAGAGAACTAGAAAGACTTAGCCGCGGATATGTTCGAGCAGTCAGCCAAATTGTCGGACCAACAAAAGATATTCCTGCTCCTGATGTTTATACCAATTCGCAAATTATGGCATGGATGATGGATGAATACAGCCGTATCGATGAATTTAATTCACCTGGATTCATAACAGGCAAACCATTGGTTCTTGGCGGTTCACACGGACGTGATTCTGCAACAGCAAAAGGGGTAACAATTTGTATTCGGGAAGCGGCTAAAAAGCGGGGAATTTCATTGGAAGGTGCCCGTGTTGTTGTTCAAGGATTCGGAAATGCCGGAAGTTACTTATCTAAATTTATGCATGATGCAGGCGCGAAAGTAGTTGGTATCTCGGATGCATATGGTGCGCTCTACGATCCAAACGGCTTGGATATTGACTATCTTTTGGATCGGCGCGATAGCTTTGGAACGGTTACAAAGTTATTCCAAAACACTATTACGAATAAAGAACTGCTTGAATTGGATTGCGATATTCTAGTACCGGCAGCCATTGAAAACCAAATTACCGAAGAAAATGCACATAATATTCGAGCAAGCATTGTGGTTGAGGCAGCAAACGGACCGACTACATTAGAAGCTACGCAAATTTTAACAGAACGCGGCATCCTTCTTGTACCAGATGTGTTAGCTTCAGCTGGTGGTGTAACTGTATCTTATTTTGAATGGGTTCAAAATAATCAAGGTTATTACTGGAGTGAAGAAGAAGTTGAAGAAAAGCTTGAAAAGATCATGGTAAAAGCATTTAATAGTATTTATGATACCGCTCAAACTCGCCGAGTTGATATGCGCCTTGCCGCCTATATGGTCGGTGTAAGGAAAATGGCAGAAGCATGTCGCTTCAGAGGCTGGGTTTAAATCCATTGAAATATTAAAGAAAAACTCCTATCATAACAAAGGTAGGAGTTTTTTTATTGTAATTCATATCCTAAGGAGTGTAAATATTGTGCAAATAGAAGATATCATTATTGTCGGCGGAGGGCCGTGCGGGATGGCAGCTGCCATAGCGTTAAAGGAGATCGGGAAAAATCCGCTGATTATTGAAAAGGGCAATATTGTCAATTCTATCTATCATTTTCCGACACACCAAACATTCTTTAGTACTAGTGAAAAACTGGAAATCGGTGATGTTCCTTTTATAACAGATACGTATAAGCCAAAACGCAATCAGGCATTGGTCTATTATCGGGAAGTGGCGAAAAGAAAAAATTTGCGGATCAATGCATATGAAAAGGTAACCTCGGTAGCAAAGCAAGAAGATTATTTTGACATCATGACAGACAAGAATCATTACCGTGCACGTTACTGCGTCATTGCTACCGGCTACTATGATCATCCAAATTATATGAATGTTCCTGGGGAAGACCTTCCAAAAGTCTTTCATTACTTTAAGGAAGCCCATCCTTTTTTCGATAAAGACGTTTGTGTAATCGGCGGGAAAAACTCCAGTGTGGATGCTGCGCTTGAGTTAGTAAAGGCTGGTGCAAGGGTCACTGTATTATACAGGGGAAAAGAATATTCCCCAAGCATTAAACCTTGGATTCTTCCTGAATTTGATTCATTAGTAAGGAACGGAATCATCCAGATGGAGTTTAATGCTAATGTAATCGAGATAACGGAAAATCAAGTTGTTTATGTTAAAGACGGTGAAGAAAAAAGCATAAAAAACGATTTTGTTTTTGCGATGACGGGCTATCGTCCGGATCATCATTTTTTAACTACAATGGGGATCAAAATTGATATGGATTCAGGAAGACCAATATTCAATCCAGATACGATGGAAACAAATATTTCCGGAATCTATATTGTCGGAGTTATTGCAGCTGGAAATAATGCGAATGAAATATTTATCGAAAATGGCAAGTTTCATGGCAGACTCATCGCACGTTCGATCTTGGAAAAAGAAGTAAATATCGTTTCGGATTAATATCTATCATTTTCTTTAAACCAGTTCCGTGGTACGATGAAGAAAACAGATTTGAAAAGAGGTTCAACATGCTGGGAATATTATCCGCCGGTATTGCCCCCGGTTTGGCATTGCTTAGTTATTTTTATTTGAAGGATGAATATGACTCGGAGCCAATTTCTCTTGTGATTAGAACTTTTTTATATGGTGCATTTCTTTTCGTTCCAATCATGTTTTTTCAGCATGTTCTTCAAACTGAGCATTTAATGAAATCTGTATTTATTGATGCCTTTTTGAATACGGGCTTGCTGGAGGAATTTTTTAAGTGGGTTATTCTTTTTTATGTTGTTTATCGATATGTAGAATTTGATGAACCATTTGATGGGATTGTTTATGCAGTTTCTGTATCACTTGGTTTTGCAACGGTTGAAAATATCTTCTATTTATTTGCCAATGGAATTGAGCATGCCATGACACGAGCAATACTCCCGGTATCAAGCCATGCCCTTTTTGGGGTAATCATGGGCTTCTACCTCGGAAAAGCAAAGTTTTCTGAAGGCAATAAAGCTAAATGGCTAATTCTTTCCATTCTTGTTCCTTCCATTTTCCATGGTGTTTATGATTATATTTTAATATCACAGGAGAATTGGCTATATATTATTTTTCCTTTTATGATTTTCCTATGGTGGTATGGTTTGCGAAAAGTGAAAAAAGCGAAGATATTAAGCGCAAAACATATGAAAAAACGCTATACCGTTCAACAAACCCTTCATTCTTAATGAAGGGTTTGTTTGGTTTTATAGAATAAAATCACCATTTAAACAAAAAATAGGGGTACTGTAAATAGATTTCTAAGTGGGGGTTATTGTTCCATGTTGAAAAAAAGTTTACTCTACTCAGCAATCCTGTCGCTTTTGGCAAGCTCCTTCATTTGGTTAAAAACAATTGATACATATGCCTTTACAGGACAGGTGATCCATCGGGGGGCCGTTGGCGAGGATGTGATTGAACTCCAATCAAGGCTTAAAAATATAGGCTTTTACCATGGGAAAATTGACGGTGTCTTTGGCTGGAGCACGTATTGGGCTTTACGAAATTTTCAATCACAATTTGGTCTGCCTGTTGATGGACTGGCTGGAAAAACGACAAAAGCAAAACTTGTCAAAGCAACAAAATATAATGGCGCCAGCGCTGCCAAAAGTAATAATAGTTCAGTTGCAAGTAAATCTGTCAAAAATACAGCAGTTAACACTCCTCAAGGTATCACACAAAATGATATTCGTCTAATGGCGAATGCTGTTTATGGGGAGGCAAGGGGTGAACCGTTTGAAGGGCAGGTAGCAGTTGCTGCTGTCATTTTAAATCGATTAAGCAGTCCTGCATTTCCAAAAACAATCCCCGGAATCATCTTTCAACCAGGGGCATTTACAGCAGTGGCTGACGGACAAATATGGCTGACCCCGAATGAAACGGCACGAAAAGCGGTTATTGATGCATTAAACGGCTGGGATCCGACAGATAATGCCCTTTATTACTTTAATCCGGCAACTGCAACGAGCAGCTGGATTTGGGGAAGACCGCAAATTAAAAGAATTGGTAAACATATTTTTTGCAGGTAGGGGTGATGAAATTTGATCAGAGGAATAGTAATCGGGATTCTTGTATTAGCTGTTGCAGGAACAGGTTATTGGGGTTATCAAGAACATCAGGAAAAAAATGCAGTGTTATTAAATGCGGAAAACAATTATCAAAGGGCATTTCACGATCTAACTTATCAGGTGAATTTATTGCATGATAAAATTGGGTCCACTCTTGCGATGAATTCAGGGCATTCATTATCTCCATCTTTAGCAGACGTTTGGAGAATTACTTCAGAGGCACATAGTTCAGTTGGACAGCTGCCATTAACATTACTGCCTTTTAATAAAACGCAGGAATTTTTAACAAATGTTGGAAATTTTAGCTATCGGACAGCGATCAGGGATTTGGATAAGGAACCATTAACGAAACAAGAAACAGATACATTACAATCTTTGTATAAACAATCCGGAGAGATTAAAAGCGAGCTTAGAAAAGTGCAATCAATGGCATTAAAACATAATCTTCGCTGGATGGACGTACAATTAGCTTTAGCATCGGGAAAGGAAAACACGGATAATACGATCATTGATGGATTCAAAAAAGTGGAAAAAACGGTCTCCGGTTATGAGGAAGCGAACATGGGGCCGACAATGCTGAATCAGCAGGCTAAGGATGAAAACTTTAAAAACCTTAGCGGAAAAACGATTTCCCAACAGGAGGCTATGAAGGAAGCCAGAGTATTTTCGAATATAAATGGGGGTGCTCATATAAAAGTCACGGAAAGCGGAAAAGGAGCCCGATATGGGTTTTATAGTGTATCTATTAAAAATCCTAAGTCCGATCAGGTAGTAAATATGGATATCACGAAAAAGGGCGGACATCTTATTTGGCTTATGGATAATCGTACTGTAGCCAAACAAAAGATCAGTCTTCATGATGCTGCAGGAAAAGCCCTTTCTTATTTAAATAACAATGGCTATAAAAATATGGAAGAATATGAAAGTTCTCAGTATGACAATATCGGCACCTTTAATTTTGTAACGACTATTGGCGGGGTAAGAATCTACCCTGAATCGATAAAAGTTAAAGTTGCTCTGGATAATGGTGAAATTGTCGGGGTTTCGGCTGAAGAATATTTACAATCTTTCCAAACAAGAAAAATCGATAAACCGATCATCTCAATGGAACAGGCACGTAAAAAGGTGAATCCGAACCTGAAAGTAATGGAGGACCGCCAGGCTGTCATTATGAACAATTTAAATCATGAAGTATTATGTTATGAGTTTCTCGGAACGCTGGGTAACGACACGTACCGGATCTTTATTAATGCCAAAAATGGAATGGAAGAAAAAGTGGAGAAGTTGCAAAATCCAGAATCCTTAAATGAAGGACCGATGTGAGAATAATTGAGGTGGCTTGTTTTGTTAAAAGCAGAACGATTTTTAATCAAGCTTACGATCATCCAATTTATTTTTCTCGTTCTATCCCAACTCATTTTTCATCAGCTGGATCTTCTTCCGCAATTGAATAAACTAACGAAGTACGAAGGAGTCTACAACACCACTTTTACAGACTTTCTTGCAACCTTTAAAGAGAAAAGATAAAGCAGGACAACCTGCTTTATTTTTTATGAAAAAAACAAGCTTGTATGTTTTTATGGTAGAATAAATAGTAACCAACTAGCATTAAATTAGGAGGCTTTATGAAGAAGAAAATTTCCATTGCCATAGACGGTCCTGCTGCAGCCGGGAAAAGCACCGTTGCTAAAATTGTGGCAGAAAAATTATCCTATATATATATTGATACCGGTGCTATGTACCGGGCATTGACGTACAAAGCTATCACCAATAACCTCAATCTCGAGGATGAAGAGGTTTTAATAGAAGCGTTATTGGGCACAAAGATTGAACTGCTGCCTTCAGAAAATGGACAATTAGTTTATCTTGATGGCAAAAATGTGACGAACGAAATTCGCACGAGTGAAGTAACCAACTCCGTTTCTATTGTTTCCAAACATAAAAAGGTACGCGAGGAAATGGTTTCTAGGCAGCAGGCATTTGCCAGAAACGGAGGTGTGGTCATGGATGGTCGCGACATTGGTACTTATGTGTTGCCAAATGCAGAAGTTAAGATCTTTTTGCTTGCCAGTGTTGAAGAAAGAGCTGACCGCCGCCACGCTGAAAACATCAAAAAAGGTTATCCATCTGATTTGGAACAATTAAAACAGGAAATAGCACTGCGAGATAAAATTGACTCCGAAAGAGAGATTGCGCCATTGAAGAAAGCTTGGGATGCAGTTGAAATCGATACAACTTCGATGACCATAGATGAAGTGGTCGAAAAGATCATGACATTGGTTTATGAAAGGGTTGAATGAATTTGACGTTTTATTCATTTGCCAAAAATGTCGCATCAGCCGTTTTTAAACCATTGTATAGGGTGGAGGCAATAGGAATTGAACATTTTCCTATGGAAGGCGCAGTACTTTTGTGCACGAACCATATTTCAAATTTTGATCCCGTTGTAGTTGGTATTACAGCACCCAGACCGATTCATTTTATGGCTAAAGAAGAATTGTTTTCTGTACCTGTTTTAAAGGGGATTATAAAAAACTTACATGCTTTTCCGGTAAAAAGAGGTTTTAGTGATCGGGAAGCCTTAAGAAAAGGGCTAAGTGTGTTAAAAGAAGGACATGTTTTAGGACTATTTCCAGAAGGACATAGAAGCAAAACCGGAGAATTGGGAAAGGGGCTTGCCGGTGCAGGTTTCTTTGCTTTAAGAACAGATTGCAGCGTTGTACCCAGCGCCATTATCGGCCCATATAAAAGCTTTCAAAAGGTGAAAGTAGTTTATGGGAAGCCGATTTCAATGGAGGAAATGAGAAGAGCCAAAGCTTCTCCCGAGGAAGTGACTGAATTAATTATGTCAGAAATCCATAAACTTATTATTGAACACCGGTAGGTTCTGCTTGACAAAATAGCCCATTTGTAAGAAGTTAATTAATGAGATTCTTTTTTGAATATTCTTAAGAACGTTATATGGGGTGGCTGCTCTCAAGTATCCATCGAATCATATATTGTTATTTTGTAGTAATGGATTAAGGAGGATTACATATGTCTGAAGATTTAAATCAAGTAGAAGTGAAAAGCTTCGAGGTAGGAGACAAAGTAACTGGACAAGTTACAAAAGTAGAAGAAAAGCAAGTATTTGTAGACGTTAAAGAAAGTAAACTTGATGGAATTATTCCGATTAGCGAACTTTCAAGCTTGCATATTGAAAAAGCATCTGATGCCGTTCAAGTTGGCGATCAGTTAGAATTAGAAGTATTAAAAGTAGAAGAAGAAGCAATTATCCTTTCAAAGCGGAAAGTGGATGCTGAGAAAGCATGGGACAGCTTAGAGCAAAAATTCCAATCAGGCGAAATCTTTGAAGCAGAGGTGAAAGATGTCGTAAAAGGCGGGCTTGTTGTTGACCTCGGCGTTCGCGGGTTTGTGCCAGCTTCATTAGTGGAAACTTATTTTGTTGAGGATTTCAGCGATTACAAAGGCCGCACGCTTACCTTTAAAATCGTTGAACTTGATAAAGAGAAAAACCGATTAATCCTTTCTCATCGTGCAGTAGTAGAAGAAGAAAAAGGAAAACAGCGCTTAGATCGGCTTCAATCGATTCAAGCAGGTGATGTCATTGAAGGTACTGTTCAAAGAATCACTGATTTTGGGGCTTTTGTAGATATTGGAGGAATCGACGGCCTTGTCCATATCTCCCAATTATCACACGAACATGTAAATAAACCAACTGATGTGGTTCATGAAGGACAAAAAGTACAGGTGAAAGTGTTAAGTGTAGACCGAGATCATGAGCGAATTTCTTTATCGATCAAAGAAACTCAGCCTGGCCCTTGGGCAAATATTGTTGAAAAAGTTCCAAAGGGCAGTGTTTTAACAGGTACGGTAAAAAGATTGGTTTCTTACGGTGCATTCGTTGAAGTATTTCCTGGTGTTGAAGGTCTTGTTCATATTTCGCAAATTGCTCATAAGCATATTGCAACACCGCATGAAGTATTAAAAGAAGGGCAAGAAGTCAAAGTTAAAGTATTGGATGTAAATGAACAAGAACAACGCCTATCTTTAAGTATTAAAGACCTTCTTGATAAAAATGTGGAAGAAAACATTGATTATGAACTTCCTGAAGAAACAAAAGGCTTCCAATTGGGAGAAGTAATCGGTGATAAATTAAAGAATTTAAGAAAATAAAACGGTGATTTATTTGTCCAGATCTGAACGAAAATGGGATCATATTCGCTATGCGCTTGAGCTTACAACTAGCGAGAAACCGTCTTCCGCTTTTAATGAAATCAAATTTATTCACCAAAGTTTACCGGAAATGAGCGTTAGTGATGTTCAGTTAGATTGTTCGATAGGCGAACTTAAATTAAGTTCGCCTATTTTTATCAATGCCATGACAGGCGGCGGCGGTGAAAAAACCTATCGAATCAATAAAGAAATGGCGATAGCTGCTAAAGAAACAGGGCTTGCCATGGCTGTAGGTTCACAAATGGCAGCTCTGAAAGATCGAAGTCAAATCTATACATTTGAAATCGTTCGAAAAGAAAACCCTTCCGGGGTAGTAATTGCTAATCTGGGAAGTGAAGCAACTGCTGACCAAGCAAAAGCGGCGATCGAAATGATTGAGGCAAATGCGCTGCAAATACATTTAAATGTTATCCAAGAATTGACAATGCCAGAGGGAGACCGAGATTTTACAGGTACTTTAAATCGGATTGAAACGATTGTTAAGGAAGTAGGAGTTCCTGTTATTGTAAAAGAAACCGGTTTTGGTATGTCGAAAGAAACCGTCCAATTACTGGCATCTGTCGGAGTATCTATTATTGATGTTGGCGGATTTGGTGGAACCAATTTTGCCGAAATTGAAAATAAACGTCGCGAGAAAACACTTTCCTTCTTCAATGATTGGGGGATTCCTACACCGATTTCCATAATTGAGGCTGCAACATGTTCCGAGAATGTTACGATTATCGGTTCGGGTGGTTTTCGTGATGCTAAAGACATTGTAAAAGGGTTGGCAATTGGTGCTAATTTGATCGGAATTGCCGGATATTTCCTCCGTATTTTATTGGAAGAAGGAGCCGAGTCCCTTAAAGCTGAAATAGATAACCTTCATCAAGAAATCATCATGATCATGACGGCATTAGGAGCTAAAAAAATCACAGATTTACACAAAGTTCCCCTAATTATGTTAGGTGAAACTTATCATTGGTTAGTCCAAAGAGGAATCGATACTAAATTCTTTAGCCGAAGAAAATAATAAGCAAAAAAGCTCCTGCATTCGCAGGAGCTTTTTTAACCATTAACTGTATTTCCCGTCATTTAATTTTCTGCCTTCCTCGGGACTTGAAAGTTTTGCTGCACCGGGATAATGTAGAGATTGATCACGGTCTGATTCTACCCGTCTCGACATCTTTAACTTTTTCTCGTGGCGGTCTTTACCCACATGAAACACCTCCTGTTTATAAGATGGTACATAGCAAATTTATTATTCAAGGAAGTATGAAACCATAAAACAATTTCCAATAATGAGAATAATAGGAGGTGTCAATATTGGATGGAGCATTGTTTTATTTAGTGTTTTGGTCGCTTTGGGTATATGTGACTTTTATTTTATCAAGGCAAAACCCGTATCGTTTTCAGCTTGCTGCTATAATTTTAACGATCATCATTTTCTCCAACTATTCATTTTCTATTGGTAATTTTGAAATTTATAGCAGCGGGGTGCTCATGCTGCTGTTTTGTTATTTTTTTATCAGCCAGCAAAAACGGATATCTATAATCTATCAGCTGATTTGTTCATTAATTATATCCGTTGCATATGTATCATTCCATCTATTTGAAATTTTTGATCCGGTTTGGATAATTTTTAACAAAGATTGGATGCTTGGGATTTGTCTTGGGTTTTTAGCCATCACATTACAAAAATCTTTAAAAGAAAGATTGCTCATTGTTGTGAGCGGTACGATGCAGGGAGAATTATTGTATGCTTATACTGTAAGTAAGTTTCAATTTCCAAGTCCAATCGGAGCACTGGCTTATTTAGATGTCTGTTCTTTAGTGATTGTATTGCTGATGGCCTGGAGTTTTCTTGAAAATGCCGGAACGATCTTTCAACAATATTTTCAATTCATGGAAAAAGGAAAACAGAAATCTTCATAAAAAGATTGGAGAAAAACACGAAGTTTTGCTAAACTAATAAAGTTAAACCCTTCTAGCTGCAGAAGGGTTTCTTTCTAATTATTAGTAAAAATTAAGAATGTTTATATAAAAATGGAAAGGGTGGCGATTAGATTGGTAAAACCTGTTATTGCCATTGTTGGACGTCCGAATGTTGGAAAGTCCACGATTTTTAATCGGATTGCCGGTGAACGGATATCGATTGTTGAGGATGTTCCAGGAGTAACGAGGGATCGCATATACAGCTCTGGAGAATGGTTAACGCATGAATTTAATATTATTGACACAGGCGGTATTGATATTGGTGATGAACCGTTTTTAGAGCAAATACGCCAGCAGGCTGAAGTAGCGATTGATGAAGCGGATGTAATCATTTTTTTAACAAATGGCAGAGAAGGTGTTACGCCCGCTGATGAAGAAGTGGCTAAAATTTTATATAAATCAAAAAAACCCGTTGTTTTAGGTGTTAATAAAATCGATAATCCCGAAATGCGAGATCAGATTTATGATTTTTACGCACTTGGATTTGGCGATCCAATTCCGGTTTCGGGGACACATGGCCTCGGGATCGGAGATCTTTTGGACGAAGCAGCAAAGCACTTTCCAAAGGACGAGCATCAGGAATATGATGAAGATGTCATTAAATTCTCCTTAATAGGCCGGCCGAATGTAGGAAAATCCTCGCTAGTGAATGCTATCTTGGGGGAAGAGCGGGTTATTGTCAGTGACATTGCCGGAACAACACGGGATGCGATCGATTCGCCTTATACATACAATGGCCAAAAATATGTCATTATTGATACGGCTGGAATTCGGAAAAAAGGCAAGGTATATGAAACGACCGAAAAATACAGTGTACTTAGGGCTTTAAGGGCCATTGAACGCTCCGATGTTGTTCTTGTCGTCCTAAATGCCGAGGAAGGGATTATTGAGCAGGACAAAAAAATTGCTGGCTATGCCCATGAGGCAGGAAGAGCGGTGGTTATTGTTGTTAATAAGTGGGATGCTATCGAAAAAGATGAAAAGACCATGAAAGAATTTGAACAAAAAATTCGGGACCATTTCTTGTTCCTGGATTATGCACCGATTGTATTTCTTTCCGCCAAAACGAAAAAACGAATTCATACTCTACTGCCAATGATTCAACTTGCAAGCGAAAATCATTCGATGCGTGTTGAGACGAGTGTATTAAATGATATCATTATGGATGCTGTCGCAATGAATCCTACACCAACAGATAAAGGAAGACGGCTAAAAATTTATTATACAACTCAAGTTTCAGTTAAGCCTCCAACGTTCGTTATTTTTGTCAATGATCCGGAATTGCTGCATTTCTCTTATGAGCGGTTCTTGGAAAATCGAATTAGAGATGCTTTTGGCTTTGAGGGGACACCGATCAGGATTTACGCTAGGGAAAGAAAATAAAAGATGGCAGGTGGAAAAGAGTGCAGAATGAACAAACCGTTGTCTCTGTGGTTGGTGCCGGGTCATGGGGAACCGCACTTGCGATGGTGCTTACAGATAATGGCCATGAAGTCAGACTATGGAGCCATAATGAAAACCAGGTAAAAGAAATCAATGAATATCATACAAATAAAAAGTATTTACCTGAAATTATTCTCCCTGAATCGATTGTTGCCTATGCTTCTTTACAAGATGCTTTGGCAGGAGTTGATACAATCGTCTTGGCCGTGCCGACAAAAGCGATTCGCGAGGTACTGGGAAAAATCTGTGATGTGATCACACAGCCAGTTACGATTGCCCATGTAAGTAAAGGAATTGAGCCTAATACATTATTACGTATTTCAGAAGTGATTGCGGAAGTAGTACCGAAAGAATTATTAAAGGATATCGTTGTTCTTTCCGGACCGAGTCATGCGGAAGAAGTGAGTTTAAGGCATCCTACAACCGTAACGGTTTCCTCGGAAAATATGGAAGTAGCGGAAAAAATTCAGGACCTATTTATTAACCAGAATTTTCGTGTCTATACGAATGCGGATGTCATTGGGGTTGAAATCGGCGGTGCATTGAAAAATATTATCGCACTTGCGGCCGGGATCTCCGATGGTCTCGGTTATGGGGATAATGCCAAAGCGGCATTGATTACGCGAGGTTTGGCTGAAATCGCGCGCCTAGGTACAAAAATGGGGGCCAACCCATTAACTTTTTCAGGATTAACGGGAATTGGTGATTTAATTGTGACCTGTACAAGCGTGCACTCTAGAAATTGGCGAGCCGGAAATATGCTCGGAAAAGGAAAAACACTGGAAGAAGTACTTGCCAGTATGGGAATGGTCGTGGAAGGAGTCAGAACGACAAAAGCCGCTTATCAGTTAGCTAAAAAGTATCATGTCAATATGCCAATCACCATGGTTTTATATGATGTGTTATTTAACGGTAAAGATCCGAAAAAAGCTGTTGATGAACTGATGGCACGGGGAAAAACCAATGAAATGAAAGAATTGGTCAATATTTTGGATGAAAGAATTTTGTAAACGTAAAAAATATACTTTTTAGCTGAGAAAAATAGGCGTTCGATGATACGCTTTATTATTTGATTGCATACAATGAAGACGAAGCTACTTGGTAGTAAGACGCCTGGAGTTTGGGTATTTTAGTCCTGCTTGCTGAAGTAAAGAACTCGCCCATCTTTACTTCAGTTTTTTTATTGTCATTTATGTTATAATTTGTTTATCAAAGGGGGGAGTTATTTTGTCGCCGGGTATGTTAAAGATGTGGATTTCGCTTGCCGGAATGGGGCTTATGTTTCTGGCAATCGTTACTATTTATTTAAGCCGATTTAAATTAACAGGAGTTTTAAAATTCATCACCGCCATCTTTGCCTATCTTTTTATGATTGCGGCAGGACTCACTTTAGTAATCGTTTTCTTCGCATAGCAGAAATACATAAACATAAGGTGATTATATGAAACTAAGATTAGTTGGCTGTTTGCTTGCGGCGGGTATATTTCTATTATCCGGATGCATGTATCCTGAACAAAATTTGGCAAAAAACCAAATTCCCTATAAGGATCAACTGCAAGCTGTACAGACTGCGGTGAATGACTATCGCAAAGATAACGGTGGTCTATTGCCCATTAAAACAAAAGAAGCGAATACACCGATATATGAAAAATATCCAATTGATTTTAAAAAACTAATGCCAAAATATATGTCCGAACCACCTGGGAATGCCTTTGAAAACGGCGGTATATTTCAGTATGTGTTAATAAATGAAGAAACCAATCCAACAGTTAAATTACTAGACTTAAGGATGGCGGATACGATTCGTGACATTAATTTGCGAATCAAATCAATGGGGTATCCTCCCTACAAATCCCAAATTTCAAAAAATGTTTTTACCCTAGATTTTAAGAAATTGGGGTATAATCAGCCCCCATACGTCGTCAGCCCATTTACACATCAAAACTTATCGTTTGTTATAACTGGACAGGCAGAAGTATATGTAGATTACCGGCCTGATTTATATCATGCGCTTAAAACAGCAGGCAACCAGGTAAAACCAGGTGAAGATATTCGTTCACTTTTAGTGCGAAATTCCATGTTTGTTCCAGCTTTTTCATTGCCATATACTATAGATGCAAAAACAAAAGAGCCGATTTTCCTAGATAAATAGCGGATCCCATATAAAGTTATCCTATCTAGCTGCAGCGCATAGCCCTTCGGGGCTGTTCAAGGCGCTTTCACTTTTATTTTAGGCATAACCCTTTTCCTGTGAAATATATTGTAGGAGAAGGGTTTTTTTGTGAATGTAAAACGCGTTTATACGGAGTATAAACGTCATGATAGATAAACCCTCCATATAAATCAAATGTTCAGACAAAACACATATCAGAGAATGTTTTTAAATATTAAGTGAGGGAGGATAGAATTTTCGAAAATAGTCATAAAGAGATAGGACAACATCATAAACATATACTGTCCAAAAATACCTATATGGATTGCTTTATCCCGATTGACTCTATGATTAGGAGGGGATCACTTGGAAAAGGTCGATATTTTTAAAGATATTGCCGAAAGAACAGGCGGTGATATTTATTTAGGAGTTGTAGGAGCAGTACGAACTGGAAAATCAACATTTATTAAAAAATTCATGGAGCTTGTCGTTTTACCGAATATCACAAGTGAAGCTGAAAGGAACCGGGCACAAGATGAGCTCCCGCAAAGTGCAGCAGGAAAAACCATTATGACAACAGAACCGAAATTCGTGCCTAATCAGGCTGCAACGGTTCATGTTGATGAAGGTTTAGACGTAAACATCAGACTGGTAGATTGTGTTGGCTACACAGTTCCCGGAGCTAAAGGCTATGAAGATGAAAATGGACCAAGAATGATAAATACCCCATGGTATGAGGAGCCGATTCCTTTTCATGAAGCCGCTGAAATTGGCACAAGGAAAGTAATCCAAGAACATTCTACCATTGGGGTGGTAGTTACAACAGACGGATCGATTGGGGAAATACCCAGAAGCAATTACATTGAGGCAGAAGAAAGGGTAATTGAAGAGCTGAAGGAAGTGGGCAAACCGTTTATTATGGTAATTAACAGTGCCCAGCCGTATCATCCAAGCACAGAAACATTACGATCAAGCCTTGCAGAAAAATATGATATCCCTGTGATCGCCATGAGTGTTGAAAGTATGCGGGAAAGCGATGTTCTTAACGTTCTTCGTGAAGCATTGTATGAATTCCCAGTACTAGAAGTGAATGTAAACCTACCAAGCTGGGTCATGGTATTAAGGGAAAATCATTGGCTGCGGCAAAGCTATCAGGACGCTGTAAAAGAAACAGTAAAAGATATTAAGAGATTAAGAGATGTAGACCAAGTTGTACAACAATTCAGCGAATATGAATTTATTGAAAGGGCTCAGCTTGCAGGGGTTGAAATGGGTTCAGGGGTAGCCGAAATTGATTTGTTTGCCCCAGACGAATTATATGATGACATTTTAAAAGAAATTGTTGGGGTAGAAATCAGAGGAAAAGATCATCTGCTTGAATTAATGCAGGATTTTGCCTATGCAAAGGCTGAATATGACCATATTGCCGATGCACTGAAAATGGTCAAACAAACAGGTTATGGAATCGCTTCCCCAACACTTGCAGATATGAGTTTAGAAGAACCGGAGATTATCCGGCAGGGTGCGCGCTTTGGTGTAAGGTTGAAGGCTGTAGCCCCTTCAATTCATATGATCAAAGTAGATGTTGAATCGGAATTTGCTCCGATCATTGGTACAGAAAAACAAAGTGAAGAGCTTGTCCGCTATTTAATGCAGGATTTTGAAGAAGATCCGCTATCCATATGGAATTCTGATATTTTTGGACGCAGTCTTAGCTCTATTGTCCGCGAAGGTATTCAAGCCAAATTATCGTTAATGCCAGAAAATGCCAGATATAAATTAAAAGAAACATTAGAACGAATTATTAATGAAGGCTCCGGCGGGTTAATTGCCATCATCTTGTAAAAATTAGACTCCTGAAAGGAGTCTTTTTTGTGCAGAAAAGTAAAATGAAGTAAAAAAAATAATGTACAAAAGAAAAGATTACCATAATTTCATGAATTCTTCTTGCTATGCTGAATTGATTGTGATAATCTTTTAACAGAATTACGTAATAGTGCTTCAAAACCTTGATTTAATGGGGTTTTTCTCAAAAATTATATTTGAGAAGCCAAAGTGAATAACTTGTAAAAACTTTGGCAACAAAAATCGCACTATAACGTATAGAATTTAAAAAAAATGTTCAGAAATGTAGATAAGTAATCTTATTTACTTAGATTTCTCTTTGGGAGGAGGTGAATGGCATGAACAAGACAGAACTTATTAATGCTGTAGCTGAAGCCAGCGAACTTTCTAAAAAAGATGCTACAAAAGCAGTTGATGCTGTTTTTGACACAATTTTAGATGCTTTAAAAAATGGTGATAAAGTACAATTAATTGGTTTTGGTAACTTTGAAGTACGTGAACGTGCAGCCCGGAAAGGCCGCAATCCTCAAACAGGTGAGGAAATCGAAATCGGTGCCAGCAAGGTTCCCGCATTTAAACCAGGTAAAGCGCTTAAAGATGCAGTAAAATAATTACATAAATTTATTGCTTTAAGCGAATGCTTAAGCTTTAGGCCATGGCAACCCATGGCCTTTTTCAATTTTAGACCGTTATTCACATTCAATTTTGCTTGTTTATGAAAATGTATGCTAATATGAATGTGTTATTTTATCCAGATATCCAACAGGGGGAATCAGTATGTCAGATATAAATCGTGCCCAAATTGAAGAAGCGGTACGTTTAATTTTAGAAGCGATCGGTGAGGATCCAAACAGGGAAGGATTGCTTGATACACCTAAACGTGTTGCCAAAATGTATGAAGAAGTTTTTAGCGGATTAAATGAAGACCCGAAACAGCATTTTGAAACCATCTTCAGTGAAGATCATGAAGAACTTGTACTCGTAAAGGATATTCCGTTTTATTCCATGTGTGAACATCATCTTGTTCCTTTTTTTGGTAAAGCACATGTTGCCTACATCCCGCAACAGGGGCGTGTAACAGGATTAAGCAAGCTTGCAAGAGCAGTGGAAGCCGTTGCGAAACGTCCGCAGCTGCAAGAACGGATTACTTCAACAATTGCTGACAGTATTATGGAAAAACTTAAACCACATGGAGTAATGGTGGTGGTTGAAGCAGAACATATGTGTATGACAATGCGTGGAGTGAAAAAACCGGGTTCGAAAACAGTGACTACTTCTGTCCGGGGGACATTTGAAGAAGACGCAGTCGCACGTTCTGAAATCCTTTCATTAATCAAATAAGCTTTTCTAAAAATAAAAGGGGTGATCAGATGGAAAAGCGCAATTTCCAGAGTAGCGATTATGTGGTAATCAAAGCTGTTGATGATGGAGTAAATGTGATCGGGTTAACAAGAGGCTCTGACACAAAATTTCACCACTCAGAGAAACTTGATAAAGGAGAAGTTTTGATTGCTCAGTTTACAGAGCATACTTCAGCTATTAAGATTAGGGGAAACGCTAAAATTTTAACTCAGTATGGTGAAATTGACAGTGGGGTAAATAAATAAGTGGCTGGAACGATCAAGTATTTATTTTGTGAAGTCCTGCCCATACACCCTCTTTTATGATATAATGAAATCTGGCTTGTTTAAAATAGTTCGTATTTTTTTATGATAACGAGAACGAATAGAAACGGAATCGTACATAGTAATTTAACTTCGGTGAAGCAAGGGTGATAGAAATGCAAAATATTCGGCAAAAATTTATCGACATGAAAGAGAAGCTTGAAAAACGTGTTTTTGACACCTACTTGCTTGAATATATCGAAAGGCCGATGATTGATGAGGATAAGCTCTTGATCCTTATTTCTATGATGGATACACTTGATCTTCCATCTAAGGAATTTGAAAATTATTGTTTAGCAACAATGCTTATTCAAATTGCCCTTGATACCCATGAACATATCAATAAATTAACAGAGGACAGTAAAGCGAGGCAACTTACAGTCTTGGCAGGGGATTATTACAGCGGTCTATATTATAAGCTGCTCGCTGAAACAGAAAATGTTTTGATTATAAGAGCGCTCTCTGCTGGTGTTAAAGAGATCAATGAACATAAAATTATTGTATATCATCATGATTCTGAAACCATTGAAAATTTAATGACCAGTTTAAAATACATTGAAAGCTCAATTCTCATGAAGCTTTCAGAACATTTTCATGCAGAACATTGGAGTGAGCTTTTGGCTAATTTGTTGTTTTTTAAACGATTGCAAAAGGAAAAAGATCAATTTCTTGAAGGGGAAAGTTCGGTTTTATTTGACTCCCTAAAGCGCTTGATTTTTCCAACTAGTGCTCGTTTAACCGGATCATTGGTTAAGCACAAACAGCAATTGTTAGCGGTTTGTGATCAATATCTGCAGCATTCTAAACAAACGCTTGAAACTTTAATGTTGGAATCACATTTTTTAAATGATTTTCTTAAGGCAAGAATATCTTTGTTGTTAAAGCACCATCAGCCATTTGCAAAAACTTTTGCGGAAGAAGGGTAATAGTATGCAGCAGTCAAAAGAACAGCGAGTTCATCATGTATTCGAAAAAATATCCGAAAACTATGATAAAATGAACTCTGTGATCAGTTTTCAGCAACACATCAGATGGCGGAAGGATACGATGAGAAGAATGAACGTTAAGCTTGGCTCTAAAGCCCTTGATGTTTGTTGCGGTACGGCTGATTGGACGATTGCTTTGGCAGAAGCTGTTGGCCCAAATGGTGAAGTAACTGGTCTTGATTTCAGCAAAAATATGCTGAAGGTAGGAGAGGAGAAAGTAAAACGCCTGGGGCTTAAACAGGTGAATTTAATCCACGGCAATGCGATGGAACTCCCTTTCCCTGATAATAGTTTTGACTATGTTACGATCGGCTTTGGTCTTAGGAATGTACCTGATTATCTTCAAGTTTTGAAAGAAATGCACCGGGTTGTTAGACCGGGGGGAATTGCTGTTTGTCTTGAAACATCCCAGCCGACATTATTCGGGTATCGGCAGCTATTTTTCTTTTATTTTCGATTTATTATGCCATTGTTCGGAAAGTTATTTGCGAAAAGCTATGAAGAATATTCTTGGCTTCAAGAGTCTGCCCGGGATTTTCCCGGAATGAAGGAACTAGCCCGTTTATTTGAACAGGCCGGATTCAGGGATGTTAAATATAAACCATACAGCGGCGGTGCAGCAGCTGTTCATATTGGGAAAAAAAACTAAAGCTTCCGAAATTGGAATGAACAGAAGAACAAAGACAGGATGAAAAGCTGGGTGAATACAAATGAAATTGAAGATGATGTATTCATTTTTGAATTCAGATATTAACTTAATTGAGAAAAAGCTGGAGGAGACAATACAAACAAAGTCTTCACTTTTGAAAGAAGCTTCGATGCATACATTACAAGCCGGAGGAAAAAGAATTCGTCCTGTTTTTGTATTGCTTGGCGGAAAATTTGGTAATTATGATATTCACGTGATGAAGAATGTTGCCGTTGCTTTAGAACTTATTCATATGGCTTCACTTGTCCATGATGATGTCATTGATGATGCTGATTTGCGCCGCGGCCAGCCGACGGTCAAATCAAAGTGGGATAACAAAATTGCGATGTACACGGGCGACTTTGTTTTTGCTGAGGCACTGGATTTAATGGCCAATATAAGAAATCCAAAAGCCCACAAAATTTTAGCAGACACAATGGTTGAATTGACAGTGGGAGAAATTCAGCAAATAAAAGATAAATATCGTTTCAATCAAAATCTTCGTGACTACCTCAGAAGAATAAGACGAAAAACGGCCTTACTGATTGCGGCAAGCTGCCAATTAGGAGCAATTGCTGCGGACGTTGATGAATCCACTCATAAAAAATTATATCGATTTGGCTATTTTGTGGGGATGTCGTTCCAAATAACGGATGATATTTTGGATTTTACCGGTACGGAAAAAGAGTTGGGAAAACCAGCCGGAAGTGATCTACTGCAAGGTAATATTACGGCGCCAGCCCTTTTTGCCATGGAAAACCCAAAAACGAAAAGTGAAATTGAAAAAGTCCATGAGCATATGAATCCACTGGAGATTTCTGGGGTTATTACACTGATCAAGGAATCGGGGGCTATTGAAAAATCAATGGCCTTAAGCGATTATTATTTAGATAAAGCTTTGGCTGTACTGGAAGAACTGCCGGCAAATAAAGTGAAAAAATCTCTTAGAGACATTTCCAAATTTATCGGTAGACGTAAATTTTAGGCTTAACGGGTCAACACACTCTGTAAATGACCGTTTAACAAGATTTTATTTTCACCTTGCACAATATTTGAAAAAATGATAACATTTTCATGAATTGTCAAAGATGACAATTAGTATACATAAGGTTTAGGAGTGGAATTCATGGAAAGAACATTTTTAATGGTTAAACCAGATGGAGTTCAGCGCAATTTAATTGGGGAAATCGTAGCTCGCTTTGAAAGAAAGGGATTTCAATTAGTGGGAGCAAAGCTAATGAACATTCCAACAGAGCTTGCCGAACAGCATTACGGTGAGCATAAAGAGCGTCCCTTCTTTGGTGAGTTGGTTGAATTTATTACATCCGGACCGGTTTTTGCAATGGTTTGGCAAGGTGAAAATGTCATTGCCACAGCACGGCAAATGATGGGCTCGACGAATCCTAAAGATGCTGCTCCAGGCACCATTCGCGGTGATTTTGGACTAACAGTCGGCAAAAACGTCATTCACGGTTCAGATTCACCGGCTAGCGCTGAGCGGGAAATTAACTTGTTTTTTAAGGAATCTGAACTGGCGGATTACTCCAAATTAATAAATGACTGGATTTACTAATATAAAGAAAAGGCACTTGTTCAGCAAGTGCCTTTTTGTATGCCTTTTCAAAAATTATTATTCTTTTCTGAATTGTACTACTAGGCTAAATGAAGATGTTATGTTATATTGATACATAATTCTTTAATGAGTTGAAAGGGGAGAGAGAATGAGGTACTTGACAGCAGGAGAATCACATGGGCCGCAATTAACCGCCATTTTAGAGGGTTTGCCCGCAGGGATGCCGCTTACAGCAGAGGATATTAATACCGAGCTCTCAAGACGGCAGCAAGGGTATGGCCGAGGAAGAAGAATGCAGATTGAAAAAGATATGGTAGAAATTACTTCAGGGGTCCGTCATGGATATACACTTGGTTCCCCAATTGCTCTAGTGGTGAAAAATAACGATTGGAAACATTGGACAAAAATTATGGGTTCAGAACCACTAGATGCAGGAGAAGAGGAAGAAATTAAGCGTAAAGTTACCCGGGCGCGTCCGGGCCATGCGGATTTAAACGGTGCCCTAAAATATGGCCATCGGGATATGAGAAATGTGCTTGAGCGCTCTTCTGCGAGAGAAACAACGGTCAGAGTAGCTGCAGGAGCAGCGGCCAAGAAACTATTATCACTGGCCGGAATTCATGTCGTTGGATATGTCGTTGAAATTGCCGGGATTAAGGCCGCCGCCAATAATCTCTCACTGGAAGAGATCAAGGAAAGAAGTGAAAAATCACTCGTTCGGACGATCGATCCGGATGCTGAACGTGTAATGATGCAGGCGATCGATGATGCCAAGAAGAATGGTGATTCGATTGGCGGTGTCGTCGAAGTCATTGCTACAGGCATGCCGCCAGGTGTTGGAAGCTACGTCCATTATGACCGTAAGCTCGATGCTAAATTAGCTGCGGCTATTGTCAGTATAAATGCTTTTAAAGGAGTCGAATTTGGGATTGGTTTTGAAGCGGCCCGAAAGCCGGGAAGTGAGGTTCATGATGAAATTCTATGGAACCATGAAAAAGGTTTTTATCGCAAAACAAACCGCCTTGGTGGTTTTGAAGGCGGTATGACAACCGGTATGCCAATTATAGTCCGCGGTGTTATGAAGCCGATTCCGACTCTTTACAAGCCGTTAATGAGCATAGATATTGAGACGAAAGAACCGTTTGCTGCCAGCATCGAGCGGTCGGACAGCTGTGCTGTACCGGCAGCAGCTGTAGTTGCGGAAAATGTGGTCGCCTGGGAATTAGCAAGTGCACTTGTGGATCAATTCTATAGCGACCGCTTTGAAACCTTCGTGGAAGAAATCAGAAAACAGCGTGAATTTGCGAGGGAATTCTGATGGAAACGATTCATATTCAGACTGAATCGAAACACTATGATGTGTACCTGGGGAAAGGCGTCGTAAATGAACTTGACGCATTTTTAACCAGTCATTTTCCTAACATGACTAAATTGTTTATTATGACAGACGAAACAGTTGCCAAACTGCATCTAGAAGCGCTTCGTTCTGCTTTAAAACGGTGGGATCCAGCCGTATTTACGGCCCCCGGTGGCGAAAAGGCGAAAACGTTTGAAGTGTATTATGATGCGCTTACGCAAGCATTAGAAAACCGTCTCGACAGAAAATCGATTATTTTATCATTTGGGGGCGGTGCTGTCGGAGACTTATCGGGTTTTGTTGCTGCTTCTTATATGCGCGGAATTTCTTTTATTCAAATTCCAACAACCATTTTGGCGCATGATAGTGCTGTTGGGGGGAAAGTGGCGATTAATCATCCGCTTGGAAAAAATATGATCGGCGCAATACATCAGCCTGAAGCAGTATTTTATGATGTTGAATGGCTGAAAACACTGCCGGCACAAGAAATCCGTTCAGGATTTGCGGAGATTATTAAGCATGCCCTGATTTATGATGTCAAATTTTATGAATGGCTGCATACAAATATATATGATTTAAATAAATTGTCCACTTCAGAGCTTCTCGAATCATTAAAAAAAGGAATCCAGATTAAAAATGAGTTTGTCAGCCGCGATGAGAAGGAAGCTGGTATTCGTGCCTATTTGAATTTTGGACATACCCTTGGGCATGCCATTGAGGCGGAAATGGGCTATGGCAGCTTTACCCATGGCGAATCTGTTATGATCGGAATGATCTTTGCTTTAAACTTAAGCCGAGAATTGTTGGGACTATCATTTGATTTAGAGAAATTTATAAAGTGGATAAAGGGTTTAGGCTATTTAACAGAGATTCCTGATAAGCTTAACCTGGAAAATTTATTATCCAGAATGAAACAGGATAAAAAGTCTGTAGGTGGATCCGTTCGATTTGTCTTGTTAGAAGAAATCGGAAAACCGGTTCTGCAGCCAATTTCTGATTCTGCTCTTTTGGAAAAGCTTAAACGTTTTTCACCAAGGAGGATTGATTCATGATTAGAGGGGTTAGGGGGGCGAACACGGTTTCATCAAACACAGAGGAGGCCATTATTGCTGCAGCGGAAGAGCTGTTGGCAAAAATGATCAAAGTGAACGATATTCAGCCAGATTCTGTCGCTTCTGTTTTCATTTCAACAACTGAAGATCTGAATGCCGCCTTCCCGGCAAAAGCACTGCGCAAATTTGATGGCTGGACATATGTTCCTGTCATGTGTATGAGAGAAATTCCAGTTCCTGGTTCATTAAAGAGTTGTATCAGAGTTATGCTTCATGTTAATACAAACTTATCACAGGAAGAGATCATACATGTGTACCTAAACGATGCGATTGTATTAAGACCAGACTTAGGTAACCGTCTAGAAGTTTAAGTAGTTAAATTTTTATGATTGGAGTGGAGAAAAATGAGATGGAAAGAGAAGATTTTAACACTGACTCCTTATCAGCCTGGTAAATCAATTGAATCAGTGAAGAAAGAATATAATCTTGAGCAAATTGTGAAGCTTGCCTCTAATGAGAATCCGTTTGGATGTTCAAAATCTGTTCTAGAAGCACTGCAAGTACATCTAAATGATCTTGCCATTTATCCAGATGGATATGCTGCTAATTTGCGGGAAACATTGGCACAATTTTTACAAGTGGAAGAGGATGAATTAATATTCGGAAATGGTTCTGATAATCTGATCCAAATTATTTCAAGGGCGCTTTTGCACCCTGGTGCGAGTACTGTTATGGCAGCCCCTACCTTCTCGCAATATCGGCATAATGCTGTGATTGAAGGGGCCATTATCAAGGAAGTGCCGCTGATCAATGGGGAGCATGACCTAGATGGAATGCTTGAGGCGATCGATGATAATACGAATATTGTATGGGTCTGCAGCCCGAATAATCCGACAGGTACATATATCCCGGAAAACAAATTAACGTCTTTCTTAGATAAAGTGCCGTCTAATATTCTCGTCGTACTGGATGAAGCTTACTATGAATATGTAACAGCAGATGATTACTATAACTCGATTGATCTTACCCGCAAATATGAAAATTTAATTGTTTTAAGAACTTTTTCAAAGATATACGGGTTAGCTTCATTAAGGGTAGGGTATGGTGTAGCCAATCGCAACATCATCAAAGCATTGGAACCAGCCAGGGAACCTTTTAACGTAAATACATTTGGACAGCTGGCTGCAGCTGCCGCAGTGAAGGATCAGAATTTTGTCGAAGAATGCAAGTTGAAAAATCGACAAGGTTTACAGCAATTTTATAATTTTTGCGAGCAAAACAACCTGAGCTACTATCCTTCACAAACCAATTTTATTTTAATTGATTTCAACGTGGATGGAGATCGGGTATTTCAATTTTTACTGGAAAAAGGTTTTATCGTTCGTTCTGGAAAAGCATTAGGCTTCCCGACAGCAGTAAGAATTACAGTCGGCTCTCATGAGCAAAATGAAGGAGTACTAAAAGCACTTGGCGAGTTTCTTGCTCAGCTTAAAACTGAAAGTGTTGGAGTGCAGGGGGAATCTGTTTGAATGGCCGCGTTTTTGTCATTGGCTTAGGGTTAATTGGCGGTTCTTTAGCCCTTTGTATTAAAAAAGAACACGCAGATACAACTATTGTTGGTTTTGATATTAATCTTGAACAAGTCCGGCTTGCTAAAATGCTGGGAGTTATTGATGAACCCGCGGAAAATATTCATGACGGGGCAAAAGATGCTGACCTTATTATCATTGCCGCACCAGTAACGGAATCAGAATCAATTATTCAAACTTTAGCAGAACTTCCATTAAAACCGGAAGTAATCATAACAGATACCGGCAGTACGAAAAAATTACTTGTGGAGAAGGCTAGCTGCTTAACGAATCAAGGAATTACCTTTATTGGAGGCCATCCGATGGCTGGCTCCCATAAAAGCGGTGTTTCTGCTGCAAAAGATATATTGTTCGAAAATGCTTTTTACCTTTTAACTCCGGTTCAGCAAGTAGACGAGCAGAAAGTAACTTTATTAAAACAATGGTTACGCGGGACGAATGCAAAGTTTTTAACACTTTCTCCCGAAAGCCATGATTATCTCACAGGAATTGTCAGTCATTTTCCACATATTATCGCGGCATCGATTGTCCGACAGACAGAGAAGTTGGCGGATACGGAAGGATTAATTCCCCGGCTTGCTGCCGGCGGGTTTCGCGATATAACGAGAATTGCTTCAAGTAGCCCGAAAATGTGGAAGGATATTCTCTTGCACAACCGGGATAACTTGATTCATTTGTTGAATCAATGGCAGGATGAAATGAATGGTATAAAGCAAATATTGGAAAATGGGGACGGGCAAGAAATATTTTCATATTTTCAAAAGGCAAAAGAATTTCGCGATGGTCTACCGGCAAAGGAGAAAGGAGCCATTCCGGCATTTTACGATTTATATGTTGATGTCCCTGACTATCCAGGTGTTATTTCCGAAATTACGGGGTATCTGGCAAAAGAAAAAATTAGCATTACCAATATTCGAATTCTCGAAACACGTGAAGACATTAATGGAGTCCTTGTCATTAGTTTCCAAACAGAAGAAGACAGGCAAAGGGCAGAACAATGTATACAATCATATACCGACTATGGGGTATCGATTGGCACGTACTAAAAGCAGGTGATGAAATGGCACAATTAAAACTTAAAACGAATATTCATAAATTATTTGGCGAATTGAACATTCCTGGAGATAAATCAATCTCTCACCGTTCCGTCATGTTCGGTTCTATTGCACATGGGAAAACAACCGTTACCAACTTCCTGCCGGGAGAGGATTGTTTAAGTACAATCTCCTGTTTCCGAAAATTAGGCATAAAAATTGAAGAAACAGAAGAAGAACTCATTATTCATGGTAATGGATTTGATGGTCTGAAGGAGCCAAATGAAATATTGGATGTCGGTAATTCCGGAACAACGATTCGTCTCTTGCTTGGAATTCTAGCTGGCAGACCGTTTTTCTCCACGCTTGTCGGTGACCGGTCGATTGGAAAAAGACCGATGACAAGAGTAACAGAACCATTAACAAAAATGGGTGCAGCAATTGACGGCAGGGAACATGGTTTGTATACACCCATTTCCATTCGAGGCGGAAAATTAAACCCGATTCATTATAAGCTGCCCGTTCCCAGTGCCCAAGTGAAATCAGCACTCATCTTAGCCGGACTTCAGGCAGAAGGTGAGTCGGTCATTATCGAACCGGCTGCGGCACGTGACCATACGGAAAGAATGATTCGTATGTTTGGCGGAGAAATTCATCAAGAGAATGGTTCAATTACGGTTACAGGGGGACAGAGGCTGACGGCTGCACATGTACCCGTTCCGGGGGATATTTCTTCGGCGGCATTCTTTCTTGTGGCTGGAGCTATTGTCCCGGATAGTGAAATAGTGCTGAAAAATGTCGGACTGAATCCTACAAGAACTGGAATAATCGAAGTGATGAAAAAGATGGGAGCCGCAATCGAATTGATTTCCAATCAGGATGACACATTTGAACCTTCCGGGGATATTGTGATTAAAACCTCTAAACTTACAGGAACCGTCATTGAAGGGGATCTAATTCCTAAACTAATCGACGAAATTCCAATCATTGCTCTTCTCGCTACACAAGCAGAAGGTCAGACGATTATCAAGGATGCGGAAGAATTAAAGGTAAAAGAGACAAACCGAATCGATACGGTAGTACAGGAATTGAAAAAACTGGGAGCGTCCATTGAAGCCACCGAGGATGGAATGATTATTAACGGCAATTCCCAATTAACTGGCGGAACAGTTTCCAGCCATGGAGATCATCGAATTGGCATGATGCTTTCCATTGCAGCACTTTTATGCAAACATGATGTCTTCTTAGAAGATGCAGAAGCTATCTCGGTTTCCTATCCAAATTTCTTTACTCATTTAAACAGTCTTATTCAGTAAAAGCTGCATGTTTCATGCAGCTTCTTTTTTTAAAGAAGTTATAGTATGAGAAATTTCCGCATAGCCTGTCTTAAGGAGGGACAAGGAAAACAATTTTCATAATTTCCTTTGGCGTACAAAGCAGGAGAGAAAGGCAGTTCCGTCGAAATGAAATAGTACGAAAATGAAAATATTGTAAGTACAATGTATATATTCATGAACACCTATTTAATTAAGCTTGCAGAATGCAAGAAATTTTAGTTAAATTGTATAGTAAAAAACATATAAAGGTGAAAACCCCATCTTTTTTCTTCGTAAATTAAGGGGAAGAGGTAAATATTATGGATCGAGTAACGAAAATTATTCAACTTTTGGAAAACGGTAAACATAAAGAGGCTTTTCATGAATATAATGTTGTACTAAAACAGGGTGGACACGAAGAAAAATTTGTCCTTGCCGAGGAATTGTTTCAATTTGGCTTTCTGGAAGAAGCAAGAGCTCTAGTTGAAAGCTTACTGGAGGTATTTCCTGAAGAAGGAGAGATTCTCGTTCTTCTTGGAGAAATATTAGTTGAAGCAGGCGAGGAAGAGAAAGCTATTCTTGTTTTAGAAAGAATATCAGAGCAGGATGTCAATTTTGTCCGTTCCCTCCTGTTATTAGCGGATCTATATCAAATTCAGGGATTGCATGAAGTATGTGAAGGAAAACTTCTAAAAGCAAAAGAACTTTTACCTGATGAGAAAATTATTGATTTTGCCCTTGCAGAAGTTTACAGTGAGCAAGGTGAAATCAATAAGGCCCTGGCAGCTTTTGAAATGGTTTTGAAAGAAACAACTGAAATTGCCGGGGTCAATATCCATCAACGGATGGCTGATTTGTTAAGTTCTTCGGGTGCGTTCGAAGAAGCATTAGTCTACTACGATCAGGCACTGGAGGAGAAACTGGAGATCAATACGTTATTTGGCTATGCTTTCACTGCCCTCCAGGCAGGATATAATCGGACCGCTATTGAGAAATTCAATGAGTTAAAAGCGCTGGACCCTGAATACCATTCACTTTATTTGCACCTTGCAAAAGCTTATGAAAGGGAAGAAGAACTGGAAAAAAGTTTGCAGGTTGTCGAAGAAGGTTTAAAACAGGATGAATTTAATAAAGAATTATTTTTCTTTGGCGGAAAAATAGCATTAAAACTGGGAAAAGAAAAAGATGCTGAACATTACCTGCGAAGTGCCCTTAATCTGGACCCGGGATTTACAGAAGCAGCATTAACACTAAATAAACTTTTCTTACAACAGGAAAAATACGAAGAGATTCTCGATTTGATTTCATGGCTTGAGAGCCCTGAAGATGAAGAGCCGCAGCTTTTATGGGATTCTGCTCTTGCTTTACAGCGTTTGGAAAAATATTCACAAGCATTAGACAAATATGAAACTGCATATACTTTCTTTAAAAATAATCGGGAATTTTTACAGGATTACGGATATTTTTTGGTGGAGGAAGGAAAAAACGACCGTGCTGCCGAAATTTTTAAGCAGCTGCTAAAAGAAGATCCGGCAAATACGGAATATTTGGACTTAGTTGAACGTCTAACCGATTTGTAAAAATTAAGCTGGATTTACAGAGGAGGGAAACGATTATGACTACCCCTGTTTCTGTCAACGAGAAAAAGGATTTTATTCGCTGGTTTTTAAATCATTATCAATTGAAAAGAAGAGAATGTGTATGGATTCTAAATTACCTGATGAGCCATGATCAGCTGATGGAGAAGGTCCATTTTGTTGAACAGGCACAGTATTGTCCAAGGGGCTTAATTATGTCGACACATTGTGTTGACAAAGTACCATTTCGCTTCTACAAAGAAAATGTGATGACAACTGATGCTGAAAAATCCTTTCACGATATTCGGCTTAACCGGGATGAAGATATTTTTATTCAACTAAATTTTCATGCCTCCAATCAAGCACATCAGTATGTTGCTGTTTTAGAAGAAAATCCTTATGTCCCAAAACATCTTCAAGTAAATGAAAGAGATGGGCAAATTGCCGACCAAGTGCTGAAGTACAGCATAGAGCGCTTCCAGCGTGAGAAACTTCTTCAATTAATTGATGAAGCATTAGATCGTGGTGATAAAGAAGCCTTTTTAAGGTTGACTGATCAATTGAATAATTTGTCTAAGCCTGGCGAGTAGGAAGTTTGCGTTAAGCAGGCTTCTTTTTTTAATTGAAAAACTTAATGGGAATTTTTTAATATTTTTCACTATTTTTTAAAATTTTCAGTTAAAATGATATAATAAGATTAGTCTAGGATGAAGGCTGGTGCATGAAATGAAATGGATCCCGGAAGACATCGAAACCTATCTAAATGTCAAAGAATACGTAGACACTGTAGTTGTCCCTTTATACGGTATTTCAATGGATAAAGAAATGAAACAGTCTGCTGAGGCCGCTGAATTTATAACATTGTTAACTACCCGCATCGAGAGACAGTTTACCGGAAGATTAATATTGTTCCCGCCATTTACATACTTGAAGAAAGATCCCATCGAGAAGGCTCTTGCAGATCTGTTTGAATGGCATAACGTCTTGAAGGCTGACTTTAAACACATTTTTTATCTGACATCGGACAGTGACTGGCGCCTGAAAGAGGACATGTTACAAGGTACTTTAATTTGGCTTCCGTCCATACCTCTCAAATCTATGAATGATTCTCAAAAGTTTGAACTGATTGATAATCAATCACAACAATTATTTTCTATATTAACCGATAAATGGATTGAAAGTGAATAAAATGGATCAATTGCATGTTTTTGGAATAAGTTAATGTTGACCTTACCAAAATATTGATATATCATGATTATGTCCTAGTTTTATAAATGTTATATCAGTGGTGCATTGGGCTCATTTCAATTATAGAGGGGGGACATAAATGGGTAAAAACAATGTTACAAGACGTCAATTCTTGAGCTATACGCTTACTGGTGTAGGTGGTTTCATGGCTGCAGGGATGTTGATGCCAATGCTCCGATTTGCTGTTGATCCTGTTTTAAAGGCGGACGCTGGCGGAGAATTTATCCAAACTCCGAAAAAAGCGTCGGAGTTAACAAGCGAGCCAACTCGTGTTGACTTTACCTATAAGCAAAAAGATGCATGGTATGAGTCAGATGTTACGAGTACAGCATGGATTTACAAGGACGATAATGGCAAAATTGTCGCACTGTCGCCGATTTGTAAACATCTAGGATGTACTGTTAACTGGAACACTGACAAAGCACACCCAAATCAATTCTTCTGTCCATGCCATTTTGGCCGATATGAAAAGAATGGAAAAAACATTCCGGGCACACCACCACCGCAACCGTTGGATCTTTATCCGGTGCAGGTGAAAAATGGCTATATCTATTTGGGAAAAGCCCAGCCACGAACACATGTGTAAAGATATGATCAAAATATAGATAAGGATAGACGGAGGTGGGAAGATGCTTTCCAAAATATACGATTGGGTGGATGAACGTTTAGACATTACGCCGTTATGGCGCGATATAGCAGACCACGAAGTACCAGAGCATGTAAACCCCGCGCACCATTTTTCAGCGTTCGTTTATTGCTTTGGAGGAATGACATTCTTTGTTACAGTCATACAAATTCTATCCGGCATGTTTTTGACAATGTACTATGTACCGGATATTAAAAATGCATGGGAATCTGTTTATTATCTACAAAATGAGGTGGCATTTGGACAAATAGTACGTGGTATGCATCACTGGGGAGCAAGTTTAGTGCTTGTGATGATGTTTTTACATACATTGCGCGTATTTTTCCAAGGTGCCTATAAAAAGCCCCGAGAGCTAAACTGGATTGTCGGAGTGCTTATTTTCTTCGTTATGCTTGGCTTAGGTTTTACCGGTTACTTACTTCCATGGGATATGAAAGCGCTCTTTGCAACAAAAGTTGGACTGCAGATTGCCGAATCCACTCCGCTGATCGGTTCATATATCAAAGTTTTACTTGCCGGTAATGAGCATATTGTCGGTGCACAGACTCTAACCCGTTTCTTTGCTATTCATGTATTCTTCCTGCCGGCTGTGTTATTTGCACTAATGGCAGCACACTTTATTATGATTCGCAGACAAGGTATTTCAGGACCGCTATGATGAATTGAAAGCGAAATTAACTGATTTTTCGAATGCTTTGGAAAAAGGAGGGGACTCTCTATGCATCGCGGTAAAGGAATGAAATTCGTCGGTGATTCTCGCGTATTAGCACCTGAAAGCCGGACACCGAAGCTTCCAAAAGACTACTCGGAATATCCAGGCAAAACTGAGGCATTTTGGCCAAACTTCCTCTTGAAAGAATGGATGGTTGGGGCGGTATTCCTTGTTGGTTTTTTATGTTTAACAGTCGCTCACCCGGCTCCGCTTGAAAGGATAGCGGACCCAACTGATACAGGTTATATTCCATTACCGGACTGGTACTTTTTATTCTTGTACCAACTGCTTAAATATACGTATGCTTCTGGCCCATATACTGTGATCGGTTCAATGGTCATACCTGCGCTTGCATTTGGAGGGCTTTTGCTAGCTCCATTTATTGATCGCGGACCAGAACGGCGCCCGATTAAGCGTCCGCTGGCAACAGGATTTATGCTTCTGGCTTTATGTGCGATGATTTATTTAACATGGCAGTCAGTTGTAACCCATGACTGGGCAGCGGCTGAACGCCAAGGAAGAATCGTTCCGAAAGTTACGATTGATAAAACAAGTGAAGGTTATAAACTGGCCCAACAAAATACATGTATAACATGCCACGGTGAAAACCTTCAAGGGGGACCGGGAGCTCCGTCCCTAATTGGAACCGGTTTAAAACCCGAAGAAATTGCAACCATTGCCAGAAAAGGAAAAGGCGGAAAAATGCCTCCTGGCGTCTTCAAAGGAAATGATCAACAATTGAAGACTCTTTCCGAATTTATTGCAAATCTTGGAAAGAAATAAGATATTCAAAAGCTGACGGATTTGCGTCAGCTTTTCTTACATATCATATCTGAGAGAAAAGTGGGAATACAATGCATTGGATTTATCCGATTTTGGGAAATCGCTCGATCTTAAAATTATTACTATTAGTAAATATTGCTGGAACCATATACGGGTTCTATTGGTATGGCTGGCAGCTGCATGAAACGCCTGCTATTTTTATTCCTTTTGTGCCGGACAGTCCGACGGCCAGCATGTTTTTTGTCTTTGTCCTTATTGCCTTTTTATTAAAGAAAAATTGGCCCTTATTGGAAGCAATGGCGGTTGTAACATTATTTAAATACGGAGTTTGGGCTGTTGTGATGAATATTCTTGTTTATTTTGTACAGAGAGGACTGGATTGGCAAGGTTACATGCTTATTTTTTCGCATTTCGCAATGGCGGTAGAAGGGCTGCTCTATGCACCATTTTATCGAATAAAATGGCGGCATTTAGTGGTTGCAGCAATTTGGGTATTGCATGATGTTGTCATTGATTATGTCTTCAATATGATGCCCCGCTATGAAATGCTTGATCATTACATGAAGCAAATTGGATATTTTACTTTTTGGCTGTCCATTCTGTCGATCGGGATCGGATATTATTTTTGTGTCCGGCAAAATCGATTTAAACTGGAAATAAAATAGATGCAAATGGTCTAACCTTGTCCACTCTTTCATACATTTTAAATAACGAAAGGGGGGGGACAAGAGTTGGATAAAAAGTGGTTTCTATTATTTGCCATTATTATCATACTTACACCGTTCTCTGTCAGCGCCGAACAACAGTCTCCTATGGAGAAGCTGGATGATATTTCAGACGAAGCTCTTCAGATGGTGAAGTTTCATAGATATGATGATGCAAAGAAATTATTGGATTATTTTTCAGCTCAGTTTCAAAATGTATCTGGAAAAGAAAAACCGTTAACATTGGATGAAGTTAGGATCGTTAACACTACACATGATGAAGCAGTGGAAGCCACTGTAAGCCCGGATATGAAATATGAAGAGAGAATCAATAAGCTGACTCAATTTCGGCTTGTCATTGATGCACTCTCAACTAGTCATCAGCATTTATGGCTGGAGATGGAAGATCCTATTTTAAATGCTATTCATAAAGCCAAAGAAGCAGTGGCAAAAGGAGACATCTCCAAGTTCCACTCAAGTTTTAACCAATTTTTATCTTTATATAATGTCATTTACCCAAGTATGAAAATTGATGTACCGGCAGAAAATATTCAAAGATTAGATGCCCGTATTAATTTTATCGATGAATATCGCACCCAAATGGTAAATAGTCCTGAAAACAAGCAGGAACTCGATAAATTGGACACAGATTTAAAAAATCTTTTTGCTGATATGGAAGACGATCAAGCGGATCCTTCTATATGGTGGGTGATTATTTCAACTGGAAGTATTATTATTGCGACTTTATCATATGTTGGCTGGAGGAAATACCAGGGTGAAAAGGATATGAAAAAAGACCGTTCTCGAGATCTAAAAGATTGACGGGTCTAATCGGCTTAACTAAAATGGAAGGCAACAGGAGCTGATTAGGAGGGTTCTGTATGTTTTACCTTATCTATTTTCTTATTATAGTTTTGATCCCTATATGGGCCCAAATGAAAGTAAAAAGTACTTTTGCCCGATATTCACAAGTAGCTTCCTCTACCTATCTAAGAGGTGCCGAAGTTGCAAGGGAAATATTGAATGCAAACGGATTATATCATGTTGTTGTTGAAGAAGGGCAGGGATTTTTAAGTGATCACTATGATCCAAGTACTAAAACTGTCCGTCTGTCGCCGGAAAATTATCACAGCCATTCCATTGCTGCTGCAGCAGTTGCGGCCCACGAATGCGGACATGCCATTCAGGATGCACAAGGCTATGCCTTTTTACGTTTCCGCCATGCACTGGTTCCTGTAGCAAACTTTGGATCGAATGTTTCATGGATTCTGATCATGATCGGCATTTTTGCTCATTTAACTGGAATGCTGTTACTCGGAATTATTTGTATGGCTCTAGCGGTGATTTTTCAGGTTGTCACTTTGCCGGTTGAATTTAATGCATCTAACCGTGCCATGAAGCAAGTCGTTTCTCTAGGGCTAGTCTCCGCCCATGAGCAGCGTGAGGCCAGAAAAGTACTAAGTGCAGCAGCACTTACGTATGTAGCAGCTGCGGCAGTTGCGGTTTTAGAATTAATAAGATTATTGTTGATATATACTGGCATGAATCGGGATGAAAGGTAGGAAAAGCGAAAAGCTGCGGCTTTTCGCTTTTCTAGAAAGTAAAGAAATTTTGACTTCGAAATTTGTCCAGCTCCAGTGCCTAGCCCC
>NZ_BCUZ01000008.1 GCF_001591485.1 Neobacillus fumarioli NBRC 102428 | reverse complement strand
TGGTATTTTTAATAGTTAAATTAAATTAATGCAACACTAGTGACTTTCTTTACTTTAAATAAAAACTCCCAGCCGACAATGCTGAGAGTCTTTGAAAAATCCCCTTCCTACTTACCCTATATTTGGTAACGTATTGTCCCTGTCTTCTCCCCAGTCCTCTGACTCCTTAAATAAATATTTTGTATATACATCGCACTTTTTTCAATTTATAGGATGTTTACTAGGAGAATCCTTTATTACGGAATAAAAAACACATTATTTTAAAAGCAACCATTTAATATTAACTCTCGTTCGTTGATGGCAGATGATGTCTAACCCCAGTAGGTTACAGTTAAAGCTGGTTTTTGCAAATCCTTAATGAATATCCTGAAATGGAATAGAGTTTAAATATTGTTGGGGCGTACCGTAATAAAGTATTTGATTAAATTGTGGATAAATGGATTTGAAAAGAATGTAGACGGAGGAACTCAGCAACTCTGGATGGTACCTAAAAAATATCCGGTCGCCATAGAATATAGCGGTTAATGCTAGTTTTAACTCATTTTGGAAAATTAGGAAACGTTGTTTAGATGAATACTCATCGAATTCCCCTCCACTTATATAAACCTTACCAATAAAAATAAACTGCTTACCATTCCTAATCCATTCCGCTACAACCTCATCACGAATTTTTAAGTTGATGGCAGCAAGATTATAGTGATTCCCTATAGTTAAAAATAAATCCCCGGTTGTATCAGAATGTGTCAGTGTATACTTTCGACCAATAATAGGCGACCATTCGTTGGTATGGGATAAATACTCAGTATGCAGTTTGGAAGCTTTAAATTCTATAATTTGAAGCACCTCTTTCATGTTGAAAATTATGCTCATGAAAATATATGCAATTAATCTTCATACGTGCAAAAATTATCAATGCTACTCAATGGAGTGTTGAGTATACTTTGTTTATACTCCAAGATACTCTTTACCGGTGTGAAAAGCTGGAGAATTGTCTTGTGTTGAATTATTATTAAAGTGCAGATCCAGCACCTATCGTGACAAAAGCAGATGCACTTAAAATAAGATTAAAGCCATGCACTGAATGCATGGCTCCTTATATTCTTTGAAGATAAATACGTTTTAAATGAGGGAATGTTCACTCATCCTTTAATTTTGATAAATCATTTTCCTCACCAAATTCAGTTGCATAATGATGATTTCTTGGCCGTTCAACGTCTAGCCGAGGTTCTCTTAATGGTGTAAACAAAAGTGTTATACAAGCCAGTCCACTAATGCCGACTAGACCAAAAACAACCCTCGCCAAAAAGGCGCTTTGTCCACCAAATATTGCGCCAACTAGATCGAATTTAAAAAAGCCAATTAGCCCCCAATTAATAGCTCCAATTATTGTTAGCACTAAAGCAATTCGTTGTATGATCGCCATCATTAAAAAACCTCCTTTATTCTTCTAATATGTGGACTAAAATAATTAAATGTTTAAGGACGGGAGTAACCCTTCCCAAATGAATCTTTAGTGTCGATGCTCGACTAAATCGATTGCTCCTAATACAACATGAGCTAAACCGAAGCCGATAATCGAACCAGTGATTAACGGTTTCATGTTTCTATTGTTCCGCAATGCAACACCTGTGGTTGTTACAGCTGTTCCTAATACTGCTGGGATTAATCCTTCGCGTACGTTAACCATAAAAACACTCCTTCCATAATCAGTAAAGATTCACTATTATCTTCTGTATTAGAATCCTGTTTTATTCATACTGGTAGAAATTTGTGTTTACTTTTTTATCTTTAGAATACTTAAGCAGCATTTATTTATTATCCACTGTTAATAGTATTAGTCGATAAATACGCTATGATCTTTAATAATCTCAAAAATAGACAAAGATGTAATATTGTCAAAAATAACTGCAGAAACTATGTCGCCTAAATTAAATATAGGACGCTATTTCACCAGAAACTTCTGAAGAAAGAACATTATTATTAAGAAATACAACACTTAAAAGAACTATGGAAATATTAACAAGCTCACATTCTTTATTCACAGTTGAGTAGTAAAATACAATTAAAATTCTGCCTAAAATTTCTAAAAATATGTATGTCCTTGTGGAAAAGGTGCAGCTATATGGAAAGAAAATGAAGTTTAAACCATTTACATTTGACTCATACTAACAACTGTATTAGATCATTTAATAAAGGAGTGAGGAATACATGGAGTATCAATCGACAACCTCAATTGAAGCTACACTTCTTAAATATAAAACTCAAATGGGGATGTTTTCAGAAATGATGCCTGAGTTTGTTCGAAAGTTTCATTCATTTACAGAAGAATGTTTTAAAGAAGGAGCTCTATCACAAAAAGAAAAACAACTCATTGCTTTAGGTATTAGTTTACATGCTCAAGATGAGTATTGCATCATCTATCACACAAAAGGCTGTCTTGACCAAGGCTGCACACAACAAGAAATACTTGAAGCTGTTGGAGTAACAGCAGCTTTTGGCGGCGGCGCAACCATGAGCCAAGGAGCAACTCTTGTTCAAGAATGTATTCACGAATTGAATCATATGAAACAATAAAAAGTATTTATATACCATTAATTGGAAATTCGTCAAAACCATTCTTTGACGCTCGCTTGAATTGCTAAAAAAATACAGATCATTTGAACGACAAGATCAACGCCTAAATATAATGGAATTATTCTTGTCGTTCTTATATTAAGCCCATACCTATAAATTAGGTGAAACAATATTCATTGGTCCATAGAACCTGTCCACCCCATCTTGAATTACTCATTAAACGCATGCTAATTCCTATAATTTCCAATAACTAAATTTCCACAGTTCCTTTTCATAATAGATTCAATTCATTATTAAAAAATAACACTAGTGTTCCATAAATATAGTCGAAATATTCAGTCTAATATTTTTTGCTTTTTAGAGCCAAAAAGCTAAATGCCTAATTAAAGGTGGTTCTGCCCATTTGGAAATTTATTTATAATTAGACCTTTTTGACCTGTGCGACAACGACAATTTGCGTATCAAGGAATCGTTTTTCCTTCAATCTTACGAAGCCAAATATGAGCAGGTTTCCACAACGAAGCCCTTAAATATCGACTAATTTGTAGAATTTTTCGCTTGCTTCTCGCTTCAATTTGCGCAAGTACATATAGGCAAAAAAACAATGAGTGCAATAAACACTTGATTTTGAATAACCCATTCGCTATGACCGTAGAACTTTTTGATGTTGAGATGTTGCTTGATCCACTTGAAAAACAATTCAATGACCCAGCGTGATTTATACATTTCTGATATTTCGATTGCTTCCAAATCAAAACGATTTGTAATTAAATGGAGTTCATTTCCTTTTGTGTCCAAGACTTTTATTAAACGGAAATCATTTTCAGCATCGTTTTGCGTCGTACCAATTAACACCATTTGATCCGATAAAACAGGAGAATTCTCGGGTAGTTTAAAGTTGTAAACTTGTCGAATGACGGCGTTTTTCCTCAGCCTTGAAAGAAAAAAGTATCCATCGGTCATACGATCAAATCGTTCATAATCTAAGTAACCACGGTCAAACAATCAAGCTGGTTACGGTCATGTTCTTTGGCAGTTGTCATAACGGCTTTTTCTGGGTAAGATATTCCTTTTTCTATAAACACAAGCCGCAGATGCAACTTCACCCCAGCCTTTGTTTTGCGGAATTCTGCCCATTCATGATTCGTCAAATTGAGTGGCAATGTGCTTGAATCAATTACCTTTAAAGGCATTACAAGTTTGCAGTAATGCGTTTTGGCATGAATTTGGGACACTAAATCAAGAAAAGTCTTTGGAACCCATTTAAGCGGCGTGATAGCTGAGAAATACTGATAAAATCGAGATCAATTGCATGTTGAAGCTGGTCATCGAAAAGACAATCCCCCAGCGCATGAAGGCTTTCTACTTCTTGGAGTTGCGCAAAAAGAAGTAATTTTAAGAACGATTCCGTCGTTAATTTTTTTGTATAGTAATCTAATTTCATTGTTTTCACCTGTTCCTCAAAAATTCTAAGATTTATTGGTGAAAACCATTGTCCAAATGAAGTTTTTGTGTAATCTTGTCCATCAGTTTTGTCCTTTATTATTGGATTTGGACGGATTACCACCTGACCTATCCATTATAAAGGACTTTTTCTTTGCACAAAACAACAAAATTGAACATTTTATGTATTTTTAATCGTGAAATTAAATTAATGCAATACAAAAATAACGAAAAAATAAAATGATATGATACACAGTTACACCACTTCCACGAACTGCTAATAATGAGTGACCTTTAAGTTGCCCACAACTATATTTAATCGAATAACTTCCAAAACAGTAAAAACCCATTCGAAAAAATTTTCAAATGGGCAGAATTTATAAATAATAATTTTTTAACGTTTTGAGAATTGTGGTGCGCGACGTGCGCCTTTAAGTCCGTATTTCTTACGTTCTTTCATACGGGCGTCACGAGTCAATAAGCCTGCGCGTTTTAATGTTGGACGGTACTCTGGGTCTACTTGCAGCAATGCACGAGCGATACCGTGGCGAATTGCACCTGCTTGACCAGTATAACCTCCACCGTTTACATTTACAAGAACATCATAGTTGCCAACTGTTTCAGTAGCTACTAATGGTTGTCTTACAACAACACGTAAAGCTTCAAATGGGATATAATCTTCAATATCGCGACCATTAACTACAATTTTGCCTGTGCCTGGAACTAAGCGCACACGTGCGACAGAGCTCTTACGGCGGCCAGTACCAATGTATTGAACTTGTGCCAAGTTAATTCCTCCCTATCATTAACCGCGAAGTTCGTAAACTTCAGGTTGTTGTGCTTGGTGCGGATGCTCTGCGCCAGCATATACGTGTAATTTTTTGAACATTTGACGACCTAGAGAATTCTTTGGAAGCATGCCTTTTATAGCAAGTTCAAGCATTCTCTCAGCGTAGTTCGTACGCATTTCAAGAGCCGTTCTCTTTTTCAATCCGCCTGGGTGTTGGCTGTGGCGATAGTAGATTTTGTCTGTTAATTTTTTACCAGTTAATTCAATCTTAGATGCATTTAGGATGATGACATGATCACCAGTGTCCACATGTGGAGTATAAGTTGGTTTATGCTTACCGCGTAAGATGGATGCTACTTCAGAAGCAAGACGTCCAAGAGTTTTGCCCTCAGCATCAACTACGTACCATTTACGCTCGATATTGTTGGCATTTGCCATAAACGTTGTACGCATGAGTTTCCCTCCTAATAAATTCAAAATGAGTTCCGCACTTTCATAAGCAATAATTGTTCGATTCTGTTCCGGGAATGAACAACAATGCCGAGCGTGCCTTAAATTTACTGTTATATATTTTCAAACACGATGAAGACTTTCCGGGGCTTATCGTGGTTTTAAAACACACACATATAATATAATAATGTCATGGATACCAATTGTCAAGAAAATGTTACGCCAGGTTGGGTTGTTTATGAAAACCCAGACTCTAGTAATCATAACAGCAATATTGGTAACCTTGCTCCTTCCAGGAGGCGATGCATCTGATTGGAACTCAAAGGCCTCACTTTTTCCTTCATTCAAGGGCCAATACACCTGATTGGAACTCGAAGACCTCGCTTTTTCCTTCATTCAGGGCCAACAGGCAGCCTTCAGCTTAATAAAACACTTCCCAAAGATATAATCCATGTGCCGGGGCCGTCCTTCCCGCCGCGGAACGGTCTTTTTTTTCTAGAATCATCGGAATCTCTTTAGGAGACCGCTCCCCTGAGCCAACCTCCAATAATGTCCCGACTAAAATCCTAACCATATTATATAAGAAGCCATTGCCAACAAAGCGAATAGTGAGAAACTCTTCTTCTGTTAAAAACTCGATCATATGAATCATGCGAATTTTGTCCTCAACTTCGGTTTTTGCTGAGCAAAAGCTGGTGAAATCATGTGGTTCACCTATAAGAAAGCGGCTGGCTTGTTTCATTGCCTCAATATTTAAAGGATACGGATACTGGTAAGCAAAATGTCGCTGAAATGGGTCCTTCTTACCTGATAAGTACAGACGATAGCGGTATTCCTTTCCCACGGCATCATACCGGGCATGGAACATGGCATTAACTTTTTCTATAGAAAGAATCGAAATATCCTCCGGCAGCAAGGAGTTCAAAGCAACAGCCCATCTCTCCTCAGGGATTTGCAATGGCGAATCAAAATGGATCACTTGCCCCTTTGCATGAACTCCAGCATCTGTTCTGCCGGATGCGGACACTTTCACTTCCATACCTTTATGCATTTTAGACAGGGCAGCTTCCAATTCTGACTGAACAGTCCGCTTATTCGGCTGGATCTGGTAGCCGGAAAAGCCTGTACCATCATAGGCGATGATACCTTTATATCTTTGCATGATCTCCCCTCATTTAGAAAAAATTAACCGACCAGCGATTTATGACCGAAACAGCATCAACAAAACCGTTAACGCTATGAGCACCAACAACTGAAGCGAATCGGCTGTTTTCCAGCTTAGCTGACGGTACTTGGTTCTTCCCTCGCCGCCGCGGTAGCCTCTAGCTTCCATTGCAACAGCCAATTCTTCTGCCCGTTTAAAAGCACTGACAAACAAAGGAATTAGGAGAGGAACCACTGCTTTAATCCGTTCTTTCAGCGGACCGCTGGAAAATTCGACACCTCTTGCCATTTGCGCCTTCATGATTTTATCGGTTTCTTCCATCAGCGTAGGAATAAATCGTAAAGCAATCGACATCATCAGCGCCATTTCATGAACCGGGAAACGAACCTTTTTTAATGGGTTTAACAGCGACTCAAGACCATCTGTAATCTCAATTGGTGTTGTCGTTAACGTTAGCAGTGATGTCATCAAAATTAAAAAAAGAAAGCGCAAAGAAATAAACAGGCCCTGTTTAAGACCCTCTTCATAAATTTTAACCGGTCCTAATCGGTATAAAAGGGTTCCCTGCTGGGTAAAAAACAACTGTAATAAAAACGTAAAAATGACAAGCCAAATCACCGGCTTCAATCCTTTATAAAGAAAACGGGCCGGAATCCGTGACATTGTAAGCATTATGAACGTATAAATCGCGATAAATGCGTAAGTAATTCCATTATTAGCAATGAAAATAATACAAACAAAAAAGAAAATGATCAGCAGTTTAGAACGAGGGTCCATCCTATGAAGCAAAGATTCTGCAGGTACATAGCGGCCAAAAAGCATGTTTTCCATCATGATCGGACACCTCCTGAAACAAGAGAGGCTACTGCCATCGATAATTCCTCAATAGATAGATATATTTGACCCAGATGGGTTCCTATTTTTTCCTCTAGCATTAATTGAAAACGAACCACTTCTGGTACATCCAATCCCATTTTCATTAAATCAATCGGATCAGAAAAAATTTCCTCGGGAGTACCCTTTTTAATAACCATACCTTGCTGCATAATGACAATTTGATCGGCATACCTAGCTGCATCTTCCATGCTATGAGTAACCAATATGGTAGATAGCCCTCTTTCTTTATGGAGCGAATAAAACATGTCCATAATCTCTTTACGCCCCCGGGGATCTAAACCAGCAGTAGGTTCATCTAACACAATGACTTCAGGTTCCATTGCCAGTACGCCGGCGATGGCCACACGCCGCATTTGTCCTCCTGATAAATCAAACGGTGATTTCGTTAAAATTTCTTCTCCTAGGCCAACATGTTTTAATGCCAAGCGAGCCCGCTTTCTAGCTTCTTCTTCAGATACACCAAAATTCATTGGTCCAAAAATAATATCCTTTTCAACAGTCTCCTCAAACAATTGATGTTCAGGGAACTGAAACACAATCCCAACCTTTTGCCGAACCGGCTTCAAACTTTTATTTTTCTGTCGGGACTTAATTTCTCTGTCGCCAATTTTAACAATTCCTTTAGTAGGCTGTAAAAGCGCGTTTAGATGCTGTAAAACTGTCGATTTTCCTGAACCGGTATGACCAATCAGTGCCATATAAGTACCTGATGGAATATCGATGGAGACGTCTTGAATCGCAATCCGTTCAAATGGTGTTTTGGCCTGATAGCGGTATTCTACATGTGAGAGCGATATGTCCATAGCTCTGTCACCAACTCTTCTTCTGATAAATAATACTTGGATAATTTAATTCCCTGTTTTCCCAATGCCTTGGCCATTTTAACTGAGAATGGAATATCCAGGCCTAACTGAATCAGCTGTTCATCCATCGCAAAAATCACATCAGGAGTTCCTTCCTGAAAGACTTTTCCCTTATTCATTACAATTATACGGTCCGCTTTGGCAGCCTCTTCTAAATCATGTGTTATGGAGATAACCGTAAGTGATTTTTCCGATTTTAAGGTTCTGATAGAATCCAATACTTCTGCCCGACCACGGGGATCAAGCATGGAAGTGGCTTCATCCAAAATAATAATAGAAGGTCTTAACGCCATCACGCCTGCAATAGCAACCCGTTGCTTCTGTCCTCCAGACAAATGATGCGGCTCTTGATGCAGAAGTTGATCCATTTTGACCTTATGTAGAGAATCTTGTACCCTTTGCACCATTTCTTCTCTTGGAACACCGTAATTTTCTAAACCAAAAGCCACATCATCCTCAACCGTTGTTCCAACGAACTGATTATCAGGGTTTTGAAATACCATGCCAATTCTTCTACGAATATCCCAAATAGACGTTTCATTTAATGGAATCCCGCAAACGGTAATTTCTCCTTGCTGTGGGAATTGAAGCCCATTTAACAGCTTGGCCATTGTTGACTTACCTGAACCATTGTGGCCGACAATCGCAAGCCATTCTCCTTCATATATATCGAAAGTGACATTATTTAAAGCGTATTGCTCGTGCCCTTCATATTGAAAAGATACGTGGTCAAGTGACACTATTGGGTTCTTCTTCATTGCGGTTCTCCCCTCAGCTAAACTCTTCTTTGCTAATTAAATAAGATAATGCTTTATATACAAAAAAAGCCTGCACCTCATCCCAGGCAGCAAGCGCGAATCAACTGCAATAAAACATATTTGTTCAATAGAAATGGGAGAGGTGCGTGAGCTAGACGAGACATAATACAACATAAGAAAAAGTTACATAAAACTTACAAGTGCAACTTCAAATGTTTCTCCAACTGATTGGAGTTATGCTCATCATAACGCTCGTTTGGCTTGGTTCTAAAAATATGAATATCCCTTACAGAAAAAGGGCAAAGAACAAGTTTGATTGTAAACTGTCCGCGCCCTTGTTGTCTGTTCAAACGTATTAAACTAATTCAATGATGACCATTGGTGCACCGTCACCACGACGTTGGCCAAGCTTCATAATGCGAGTATAGCCGCCTTGACGCTCTTGGTAGCGTGGAGCGATATCAGAGAAAAGTTTTTGCAAAGCATCTTGGCCATTTTCAGCATTAGCTACTTCATTACGAATGTATGCTGCAGCTTGACGGCGGGCATGTAAATCACCGCGTTTGCCAAGAGTAATCATTTTTTCAACAGTGGAACGAAGTTCTTTTGCACGCGTTTCTGTAGTTTCAATGCGTTCGTTGATGATTAAATCTGTTGTTAAGTCACGCAGCATTGCTTTACGCTGTGCGCTTGTACGTCCTAACTTTCTGTATGCCATGAAGGGTTCCCTCCTTTTTTGAATTTATAAAAAGAATTGTATTTGCGTTAATTTAGTCGTCCTTACGCAAGCCCAATCCAAGCTCTTCTAGTTTCGCCTTCACTTCTTCAAGTGATTTGCGGCCCAAATTACGTACCTTCATCATATCTTCTTCAGCCTTATTGGCTAGCTCCTGAACAGTGTTGATGCCGGCGCGTTTCAAGCAGTTATAAGAACGAACAGAAAGATCAAGTTCCTCTATTGTCATTTCGAGAACCTTTTCTTTTTGATCTTCTTCTTTTTCAATCATAATTTCAGCATTTTGTGCTTCATCGGTTAACCCTACGAAAATATTCAAATGCTCTGTTAAAATTTTAGAACCTAGCGCGATTGCTTCTTTAGGTCCAGTACTTCCATCTGTCCAAACATCCAGTGTCAATTTATCATAGTTTGATAATTGACCGACACGCGTATTTTCTACTTGATAGGAAACACGGGCAACAGGTGTATAGATGGAATCAATCGGAATCACACCAATAGGCTGATCCTCGCGTTTATTCTGTTCTGCCGGTGTGTAACCACGGCCGCGTTTCGCCGTTAACCGCATGCGAAGATGACCATTAGAACCTAATGTTGCGATATGAAGATCAGGATTTAAAATCTCAACATCACTGTCATGAGTAATATTGCCTGCAGTAACCGGACCTTCACCCTGTACATCTATTTCCAATGTTTTTTCTTCATCGGAGTAGATTTTAAGAGCGATTTTTTTAATGTTCAAAATGATGGATGTAACGTCCTCCACTACGCCTTCAATTGTTGAGAACTCATGAAGTACCCCGTCGATTTGAATCGAAGTAACAGCGGCACCTGGGAGTGAAGATAATAGGATACGACGTAAGGAGTTACCCAAAGTGGTACCATATCCACGCTCAAGTGGCTCTACGACGAATTTTCCGTACTTGGCATCATCGCTGATCTCAATCGTTTCGATTTTTGGTTTTTCTATTTCGATCATCAAATAACCCTCCTTCAAAACGTCGAACCTCGATTAAATGAGTTAACCGAAATTCTCCCATGTATACTTTCCCGTTTGTGCACAACAACTGGAATTAATCTTCTGTATAAACAGTAAAAATTTTCATATCATATCCCATTATAGACATACGATACAAGTTCTATACAGAAAAATTAAACACGACGACGTTTTGGCGGACGGCAGCCGTTATGTGGAACAGGTGTAACGTCTTTAATGGCAGTAACTTCAAGACCTGCAGCTTGAAGCGCACGGATTGCAGCCTCACGACCTGCACCAGGTCCTTTAACCGTTACTTCTAAAGTTTTCATACCATGTTCCATTGAAGCTTTTGCAGCAGTTTCAGCAGCCATTTGTGCTGCAAATGGAGTGGATTTACGAGATCCTTTAAATCCAAGCGCACCTGCACTTGACCATGAAATTGCATTACCATGGATATCAGTAATGGTTACAATTGTATTGTTAAATGTTGAACGGATATGTGCAACACCTGATTCGATATTCTTTTTAACCCGACGTTTACGAGTATTCGTTTTACGTGCCATTTACTTTACCTCCTTTGCCGATTACTTCTTCTTATTCGCAACAGTCTTACGAGGACCTTTACGGGTACGTGCATTGTTTTTCGTGTTTTGACCACGAACCGGTAAACCGCGACGATGACGCAGACCACGGTAGCAGCCAATTTCCATTAAACGTTTAATGTTTAGTGAAACTTCACGGCGAAGGTCACCTTCAACTTTTAACTTGTCAACGATGTCACGGATTTTATCTAATTCAGCCTCAGTCAAGTCGCGTACACGAGTATCCTCAGATACGCCTGCTTCTGCCAAAATATTTTGAGCTGTTTTTTTGCCAATACCATAAATGTAAGTTAAAGAGATCACTACACGTTTTTCACGTGGAATGTCAACTCCAGCAATACGTGCCATTTAACGAGCACCTCCTTCAATATTAACCTTGTTTTTGTTTATGTTTAGGGTTTTCACAGATCACCATTACTTTTCCGCGTCTGCGGATGACTTTGCATTTTTCGCAGATCGGTTTTACAGATGGTCTAACTTTCATTATCCTAACCTCCTTAATAGTCCGGAGTGCAAGCAGATTATTTAAAGCGGTATGTGATTCTTCCGCGTGTTAAGTCATATGGGGAAAGCTCAACAGTTACCTTATCGCCCGGAAGAATGCGGATAAAATGCATTCTAATTTTCCCGGAAACATGAGCCAACACAGTATGACCATTTTCCAACTCTACCTTAAACATTGCATTTGGCAAAGTTTCAATCACTTTACCTTCAATTTCAATCACATCATCCTTGGCCACAGGTCTCGTCTCCCTTCTTTTTCAAAAATAGCGCTTGAAAACTTTTAAGACATGCCTTCGTGCAACATTTAGCAACCGTTCAATTTTACCATATTGCTAAACTTTTGTCCGCAAGTAATTTCTACATACTGAGGAATTTTTCCGCATCCCCATGTAAGTCTTGCCCAACTCTCGGTTCTGCATACTTGAGAACATTCGAAAAGCATGTTTCTTCACATACTTTTGAATCTAATGGGAGATATTCGAGAGTCGTATGCTCAAGTTTAGGGACGCTTTGCAGAGCATTAGGCTAAGCCCCTAAGTAAGTCCTGAATATCAGCAAATACTTTGTTAATATCCTGTTGGCCATTAATTGTACGTAAATAGCCTTTAGTTTCATAGAAAGTTAATAATGGTTCTTGCTGTTTAATATTAACGTCCAGGCGGTTTTTGACTGTCTCAGCATGATCATCCGCACGCTGATATAGCTCGCCGCCGCAACGGTCACAAATGCCTTCTTTTGCCGGCGGATTGAACACAAGGTGATAGGTTGCACCGCACTCTTTGCAAATTCGGCGACCTGTCAAACGCTCCATTAATATACTTTTGTCGACGCTAATATTTATCACGAAATCAATTTTCTTATTTAATTCGGATAGTAACGCTTCTAACGCTTCTGCTTGAAGTACGGTTCGTGGAAAGCCATCAAGTAAAAAACCATTTTGGCAGTCGTCTTTTGCTAATCGTTCACGGACAATCCCAATCGTTACTTCATCAGGAACAAGCTCTCCTTTATCCATGAAGGATTTAGCTTTCAGACCCAATTCTGTACCTTCCTTCATTGCTGCACGGAACATATCTCCAGTTGAGATATGAGGGATACCGTATTGTTCAACGATTTTTTCAGCCTGAGTGCCTTTGCCGGCACCTGGCAGCCCCATAAGTACTAAATTCACACGTATTCCCCCTCGTGCTATGATTGGTTTTTTAGGAGCCCTGTTTAAAGGGGCCCGTTCAAAAACCTTCTATTTAATAAATCCTTTATAATGACGTTTAACTAATTGCGCCTCAAGCTGCTTATACGTATCAAGTGCAACGCCGACAACAATCAGCAAGCTTGTGCCTCCGATTTGAGCGGTTTGCGGCAAGTTGGCAATGTTTATGAAAAACACTGGAAGAATGGCAATTACCGCAAGGAAAATCGAACCGACAAATGTTAAACGGTATAATACACGTGTTAAATATTCCTGCGTGCTTTTTCCCGGGCGGATCCCTGGGATATAGCCGCTTTGCTTTTGCAAGTTTTCCGCCGCTTGTTCAGGGTTCACTTGGATAAAAGCATAAAAATACGTAAAGGCAATAATCAATGCGGCATATATAATCATTCCAACAGGCTTTGTATAATCAAAGATATTGTTAATCCAAACGGTAACAGTGCTTTGCGGGAAAAACGAGGCAATGGTCCTTGGCGTTACAATAAATGAAATAGCAAAGATGACTGGAATAACACCTGCTGCATTTACCTTTAACGGCATATGAGTAGATTGACCGCCGACTGGATTACGGCCTACTGCCATCCGTTTTGCATATTGAATCGGAATTTTCCGGGTTGCTTGTTGGATAAAAATAACACCAACAAATATAGCAACAATAACAAGTGCAATAATGATGACCGTTACAATCCGAATAAATAAGGCATTTCCTACATTCGTAAATTGCTGTGCAAAATATTGATTGACTATTGTAGGGATATTGGCGACAATTCCGGCAAAGATGATAATGGATATTCCATTTCCCACACCTTTTTCCGTAATTTGCTCCCCTAGCCACATTAAGAAAGAGGTACCAGCTGTTAACACAACAGCAATTAATAGATAGGTACCAATTCCAGGATTTAGGATCAATTGTCCACCGGCAAGGTTATTAAAGCCATACGACATGCCCAATGCTTCAATAAACCCAAGGATGACTGTCATATAACGAGTCAGTTGCGCCGTTTTACGGCGGCCGGCTTCACCCTGCTTCGACCATTCTGTCAACTTTGGCACAACATCCATTTGCAAAAGCTGAATAATGATCGACGCAGTAATGTACGGCATAATTCCCATAGCAAAAATGGAGAATTTACGTAATGCTCCACCGCCAAAGGTATTTAAAATTCCAAATACGCTTACTTTATCTTGACTGGCAAGAATATCTGCATTGATATTCGGCACGGGGATAAATGTCCCTATGCGGAATACAATTAACATTAAAAGGGTGAATATGATCTTACGTCGTATTTCACCCACGCGCATAAAATTGGAGAATGTTTGGAACATTAGATCACCTCAGCAGTTCCACCAGCAGCTTCGATCGCTTCCTTAGCAGCAGAGGAGAATTTGTGAGCTTTTACAGTCAACTTTTTCTCTACGTTCCCTTTAGCAAGAATTTTGATTCCTGCTTTTTCATTCTTAACAACGCCTGTTTCAATCAGAAGTTCTGGAGTAACTTCTGTACCGTCTTCAAAGCGATTTAGAACTTCAAGGTTCACGATCGCAAATTCTTTACGGTTGATATTTGTAAAACCGCGTTTTGGCAGACGGCGGAATAAAGGGGTTTGACCACCTTCAAAACCTGGGCGTACACCACCGCCAGATCGGGCGTTTTGACCTTTATGACCTTTACCGGCAGTTTTACCTTGGCCAGATCCAATACCCCGTCCCAAACGTTTGCGTTCTTTACGAGAACCTTCTGCAGGTTTTAATTCATGAAGTTTCATTTTGGCACCTCCTTATGAATAGTACATTGAATTATTGCTCTTTAACTGTTACAAGATGAGTAACTTTATTAATCATACCGCGAATAGCAGCGTTATCTTGATGCTCAACTGTTTGGTTAAGTTTACGTAAACCTAGTGCTTTAACTGTTTCGCGTTGGTCCTCAGGGCGGCCAATTACGCTCTTGGTGAGGGTAATTACAAGTTTATTCGCCATTTGATTTCCCTCCTTATCCTAACAGTTCTTCTACTGATTTACCACGTAATTTTGCTACGTCCTCAGCACGTTTTAATTGTTTTAAGCCAGCAATAGTTGCACGAACCATGTTAATTGGTGTGTTAGTTCCTAATGACTTCGAAAGAATATCTTGCACACCTGCTAGTTCAAGTACCGCACGAACTGGACCACCAGCGATTACTCCAGTACCTTCTGAAGCAGGTTTTAGAAGAATTTCACCAGCACCAAAATGTCCGGTAACTTGGTGAGGAATCGTTGTTCCAACCATAGGAACCTCAATTAAGTTTTTCTTAGCATCTTCAATTGCCTTACGAATTGCATCTGGTACCTCTTGTGCTTTTCCAGTACCGAAACCGACATGACCGTTCTTATCTCCGACTACAACAAGTGCAGAGAAACGAAAACGACGTCCGCCTTTAACAACTTTCGCAACACGGTTAACCGTTACTACGCGTTCTTCAAGTTCAAGTTTGTTTGGATCAATACGACGCATCTTTTTATGTCCCTCCTTTGACTATTAAAATTGTAATCCGTTTTCACGAGCTGCATCTGCTAACGCTTGAATACGTCCATGGTATAGGTATCCTCCACGGTCAAAGACAACAGAAGAGATTCCTTTTTCTACCGCACGTTTAGCAACTAATTCCCCGACCTTTTGTGCTGCTTCAATATTACCTGTTGATTCAAGGCTAAGCTCTTTATCTAAAGTAGAAGCACTAACTAAAGTAACTCCTTTAGTATCATCGATTAATTGTGCATAAATATGCTTATTTGAACGAAACACATTCAGACGCGGACGAGCAGAAGTACCGCTTAGTTTCGCACGAACACGAGCATGTCTTTTCTTGCGAACAGCGTTTTTATCTTGCTTCGTAATCATTTACGTCACTCCTTTCGTTTACCCTATGCGGCATTACTTACCTGTTTTACCTTCCTTACGGCGTACATATTCGCCTTCATAACGAATTCCTTTGCCTTTATATGGCTCTGGAGGACGAACATCGCGAATATTAGCTGCTAAAGCGCCGACACGTTCTTTATCAGTACCTTTTACGGTAATTTTTGTATTAGCAGGTACTTCAATTTCAAGACCAGCTTCCGGAACGATTTCCACTGGATGAGAGTAACCAACGTTCAATACAAGTTTGTTACCTTGCTTTTGCGCACGGTATCCGACCCCTATTAGTTCTAATCGTTTTTCAAAGCCTTTCGAAACACCTTCAACCATATTTGCGAGGATCGCACGAGTAGTACCATGTAATGCGCGATGAGCTTTCGCGTCTGAAGGACGAGAGACTGAAATGATATTATCTTCAATTTTAATTTCGATATCTGGATTAAAAGAGCGGGTTAGTTCACCTTTTGGTCCTTTTACCGTAATAGTGTTGTTATGTGCAGTAACCGTTACACCTGCTGGGATTTCAATAGGTTTCTTACCTACACGAGACATTTAGTGCACCTCCATTCATTCAAGAAATAAATTACCAAACGTAAGCTAATACTTCGCCGCCGATTTGTTTTGCACGTGCTTCTTTATCAGTGATAACACCTTGAGATGTTGAAACGAGTGCAATCCCAAGACCGTTTAGTACCTTTGGCACTTCATTTGATTTGGCGTACACGCGAAGGCCGGGTTTGCTTATGCGTTTAAGTCCAGTAATAACACGTTCATTATTTGCACCGTATTTTAGGAAGATACGGATAATACCTTGTTTATTATCATCGATATATTCAACGTCACGGATAAAACCTTCACGCTTTAAGATTTCAGCGATTTGTTTCTTAATATTAGAAGCAGGTACTTCTAATTTTTCGTGACGTACCATGTTCGCATTACGAATACGAGTAAGCATATCTGCAATTGGATCTGTCATGACCATTGATTTTTACCTCCTTCCACAATTCTTTGATTTACCAGCTGGCTTTTTTAACACCAGGAATTTGCCCTTTATATGCTAATTCACGGAAACAAATACGGCAAAGCTTAAATTTGCGGTAAACAGAGTGTGGACGTCCGCAGCGTTCGCAGCGTGTATACTCTTGTACTTTAAATTTAGGCGTGCGTTTTTGTTTCACAATCATTGACTTCTTAGCCACGTTTTCGCCTCCCTTATTTAGCGATTACTTTTGGAATGGCATTCCAAATTGAGTTAAAAGTTCACGAGACTCTTCATCTGTATTAGCAGTCGTTACGATAACAATATCCATACCACGAACTTTGCTTACTTTATCGTAATCAATTTCAGGGAAGATTAATTGTTCTTTAATACCTAAAGTATAGTTACCGCGGCCATCGAAAGCCTTTTTAGAAACGCCACGGAAGTCACGTACACGAGGTAATGATACAGATACTAATTTATCAAGAAACTCGTACATACGCTCACCGCGAAGTGTAACCTTTGCACCGATTGGCATACCTTCACGAAGACGGAATCCTGCAATTGATTTTTTCGCACGTGTTACAACAGGTCTTTGACCAGTAATTAATGCAAGCTCTTCTACTGCATTGTCTAAAGCTTTTGCATTTTGCACTGCGTCACCGACACCCATGTTTACTACGATTTTTTCGATTTTTGGTACTTGCATTACAGATTTATAGTTGAACTTGCTCATAAGAGCAGGAGTAATTTCTTTTACATATTTCTCTTTTAGGCGGTTCATTTATTGTACCTCCCTTCTTCTATAAACTATTTATCTAAAATTTCACCGGATTTTGCTACGCGTACTTTTTTGCCATCAACTACTTTGTACCCTACACGAGTTGGGTTGCCAGTTTTCGGGTCGATTGGCATTACATTTGATACATGAATTGGAGCTTCAAAGCTGATAATGCCACCTTGTGGGTTTGCTTGTGAAGGTTTTGAGTGTTTTTTCACAATATTGACACCCTCTACAAGAACACGGCTCTCTTTAGGATAAGCAGCCAGGATCACACCTGTTTTGCCTTTATCCTTACCAGAGATGACTCTTACTTTATCACCTTTTTTAACATGCATCCTAAAAGCACCTCCTTAAAAGGTAATTAATTTATATTTACAGTACTTCTGGAGCCAGAGAAACAATTTTCATGAAGTTGTTATCACGAAGTTCGCGGGCAACTGGTCCAAAGATACGAGTTCCACGCGGGCTCTTATCTTCCTTAATAATGACACATGCATTTTCATCAAAACGAATGTATGAACCATCAGGACGGCGAACACCGCTTTTCGTACGAACGACAACTGCTTTTACAACATCGCCTTTTTTAACAACGCCGCCTGGTGTTGCTTGTTTTACTGTACAAACGATGATATCGCCAATATTAGCAGTCTTACGGCCGGAACCTCCAAGAACTTTAATCGTAAGTACTTCACGAGCACCAGAGTTGTCAGCAACTTTTAAACGTGTTTCTTGTTGAATCACATCACGTACCTCCCTTCGGATTCAAGGTGTATCCGAACAATTAAATAATTACGGCTTTTTCTACTACTTCTACTAAACGGAAACGTTTCGTAGCGGAAAGTGGGCGAGTTTCCATAATACGTACGATATCGCCAACTTTTGCTTGGTTTTGCTCATCATGAGCTTTAAATTTTTTAGAGTACTTAACGCGTTTACCATAAAGGGGATGCTTTTTGTATGTTTCGACAAGAACGGTAATGGTTTTATCCATTTTGTCAGAAACAACGCGTCCAGTGTAAACCTTGCGTTGGTTTCGTTCACTCATAATCGCGAACCTCCTCTCGAATCTTTACTTGTTAACGCTGATTTCCCTCTCACGAATCACAGTTTTCATGCGAGCGATTGACTTGCGTACTTCACGAATACGAGCAGTGTTTTCAAGCTGTCCAGTCGCCAATTGAAAGCGCAGGTTGAATAATTCTTCTTTTAAAGACTTTACTTTTTGTTCAATTTCAGCAGTGGTAAGTTCACGAATTTCATTAGCCTTCATTTGATTCACCACCAATTTCTTCACGTTTTACAAACTTGCACTTTACAGGCAGTTTGTGTGATGCCAGACGAAGAGCTTCACGAGCGATTTCTTCTGATACACCGGCAACTTCAAACATAATTTTCCCAGGCTTTACTACAGCTACCCAACCTTCAGGTGCACCTTTACCGGAACCCATCCGCACTTCAAGAGGCTTTGCTGTGTATGGCTTATGAGGGAAAATTTTAATCCAAACTTTACCGCCACGTTTCATGTAACGAGTCATTGCAATACGGGCAGCTTCGATTTGACGGTTGGTGATCCATGAAGCTTCTAATGCTTGTAGACCAAATTCACCAAATGTTACTTCAGTGCCGCCTTTCGCGTTACCACGCATTTTACCGCGGTGCTGGCGACGGAATTTTACGCGTTTTGGCAATAACATATTATTTGCCTCCTTCCTCAGTTTTCTTCTTAGCAGGAAGGACCTCTCCACGATAGATCCATACTTTTACACCAAGTTTACCATAAGTAGTGTCAGCTTCAGCTGTTGCGTAATCGATATCAGCGCGAAGTGTATGAAGTGGAACTGTCCCTTCGCTGTAGTGTTCCGAACGAGCGATATCTGCACCGCCTAGACGGCCTGATACCATTGTTTTGATACCTTTAGCGCCTGCACGCATTGCACGTTGAATGGCTTGTTTTTGTGCACGGCGGAATGATACACGGTTTTCTAACTGACGGGCGATATTTTCCGCAACTAATTTTGCATCGATATCAGCTTTTTTAATTTCAAGAATGTTAATGTGAACTCGCTTGCCAGTAAGTTGGTTTAAAGCTTTACGAAGTGCTTCAACTTCTGTACCGCCTTTACCAATAACCATACCTGGCTTCGCTGTATGGATGGTAACATTCACACGGTTTGCAGCACGTTCGATTTCTACTTTAGATACAGAGGCATCTTTAAGACGCTTTGTAATGTATTCACGAACTTTAATGTCTTCGTGTAAAAGATCAGCATAGTCTTTGCCTGCGTACCATTTGGATTCCCAATCACGGATGATTCCGATACGCAAACCGACTGGATTTACTTTTTGACCCACAGTTTATCCCTCCTTCTTCTCTGATAAAACAATTGTAATGTGGCTGGTACGTTTATTAATTTGGCTTGCGCGACCCATAGCACGTGGGCGGAAACGTTTCAAAGTTGGACCTTCATCAACGAAGGCTTGCGCAACGACCAGGTTATTAACGTCCATTTCATAATTATGCTCAGCGTTTGCCATAGCAGATTTTAATACTTTTTCAACGATTGGAGAAGCAGCCTTTGGCGTGTGCATTAAAATCGCAACCGCTTCACCAACTTGCTTTCCTCGAATTAAATCAACGACTAATCGCGCTTTACGAGGAGCAATACGAACTGTTCTTGCAACAGCTTTAGCTTGCATTAGGATGCCCTCCTCTCTTAACGTCTTGTTTTCTTATCATCACTAGCATGGCCTTTATAAGTACGTGTTGGAGCAAATTCTCCAAGTTTGTGGCCTACCATGTCTTCCGTAATATAGACTGGCACATGTTTACGACCATCATAAACGGCGATCGTATGACCAATAAATTGTGGAAAGATCGTAGAACGACGAGACCAAGTTTTAATTACTTGTTTGTTATCCGTTTCATTTAACTTTTCGACCTTTTTCATTAAGTGATCATCGACAAACGGTCCTTTTTTCAAGCTGCGACCCATACAGGAACCTCCCTTCGTGATTGTTCTACGGTTCTATCTTTGAACCGTAGTTCAATCCCGTTATTTTTTACGACGACGTACGATGAATTTATCTGATTTGTTTTTCTTCTTACGAGTTTTGTAGCCAAGTGTTGGTTTGCCCCAAGGACTCATTGGTGATTTACGTCCGATCGGTGCACGTCCTTCACCACCACCATGTGGGTGATCGTTCGGGTTCATAACAGATCCACGAACAGTTGGGCGCTTGCCTAACCAGCGGGAACGTCCAGCTTTACCAATGTTGATCAGTTCATGCTGTTCATTTCCAACTTGACCGATTGATGCACGGCATTCAGAAAGAATCATACGAACTTCACCAGAAGTTAAACGGACAAGAACGTATTTACCTTCTTTACCAAGAACTTGTGCAGAAGTACCGGCAGAACGAACCAATTGGCCGCCTTTACCAGGTTTTAATTCGATGTTGTGTACAACTGTACCAACTGGAATGTTGGCAAGTGGTAATGCGTTACCGATCTTAATGTCAGCTTCTGGACCTGACATAATTTCCATGCCAACTTCAAGATTTTTAGGCGCTAGAATATAGCGTTTTTCACCATCTACATAATTGATTAACGCAATGTTTGCAGAACGGTTTGGATCATATTCGATTGTGGCAACGCGTCCTGGAATGCCATCTTTGTTACGTTTAAAGTCAATTAAACGATATTGACGCTTATGACCGCCACCTTGATGACGAACAGTTAACTTACCTTGATTGTTACGGCCGCCCTTTTTCTTTAATGGAGCTAAAAGTGACTTTTCTGGTGTGCTAGTTGTGATTTCTGCGAAATCAGATACTGTCATACCACGACGGCCATTGGAGGTAGGTTTATACTTTTTAATCGCCATTTCATTTCCCTCCTCTTCGTGTTAGGTTCTTATGATTCAAAGATTTCAATTTCTTTGCTGTCTTCCGTAAGTTTCACAATTGCTTTACGGCGTTTATTTGTATAACCGCCAAATTTACCCATACGTTTGAATTTACCTTTGTAGTTCATGATGTTTACTTTTTCAACTTTCACGCCAAAGATTTCTTCAATCGCATCTTTAACTTGAGTTTTATTAGCTTTCACATCAACATCAAAGGTATATTTCTTTTCAGCCATTAAGTCAGTAGAACGTTCAGTGATAACGGGGCGCTTAATGATATCGCGAGCATCCATTATGCAAGCACCTCCTCTACTTTTTCAACTGCTGCTTTAGTCATGATCAATTTATCATGATTCACAACGTCTAATACGTTGATTCCATCAGCAGTTACAACTGTGACACCAGGAATGTTGCGGGCTGAAAGTGCTACATTTTCATCCAGGCCAGCAGTTACAATAAGTGCTTTTTTCTCTACAGATAGACCGTTTAATACAGCTTTGAATTCTTTTGTTTTTGGAGCTTCAAATGTTAGATTTTCAAGAACTAACATATTTTCTTCCATTACTTTTGAAGACAATGCTGATTTAATTGCTAAACGACGAACTTTTTTCGGCAATTTATAGCTGTAGCTGCGTGGTTGTGGACCGAACACTGTACCGCCTCCACGCCATTGTGGTGAACGGATGGAACCTTGGCGAGCACGGCCTGTTCCTTTTTGGCGCCATGGTTTTTTTCCACCGCCACTCACTTCAGAACGATTTTTCACTTTATGAGTCCCTTGACGTAAGGAAGCTCTTTGCATAATGATCGCATCAAATAAAACATTTTGGTTTGGTTCAATACCAAATACGGAGTCGTTAAGTTCGATATCGCCAACTTTTGTTCCGTTTTGGTTATATAATGATACTTTCGGCATTCCTATGTTCCTCCTTTCTTACGAAGTAATTATGCTTTTATTGCACCTTTAATTTTTAATAAAGATTTTTTCGCACCTGGAACATTACCTTTAATTAAAAGCAGGTTGCGTTCTACATCTACTTTCACAATTTCAAGATTTTGTACCGTTACTTGTTCTCCACCCATACGGCCAGGCAGTTCTTTTGATTTAAATACACGGTTTGGTGCAATGGCACCCATTGAACCTGGTCGACGATGATAACGAGAACCGTGAGCCATAGGGCCTCTGGATTGTCCGTGGCGTTTAATTGCACCTTGGAATCCTTTTCCTTTTGAGATTCCTGTTACATCTACTAGATCGCCTGCGGCGAAAATATCAACTTTGACTTCTTGACCAACTTCAAAGCCTGCTAAGTCATCTCCGCGGAATTCGCGAATGAAGCGCTTAGGAGCAGTATTTGCTTTATTTACATGACCCTTTTCAGGTTTGTTAGCTAACTTTTCGCGTTTATCTACAAAACCTAGCTGGACAGCTTCATAGCCGTCGTTTTCAACTGTTTTCTTTTGAAGAACAACGTTTGGAGTTACCTCAACAACAGTCACGGGAATTAAGTTGCCGTTTTCTGCAAATACTTGAGTCATACCAATCTTTCTTCCTAAGATTCCTTTGGTCATTTCAGTCACACCTCCTAATTTTCTTTGCTTTTATTTTAGATTAAAGTTTAATTTCAATATCTACACCAGATGGTAAATCTAATCTCATCAGTGCATCAACTGTTTGTGGAGTTGGATTCACGATGTCGATTAAACGCTTGTGTGTACGCATTTCAAATTGCTCACGAGAATCTTTATACTTGTGAACCGCGCGAAGGATTGTATAAACTGATTTTTCAGTTGGAAGCGGAATCGGACCGGATACTGCTGCACCAGACCGTTTTGCTGTTTCAACAATCTTTTCTGCAGATTGATCAAGGATTCTGTGATCATATGCTTTTAAGCGGATACGAATTTTTTGTTTTGCCATTATTTTCCCTCCTTTATTCGCCTATTTTCAAAATAGACATACTCTGTGGAAATCTCCTAACACACGCGCCATGGCAAAGCGGCCGGGTGTGTCAGCAACCTCCCACATCATCGCAGTCAAAGACCAACATCGTCTATTATACACAAAACATAACGCAAACGCAACATTTTTCTTACTCATGCCGTTATGTTTATCACACTTTTATTATTATAGCGGCCTAAAATCCATTTTTCAATAGCAATTGGAAACCACCAAGAATCTCCAACAGCAGTAATTGAATTCTCTAGGTTTATATATAGAAGAAATTAATATCTTCATAAAAAAACAGATGGATCGTCACCCATCTGTTTTTTTATAGATTGATTATTGAATAACAGTAGTGATAGAACCTGAACCTACTGTACGGCCACCTTCGCGAATTGAAAACTTAGTTCCTTCTTCGATCGCTACTGGAGCAATAAGTTCAACTGTCATTTCTGTGTTATCGCCAGGCATTACCATTTCAGTACCTTCAGGAAGAGTAATGATACCAGTGATATCAGATGTACGGAAATAGAATTGTGGACGATAGTTAGAGAAGAATGGAGTATGACGTCCACCCTCTTCTTTAGAAAGAACGTATACTTGTGCTTTAAACTTAGTGTGTGGAGTGATTGACTTCGGTTTAGCCAATACTTGTCCACGCTCTACTTCTTCACGAGCTACACCACGAAGAAGGGCACCGATGTTGTCACCTGCTTCTGCGAAGTCAAGAAGCTTACGGAACATTTCAACACCAGTTACAGTTGTTGATTTAGGCTCTTCTGTGAAACCAACGATTTCAACAACGTCACCAACTTTAACTACACCGCGCTCAACACGGCCAGTAGCAACTGTACCACGGCCAGTGATTGAGAATACGTCTTCAACTGGCATCATAAATGGCTTATCAGTGTCACGAGTTGGAGTTGGAATATACTCATCAACAGCGTTCATAAGTTCAACGATTTTTTCTTCCCAAGCTGCGTCACCTTCAAGAGCTTTAAGAGCAGAACCTTTGATGATCGGAATATCGTCACCAGGGAAGTCATATTCTGATAATAGGTCACGAACTTCCATTTCAACTAATTCTAATAATTCTTCGTCATCAACCATGTCGCATTTGTTTAAGAATACAACGATGTAAGGTACACCTACTTGACGAGAAAGAAGAATGTGCTCACGAGTTTGTGGCATTGGGCCGTCAGCAGCAGATACTACAAGGATCGCACCGTCCATTTGTGCAGCACCAGTGATCATGTTTTTAACATAGTCAGCGTGTCCTGGGCAGTCAACGTGTGCATAGTGGCGTGCATCTGTCTCATACTCAACGTGTGCAGTAGAAATTGTAATACCACGTTCTCTTTCTTCTGGAGCACCATCGATTTGGTCATATGCTTTTGCTTCTGCTTTACCTTGTTTTGCAAGTACAGAAGTGATTGCAGCAGTTAAAGTAGTTTTACCATGGTCAACGTGACCAATTGTACCAACGTTAACGTGTGGCTTAGAACGATCGAATTTAGCTTTTGCCATTTTAAAATATCCTCCTTTGGATTAAAAGGTTAAGTATATATTTAAGCGGAAACTGTTAGACGTCAAGGCGCCTTTAACAGTTTCCATTCTTACATAAGTAGTTATACTTTAAAGAATGGTGAAAATCAATTATTCACCTTTATTTTTTTTGATAATTTCATCAGAAATGGATTTTGGTACTTCTTCATAGTGATCGAAGTGCATAGTGAATACACCGCGACCTTGGGTGCTTGAACGAAGTGCTGTAGCATAGCCAAACATTTCTGATAGCGGCACCATAGCGCGAACAACCTGGGCATTACCGCGAGCTTCCATACCTTCAACACGTCCGCGGCGTGCTGTAATTTGTCCCATAATATCGCCAAGATATTCTTCAGGAATAACTACTTCCACCCGCATAACCGGTTCAAGAAGAACAGGTTGACATTTTGCTGCTGCTGCCTTTAGTGCTAGAGATGCGGCAATCTTAAACGCCATTTCAGAGGAGTCGACATCGTGGTATGAACCATCAAATAGTTTCGCCTTAATATCAACCATTGGATATCCGGCAAGAACCCCACGTTCCATAGCATCTTTTAAACCGGCTTCAACTGCTGGGATGTATTCACGTGGAACAACACCACCGACAATTGCATTTTCAAATTCGAAGCCTTTACCTTCTTCGTTAGGCGAGAATTCAATCCAAACATCACCGTATTGTCCGCGTCCACCGGATTGACGAGCAAACTTACCTTGAACTTGAGCAGATGTACGGAACGTTTCGCGATAGGCAACCTGCGGTGCACCAACGTTTGCTTCAACCTTGAATTCGCGGCGCATACGGTCAACGATGATATCAAGGTGAAGTTCACCCATACCAGCGATGATCGTTTGACCTGTTTCCGGATCTGTGTGAGCACGGAATGTCGGATCTTCTTCCTGTAGTTTTTGTAATGCAGTTGACATTTTGTCTTGGTCTGCTTTTGATTTTGGTTCAACAGATAACTGAATAACCGGTTCAGGGAACTGCATAGACTCTAAGATCACGAGGTTTTTGTCATCACATAGAGTATCGCCGGTAGTTGTATCTTTTAAACCTACTGCTGCTGCAATATCACCGGCATAAACCTTTGAGATTTCTTGACGGTGGTTTGCGTGCATCTGTAAGATACGACCAATACGTTCACGTTTACCTTTAGTGGAGTTTTGAACATATGAACCTGACTCTAAAGTACCAGAGTAAACGCGGAAGAATGTCAATTTACCAACATAAGGGTCTGTCATTACCTTAAATGCAAGTGCTGCAAACGGCTGATCGTCACTGGAATGACGTTCTACGATTTCCTCTTCATCACCTGGTACATGACCTTTAATGGAAGGTACATCTAGTGGTGATGGAAGATAATCGATTACAGCATCGAGCATCAATTGAACACCTTTGTTTTTGAAGGCAGAACCGCAAAGTACTGGATAGAATTCGACATTAACGGTCCCTTTACGGATGGCAGCTTTCAACTCTTCATTTGTAATTTCTTCGCCGCCAAGGTATTTTTCCATCAATTCTTCATCAAGTTCAGCGACTGCTTCAATTAACTTTTCACGGTATTCTTCAGCTTGAGCCTGATACTCTTCAGGAATTTCTTTCACTTCGATATCTGTTCCAAGATCATTTGTATAGAAATAAGCTTTCATTTCTACTAAATCAATGATAGCTTGGAATTGATCTTCAGCACCTATTGGTAGCTGAATTGGATGAGCATTTGCTTGCAGACGTTCATGTAATGTTTTAACAGAATATAAGAAGTCCGCACCAATCTTGTCCATCTTATTAACAAAAACAACCCTTGGTACGCCGTAAGTTGTAGCTTGGCGCCAAACTGTTTCTGTTTGCGGCTCAACACCGGATTGAGCATCGAGTACAGCAACGGCCCCATCCAATACACGAAGAGAGCGTTCAACTTCAACCGTGAAGTCTACGTGTCCTGGAGTGTCGATGATGTTAACACGGTGACCTTTCCATTGTGCAGTTGTTGCAGCAGAGGTGATTGTGATCCCGCGTTCTTGTTCCTGCTCCATCCAGTCCATCTGAGACGCACCCTCGTGAGTTTCACCGATTTTATGGATTTTACCAGTGTAATAAAGGATACGCTCAGTGGTCGTTGTTTTACCGGCATCAATGTGAGCCATGATACCAATATTGCGAGTGTTTTCTAAGGAGAACTCTCTTGCCATTGGGTCTTTCTCCTTCCTAGTATGAAAGTTTTTATTTTGAAGGTTAAATTACCAACGATAGTGTGCAAACGCTTTGTTTGCCTCTGCCATTTTGTGCGTATCTTCACGCTTCTTAACAGATGCACCAGTGTTGTTTGCTGCATCCATGATTTCATTCGCCAAGCGCTCTTCCATTGTTTTTTCACCGCGAAGACGCGCATAGTTTACTAACCAGCGAAGACCAAGAGTTGTACGGCGGTCAGGGCGCACCTCAACAGGAACTTGGTAGTTAGCACCTCCGACACGGCGTGCTCTTACTTCTAGTACTGGCATGATGTTTTTCAATGCTGCTTCGAATACTTCCATTGGCTCTTTACCAGTGCGTTCACGGATAATATCAAATGCTGAGTAAAGAATTGCCTGAGATTTACCTCTTTTACCATCAATCATCATCTTGTTGATTAGACGGGTAACTAATTTTGAATTGTATAGCGGATCTGGTAATACATCTCTTTTCGCTACAGGACCTTTACGTGGCATGCTTTTTCCTCCTTTCAAAGAAGCTTCTATTTAGTATTAATTATTTTTTCGCTGCTTTTGGTTTTTTGGTACCATATTTAGAGCGGCCTTGCATACGGTTGTTTACACCGGCAGTATCAAGTGCACCGCGAACAATGTGGTAACGTACCCCTGGTAAGTCTTTTACACGACCGCCACGAATTAGAACAACGCTGTGTTCTTGAAGGTTGTGGCCAATACCAGGAATGTATGCTGTCACCTCAATACCATTTGTCAAACGTACACGTGCATATTTACGTAACGCTGAGTTTGGTTTCTTAGGAGTCATTGTACCAACACGAGTACATACTCCGCGTTTTTGTGGTGAAGATACATTTGTTTGTGCCTTCTTAAAGCTGTTGTAACCTTTATTTAGCGCAGGGGATTTTGATTTGTCCTCTTTCATTTGACGAGGCTTACGCACTAATTGATTAATTGTAGGCATTTTTTATTTCCTCCCTTCGTTTTTGTTAAGCCCACACATCCAGGTGGTTCATTTTTGGGCAAAAACAAAGTTTTTGCAGACTGTTCGTTCTACAAAAACAGTTTTTAACGGATAATGGCAACAGTTGCAGCACCTACAGCAATTCCACATGCTTTACCCAATTTCTTCATAGAATCCACATGATGGACAGGAATTTCAAGTTCGTTCGCTTTTTCAACTGCACTTGCCGTAAGTTTGGCATCGGCATCATCAGCGATGATCAACTCTTCCACAATTCCCTGGTTTAGTGCTTTTACTGTTTGTTTTGTTCCTATGACAATCTTTTGTGCTTGTAATACTTTTTCATAAGACATGATGATATCCTCCAAAGTATCAGTTGTATAGGAGCACCTTTGATATATTACCATCTTCATAATTCAAAGTCAACAAAACTTTTGTTCTTTTTTTAAAAGCGGTATCTGCATAAGCGCAGATACCGCATCTTATTAAATTACTCTACCGTTACTGTTTCTTCGGAAGTTGTATCACGGAGTACAGGTTCTGCTTTACGATAACGCTGCATTCCTGTTCCGGCTGGTACCAGCTTACCGATGATTACATTTTCTTTTAAGCCGAGTAATTCATCACGCTTACCTTTAATTGCAGCATCGGTAAGAACTCTTGTTGTTTCTTGGAAGGATGCTGCAGACAAGAACGAATCTGTTTCCAACGATGCTTTGGTAATTCCAAGTAAGACCGGACGTCCGGTTGCTGGCATTTTCCCTGATAACAGAGCTTTTTCATTCGCATCTGTAAACTGATGAATATCCAACAATGTACCAGGAAGTACATCTGTTTCTCCTGCATCAACGACACGAATCTTACGCAGCATCTGCCGAACCATCACTTCGACGTGTTTGTCGCCAATCTCTACCCCCTGCATTCGGTATACCTTTTGAACTTCACGCAGCAAGTATTCTTGAACAGACGTAACGTCTTTTACCTTGATTAATTCCTTCGGGTCTATTGAACCTTCTGTAAGCTCTTGCCCCCGTTCAACACGATCACCTACACCCACTTTTAAACGTGCAGTATATGGAGCACTATAAGTACGAGACTCAACTTCACCCTGGATCACAATTTCATGCTGACGGTCACGGCCTTCGTTAATGCCAACCACGACACCGTCGATTTCCGAAATAACGGCTTGCCCTTTAGGGTTACGCGCCTCAAAAATTTCTTGGATACGCGGCAAACCTTGAGTGATATCGTCTCCAGCTACACCGCCTGTGTGGAACGTCCGCATCGTAAGCTGTGTGCCCGGTTCTCCGATTGATTGTGCAGCGATAATCCCAACTGCTTCGCCCACTTCTACCTCTTGGCCAGTTGCCAGGTTGCGGCCGTAGCACTTTTTACATACACCATGACGGGTATTACATGTGAATGCTGAACGGATTTTCACTTCTTCAATACCTGCAGCGACAATAGCGCCGGCAATATCTTCGGTAATCAGCTCATTTTCTTCAACAAGAACTTCATGTGTTTCTGGATGTTTAATTGTGTTTCGAGCATAACGGCCAATTAACCGTTCTTCTAATGACTCAATGATTTCTGTTCCGTCTTTTAATGCACGGATCGTAAACCCGCGGTCCGTTCCGCAATCATCTTCACGTACAATAACATCCTGTGCAACGTCGACGAGTCGGCGGGTTAGGTACCCTGAGTCAGCTGTTTTAAGAGCTGTATCAGCAAGACCTTTACGTGCACCGTGAGTAGAGATAAAGTACTCTAATACGGTCAAGCCTTCACGGAAACTTGATTTAATTGGTAATTCAATAATCCGGCCGGCTGGGTTTGCCATTAGTCCACGCATACCAGCAAGTTGTGTAAAGTTAGATGCGTTACCGCGGGCACCAGAATCACTCATCATAAAAATTGGGTTTGTTTTATTCAAGGATTGCATCAAGCGTCCTTGAATTGTATCCTTCGCCTGGCTCCAAATAGAGATGACACGATCATAACGCTCATCTTCCGTAATAAGACCTCGGCGGAATTGTTTCGTTACATTATCAACTTTTGCTTGTGCTTCTTGCAGAATTTGCTGTTTTTCACCAAGGACAACGATATCGGCTACACCAACTGTAATACCGGCTTTCGTTGAATATTTAAAGCCTAAATCCTTCATGCGGTCCAGCATTTTTGAAGTTTCCGTAATTTTGAAACGCTTGAATACTTCTGCAATGATATTTCCAAGGATTTTCTTTTTAAACGGCTCAACTAATGGCATTGATTTAATTTTCGCCCGTACGTCTTCCCCTTTGGAAACAAAATACTTCTCAGGTGTTTTGACTTCTAAATTGTCTTTTGTCGGTTCATTAATGTAAGGGAATGATTTTGGCAAAATCTCATTAAAGATCAGCTTTCCAACCGTAGTAATTAACAATTGATTATTTTGCTCTTCTGTGAAGGTTTCATTTTGTAATGAACCAGCATGAACAGCAATCCGGGTATGGAAATGAACATAACCGTTCTGATAAGCCAAAAGAGCTTCGTTCGTATCTTTAAAAATCATTCCTTCACCGATCGCGCCTTCTCTTTCTAAAGTTAGATAATAGTTACCCAGTACCATATCCTGTGAAGGAGTAACAACCGGTTTTCCATCTTTAGGGTTCAAAATATTTTGAGCAGCAAGCATTAACAACCGTGCTTCCGCTTGTGCTTCTGATGAAAGAGGAACGTGAACCGCCATTTGGTCGCCGTCAAAGTCCGCATTGTATGCTGTACATACCAGTGGGTGTAGACGGATTGCACGCCCTTCAACAAGCGTTGGTTCAAATGCTTGAATTCCCAATCTGTGCAGCGTAGGCGCACGGTTTAAAAGAACAGGATGTTCTTTAATGACGTCTTCAAGCACATCCCAAACATCAGGCGATACTCTTTCAATTTTCCGCTTTGCCGATTTGATATTGTGTGCCAAACCTTTTTCGACAAGTTCTTTCATTACAAACGGCTTAAATAGCTCAAGCGCCATTTCTTTTGGCAGGCCGCATTGATACATTTTTAAATATGGTCCAACTACAATAACCGAACGGCCAGAATAGTCTACCCGTTTACCAAGCAAGTTTTGGCGGAAACGTCCTTGCTTTCCTTTTAACATATGAGAAAGCGACTTTAACGGACGGTTGCCAGGACCTGTTACCGGACGGCCGCGGCGACCGTTATCAATCAACGCATCAACCGCTTCCTGCAGCATCCGTTTTTCGTTTTGGACAATAATGCTTGGAGCTCCAAGGTCTAATAACCGTTTTAAGCGGTTGTTCCGATTAATCACCCGGCGGTAAAGATCATTTAAGTCTGATGTTGCAAATCTACCGCCGTCCAATTGCACCATTGGACGCAGTTCCGGCGGAATAACCGGAAGTACATCAAGAACCATCCATGACGGCTCATTTCCAGAATTACGGAAGGCCTCCAGTACTTCAAGGCGCTTAATTGCACGGGTGCGGCGCTGGCCTTGTGCAGTCTTTAATTCTTCTTTTAAAATATCCACTTCTTTATCCAAGTCAATATCGGAAAGAAGCTTTTTAATGGCTTCCGCCCCCATAGAAGCTTGGAATTTGTTGCCGTACTTTTCGCGATATGCACGGTATTCCTTCTCAGATAAAAGCTGTTTCTTCTCCAGCGCTGTATCTCCGGATTCCGTTACTACATAGGAGGCAAAGTAAATGATCTCCTCCAATGCACGGGGGGACATGTCTAAAACAAGTCCCATCCGGCTTGGAATTCCTTTAAAATACCAAATATGAGATACGGGAGCTGCCAATTCAATATGTCCCATTCGCTCGCGACGAACTTTCGCACGGGTTACTTCTACTCCACAGCGGTCACAAACGACGCCTTTGTAACGAACACGCTTGTATTTCCCGCAATGACACTCCCAATCTTTAGTCGGTCCGAAAATTCTTTCACAGAATAAACCGTCTTTCTCAGGCTTTAACGTACGATAGTTAATGGTTTCAGGTTTCTTTACTTCTCCATAAGACCACGAGCGGATTTTATCCGGGGAAGCAAGACCAATTTTCATATACTCAAAATTATTAACGTCCAGCAAGGGGCGTACCTCCCTTTCGATCTCCAGGTTTTCCCTTTTCTACTCTTTTGATCCTACTTTTTCAGATTCAAGAGCTTGTGCTTCAGGAACAATATTTAATGTGTCGACTTGCTGTAAATCTTCTTCGTCTTCCAAATCGCGCATTTCAATTTCTTCTTCATCGCCAGAAAGAATCTTTACATCCATACCAAGACTTTGAAGTTCTTTGATTAATACCTTGAACGATTCAGGTACACCTGGTTCTGGTACATTTTCGCCTTTCACAATAGCTTCATATGTTTTCACACGGCCTACAACATCATCTGACTTGACTGTAAGAATTTCTTGAAGAGTGTAAGCTGCACCATAGGCTTCAAGCGCCCAAACCTCCATCTCACCAAATCGTTGGCCGCCAAATTGCGCTTTACCGCCAAGTGGCTGCTGCGTAACAAGTGAGTATGGTCCTGTCGAACGGGCATGCAATTTATCATCAACCATGTGGGCCAATTTAATCATATACATAATCCCAACAGATACACGGTTATCAAATGGTTCACCGGTACGGCCATCGTATAGAACCGTTTTGGCATCGCTGTCCATTCCGGCTTCTTCAATCGTTCCCCAAACGTCTTCTTCACGGGCACCGTCAAATACCGGAGTTGCCACGTGAATCCCTAGTTTCCTTGCGGCCATGCCCAGATGAAGCTCCAACACCTGTCCGATATTCATCCTAGAAGGAACCCCAAGTGGGTTTAACATGATGTCCACAGGTGTGCCATCCGGCAGGAATGGCATATCCTCTTCAGGTAAAATCCTTGAGATTACCCCTTTATTTCCGTGACGTCCAGCCATCTTATCCCCTTGGTGGATCTTCCGTTTCTGGACAATATAAACGCGGACTAACTGGTTTACACCCGGAGGCAGTTCGTCACCATCTTCACGGTTAAATACTTTCACATCGTGAACAATTCCTCCTCCACCATGCGGAACCCTTAGTGAAGTGTCACGAACTTCGCGAGCCTTTTCGCCAAATATCGCGTGAAGAAGCCGTTCTTCCGCAGTAAGCTCTGTTACCCCTTTTGGTGTTACTTTCCCAACAAGCAAGTCACCATCTTTTACTTCGGCACCAATACGGACAATTCCGCGTTCATCCAAATTCTTCAATGCGTCTTCACCGACATTCGGAATATCACGGGTAATTTCTTCCGGTCCAAGTTTCGTATCACGTGACTCGGATTCATATTCTTCAATGTGAATAGAAGTATATACATCGTCTTTTACAAGACGTTCACTCATAATAATCGCATCTTCGTAGTTATAACCGTCCCAGGTCATAAATGCTACAAGTACGTTGCGGCCAAGAGCCAATTCCCCTAGTTCCATGGACGGACCATCGGCGAGAATTTCACCTTTTACTACACGATCTCCAACCTTAACAATCGGACGTTGATTATAGCATGTTCCTTGATTGGAACGAACAAATTTTAACATCCGATATTTATCAAGATCGCCTTTTACTTCTTGGCCGTCTATTTCTTTCACACGGCGTACCCAAATTTCTCGAGCTTCAACATGTTCAACAATCCCATCATGTTTGCAAATAACAGCTGCACCGGAGTCTTTACCGGATACGTGCTCCATACCAGTTCCAACGATCGGCGCTTCCGGCTGCATTAACGGAACAGCCTGGCGCTGCATGTTTGCTCCCATCAAGGCACGGTTAGAGTCATCGTTTTCAAGGAACGGAATACAAGCCGTTGCAGCAGAAACAACCTGTTTCGGCGATACGTCCATATAGTCAACCCTATCGCGTTTTACAACAGTATTCTCACCGCGGAAACGGGCAACAACTTCCTCATCCAGGAACGACCCATCCTCATCGAGCCGTACATTTGCCTGTGCTACAACATAATTATCTTCTTCATCCGCTGTTAAATAGTCAATACGGTTTGTAACCTTTCCGGTATCCGGATCCACCCGGCGGTATGGTGTTTCAATAAAACCAAAGCGATTTACTTTTGCATAAGTGGATAAAGAGTTAATCAAACCAATGTTTGGACCTTCCGGTGTTTCAATTGGACACATCCGGCCATAGTGTGAGTAGTGAACGTCACGAACCTCAAATCCCGCACGTTCGCGTGTTAAACCACCAGGACCCAGTGCAGAAAGCCGCCGCTTATGCGTTAATTCTGCAAGCGGATTGGTTTGATCCATAAATTGAGATAACTGTGAACTTCCAAAAAATTCCTTAATGGAAGCGATGACTGGACGAATATTAATTAATTGCTGAGGAGTAATAGTTGCCGTATCCTGAATGGACATTCTTTCCCGAACAACACGCTCCATCCGCGATAATCCGATTCGGAACTGGTTCTGCAGCAATTCACCAACAGAACGAAGGCGTCTGTTCCCCAAATGATCAATATCGTCCGTATCTCCAACCCCATGAAGCAAGTTAAAGAAATAGCTAATCGATGCAATAATATCAGCAGGTGTAATATTCTTAATCGGTTCTGCTACATAGGCATTTCCCAATACATTGATAACTTTTTCATTTTCATCGCCAGGAGCATAAATTTTAATGCCTTGGAGAATAATTTCTTCTTCCACTACACCGCCGACTGGGTTATAGCTTTTAAAGTTAATATTCTTCTCAAGGGCAGGTAGAATTTTGTCAAGTGTTCTCCTGTCCAAAATCGTTCCTTTTTCAGCAATGATTTCGCCTGTTTCCGGATCAGCAAGTGATTCTGCCAAGCGCTGATTAAACAAGCGATTTTTAATATGAAGCTTTTTATTTATTTTATAGCGCCCTACGCTTGCAAGGTCATAGCGTTTAGGATCGAAAAACCGGGAAATCAGTAAGCTTCTGGCATTTTCAACAGTTGGAGGTTCACCAGGACGAAGACGCTCGTAAATTTCAAGCAATGCTTTATCTATGCCTTCGGTATTATCCTTTTCAAGCGTATTGCGAAGATACTCATTATCCCCAATCAAATCAATGATTTCTTGATCAGAGCCAAATCCGAGCGCACGCAAAAGAACCGTAACAGGAAGTTTTCGAGTACGATCGATTCTGACATAGACAACGTCCTTGGCATCTGTTTCATATTCCAGCCAAGCGCCGCGGTTTGGGATGACTGTAGCTGTAAATCCCTTTTTCCCATTTTTATCAACTTTTCCATTGAAGTAAACGCTTGGACTACGCACTAATTGCGATACGATGACACGTTCAGCACCATTAATCACAAACGTGCCAGTCTCTGTCATCAACGGGAAATCACCCATGAAAACATCTTGATCTTTTACTTCACCTGTTTCTTTATTTACAAGACGTACTTTTACTCGTAATGGTGCAGAATATGTAACATCCCGTTCTTTTGACTCTTCAACAGTATACTTTGGTTCACCGAGGCTGTAATCAATAAATTCCAATGAAAGGTTGCCAGTAAAGTCTTCAATTGGTGAAATATCCTGAAACATTTCACGTAAACCCTCATCAAGAAACCACTGATATGAAGAGGTTTGGATTTCAATTAGATTTGGTAATTCTAAAACTTCACTGATACGTGCGTAACTTCTCCGCTTACGGTGTCGTCCATACTGAACTAGTTGACCTGTCAACTGATTCACCCCTCAAATCAAGCGTTATTTGTGAAAATTTATCTGAAAGAGCAGCAGCCCTTTCCAAAACACAAAAAGAAAAGGGTTTTTTCCAAAAAACCACATTTTCACATTTAGTCTATTATTTTGTCATCATTTCCTTATTATTCCGTTTTTATACAAATGGTAAAGCATTTTTAGGAATAATTCGGTAATTACTATGATGGCATTTTATAATGCTAACACAGACATTTTCTTAAGTCAACTACTTTTTTGCCTTGAAAATAAAATAACCTTTTGCCTTGTTCATTGTTTCTGTATATCCGAATAGTTCTTGAAGTTTTTCAAGTGCCGACGGAGCCCCTTGCTTCTTTTGGATAACCACCCATAGTTCCCCATCCGCCGCAAGATGTTGATGACTTTGTTCAAAAATATCATGGACAATCTTTTTACCTGCACGAATCGGCGGGTTTGTCAGAATGGCGGTAAAATTGGTTTCGGATACATTTAACAAGCGGTCACTTTCATAGATTTTTACATTTTCTATTCCATTTAAAGTAGCATTCTCTTTGGCCAATTCAAGTGCACGTTCGTTCACATCGATCATATGTACCAAACTTTTCGAATAACATTTCGCAACAGATAAGCCAATTGGACCATAACCACAGCCCACATCAAGAATAAGACCTTCTTCTGCTGGAAGTTCAAATGATTCGATTAATAAACTTGAACCGAAATCCACTTCTCGTTTTGAAAAAACACCATTATCCGTTTTAAACCGAAATGACTGGTTTCTTAAGGTGCAATCCCAATATTTCGGGTCACTTTCAACTTTTTGTGTACGGGAATAGTAATGTTCAGACATTAAAACTCACCTCCGGAGCATTGTCATGTATTGAAGACCGAATCGAGGATATATAGATAGTGGAAAAAAGCTCGCTTATACAGCGAGCTTTTTCTTATTATTACTTAACTTCAACGTTAGCTCCAACTTCTTCAAGTTTGCCTTTGATTTCTTCAGCTTCTTCTTTAGAAACGCCTTCTTTGATTGGTTTTGGAGTGTTGTCAACAAGGTCTTTTGCTTCTTTAAGGCCAAGACCAGTGATTTCACGTACAACTTTGATAACTTTGATTTTTTGGTCGCCAGCGCTAGCTAAGATTACGTCAAATTCTGTTTTCTCTTCAGCAGCAGCACCACCAGCAGCACCGCCAACAACAGCTACAGGAGCAGCAGCAGTTACGCCGAATTCTTCTTCAATTGCTTTTACAAGATCGTTAAGTTCTAAAACAGTCATATTTTTAACTGCTTCAATGATTTGTTCTTTCGTCATGATTGATTTTCCTCCTTAATTTTTCATTTATTAGATTTTAGATGAAGGTCAACTTATGCGCCTTGTTCTTCCTTTTGGTCTGCCACTGCTTTTGCAGCAAGAGCAAAATTGCGGATAGGAGCTTGCAGCACGCTAAGCAACATAGAAAGCAAGCCTTCGCGTGATGGAAGATCAGCAAGAGCTTTAATCTCTTCAACTGATGCAACGTTTCCTTCGATTACACCTGCTTTTAACTCAAGAGCTTCATTCTTCTTCGCAAACTCACTTAAGATTTTAGCTGGTGCAACAACATCTTCTGTACTGAAAGCAATCGCATTCGGGCCTGTTAAGGCATCATTTAATCCTTCAAGGCCGGCAGCTTCAGCAGCACGGCGAGTCATTGTGTTTTTATACACTTTGAAGTCGATTCCAGCTTCACGAAGTTGTTTACGAAGTTCTGTTACTTGAGCAACAGAAAGGCCACGATAATCGACAACGATTGTTGACACACTAGACTTTAACTTATCAGCAATCTCTTCAACAATTTGTTTTTTAGCTTCAATTGCACTGCTCATCTTTTACACCTCCTGCAAATTGTCTACATTCATACCGGAATAGTAAGACTCAGGTGTTAGGCGATTCATGAGGCGTAATCGCATTTCATGCGGTCATCATTTACAGAGTAAATTTTGACTAGCCAAACAAAAACCTCCATATCTAAACCGAGACATGGAGGCAGAATAATAGGATTCCTATTCTATCGCACTACCTCGGCAGGAAATTAAGCGTAAATCGCACCTGCTGTCTACGGTACAAATGTTTATTCACTTAAACAACAAAACATATTATATAAAACATAATAGTAATTGTCAATTAGCAATGTTATCCAGGTGATTTCCACCTATATTATCTAGCTGCAACTGTAGATGGATCTACCTTAATTCCAGGTCCCATTGTAGAAGTAACAGTTACATTCTTCATATAGGTACCTTTTGCAGCTGCAGGTTTTACTTTCAGCATTGTTTCAAATACTGTTGTAAAGTTTTCAACAAGCTTTTCGTTGTCGAAAGAAGTCTTACCGATTGGCACATGGATATTACCAGCTTTGTCTACACGGTACTCAACTTTACCTGCTTTAATTTCATTCACTGCTTTTGTTACATCAAAAGTAACAGTACCTGTTTTAGGGTTTGGCATTAAACCTTTTGGTCCTAAAATACGACCTAATTTACCGACCTCACCCATCATGTCAGGAGTTGCAACGATAACATCAAATTCAAACCATCCTTGTTGAATTTTGTTGATGTATTCAGTATCTCCTACATAATCAGCACCAGCAGCTTCTGCTTCTTTTACTTTTTCGCCTTTTGCAAATACTAGCACGCGCTGAGTTTTACCAGTTCCGTTCGGAAGAACTACAGCACCACGAATTTGCTGGTCAGCCTTCTTAGGATCAACACCTAAGCGGAAAGCAACTTCAAGAGTTGCATCAAATTTTGCATAGTTTGTTTTCTTTGCAAGTTCAATTGCTTCTGCAATTGGGTAAGCTTTTGAGCGATCTACAAGCTTGGCAGCTTCTAAATACTTCTTACCTCTTTTAGCCATCTTAATTTCCTCCTTGAATTGTGGTTTTAGCGGAATGGACCTCCCACGTCGAAAAGCTTAGGCGCCTTTTTATTCCCAAGGGATTTGGCACCGCAGCTAACCATTAAAAAGGTTGCGAATGCTTTTGAACTTCGCAACCCCCCCATTTCAAACAGTTTCATGGATTAGTCTTCAATGACAATACCCATACTGCGTGCAGTACCTTCAACCATACGCATTGCCGCTTCAACACTGGCAGCGTTTAGATCAGGCATTTTCTGTTCCGCAATCTCGCGTACTTTGTCACGCTTAACTGTTGCTACTTTATTACGATTAGGCTGGCCTGAACCAGACTCGATTCCAGCTGCTTTCTTCAAAAGGACAGCAGCAGGAGGAGTTTTCGTAATAAATGTAAATGAACGGTCTTCAAATACCGTGATTTCAACAGGAATGATCAATCCAGCTTGATCTGCTGTACGTGCGTTAAATTCCTTACAGAATCCCATGATATTTACACCGGCTTGACCAAGTGCAGGTCCGACTGGCGGTGCTGGATTTGCTTTACCAGCTGGGATTTGTAATTTTACCACTTTAATTACTTTTTTAGCCACGAGACACACCTCCTTAAAGTCCGTGATGTGGTTAATGGGGCCTCATCTTAAGACTTAGTCCCCTCCCACTCATCAACAAAGTCTTTATATATAAATACAAAGAACTTGACGCAAGTCATATCTTAGAACAATTCGCTAAGACATACTGACCTATGAAATAGTAACATTTTTTAAAATTGATTTCAAGTTTTTTTACAATATCAAGATATTTTTCTTTAAACTTTAGATTTTTTCTATTTGCGAAAAGTCCAGTTCAACCGGGGTATCGCGTCCAAACATATTAACAAGTACTTTCAGCTTTGCCTTATCCTTATCCATTTCTTCAATGCTGCCAGTAAAGTTAGCAAATGGGCCTTCTTTTACCCGAACAGTTTCGCCGATTTCATAATTGACATCGACACGTTTTTCTTCAACACCCATTCTTTTCAGCAATACCGATACTTCTTCCGGCAAGAGCGGCGTAGGCTTAGAACCGGAACCTGAAGATCCCACAAACCCCGTGACCCCTGGTGTATTCCGCACTACGTACCAAGAATCATCGGTCATTACTAATTCTACAAGGACATACCCCGGGAATACCTTCCGCTTTACTACCTTTTTCTTGCCATTTTTAATTTCTGTCTCTTCTTCTTCCGGAACAACAACACGAAAGATCTTATCTGTCATTCCCATTGACTCTACCCGTTTTTCTAAATTGGTTTTCACTTTATTTTCGTAACCAGAGTAAGTATGAACAACATACCAATTCTTTTCCATTCAAGCGGACTGACTCGTCCGTCCCTCCTTGCTTTTTAGTTGGAGATTCTATCGTTCGTCAGAAAAGGGGTGAAAGTTTATAAAAAATATGCAGAATCGTTCATATAAGTCTTTTAAATCTCGCTCATACTGCCTTTATTAAGAACAATCACAACCTTTTCCATGATTGGGTTTTGTAAGTTGAAATTGCTTATTTCCCCAATATAAAAAACCCGTATAAACGGGCCTTTTTGATAAAATTTCCTCTATTAATCACATTATACCATGAACTACTCTCGATTATTCAAGAATTAAACGAATCAATTTAGAAATGCCCAAATCTATTACACCAAAAAAGATGGAGAATAATATTACTGTAGTTAAAACTGTTACCGTCGAACGAACAAGTTCACCGCGTTTAGGCCAGCTGACTTTTCTCATCTCACGGGCGATTTCACTGAAGAACTTCTTTATGCGCTGCATCTTTTGCCAACCCCCTAACTATCGTAAATGGAATTGCTAAAATATAGGAAGATTATTTCGTTTCTTTGTGGACGGTGTGTGTTGAACAGGTTTTGCAAAACTTTTTCAATTCCAATCTGTCTGTTTTGGTTTCACGGCTCACCGTTGTATAATTGCGGGAACCGCAATCCGCACAGGCAAGTATCACTTTTTTACTCATAAATCGACACCTTCAATATCCTTAAAAATGTATCATGCCACCTAATTATTGTCAATAAAGATTAAAAATAAATCAAAAAAGCGACAAATTTCTTCGATCAAGCAGGAATTATAACGAAAATTCACGAATTTCTAAATAGCGCTCCAGCTTTCGCTTTACACGCTGCAGGGCATTATCTATCGATTTAACATGACGGTTTAATTCTTCGGAAATTTCTTGATATGATTGCCCGTCTAAATAAAGCGCTAACACTTTGCGTTCTAGGTCGCTCAATAATTCAGCCATTTTATCTTCAATATGATCAAATTCTTCCTGGTTAATAATCAATTCTTCGGGATCGAGAACTTTGGCACCCGATAACACATCCATCAAGGTCCGGTCTGATTCCTCATCATAAATTGGCTTGTCCAATGAAACATAAGAATTTAATGGAATATGCTTCTGCCTTGTAGCGGTTTTAATAGCTGTAATAATTTGGCGGGTAATACATAACTCGGCAAATGCTTTAAACGAGGTAAGCTTGTCCTCACGGAAGTCACGGATTGCTTTATATAATCCGATCATGCCTTCCTGGACAATATCCTCTTTGTCCGCCCCTATTAAAAAATAGGATCTTGCCTTGGCACGGACAAAATTCCGATACTTGTGAATTAAATAATCCAGTGCTTCACTGTCACCTTGGTGCACTAATTCAACAATTTCTTCATCTTCCATTCGAAACAATTCTTCGTTGATCTTTGTTCCAAAGTCCGTACTCAATTTAAGATCCCCCCACCGAACAAGCAAAGATAGTTTTATTATACATCAGGAAATATTTACAGTCGAGGTTATTTCTTCCCTCTGCGCCACATTTCAAAAATTTCCACCAATTCACCGCTTATTGGGATTTTAGAAACGGGTTTTGTTTCTTGAATTTCCTTTACATTCTTTTCAATGACTTTTTCAATCGTATTCATCTCAATCAATAATTCCCGCGCAGACTTCCGCAGTGCCCCTTGTCCGAATATGGACCATTGTTCCGTATAATCAGATGTTGCCACATGTATTTGGGTCTTTCGATTATTTAAACTGATTGCCATTTTTTCGATTCGTTCGTCAGCTGTTTCATTTTCCTTTGTAAAAATCACTTCAATTCCATGATTTTGATAGGTTTTAGCTGTGCCTTGTACATAATGAGCATCAAATACAACGATCACCCGGAAACCGGTGACCGCTTGATATTCAGCCATTCTTTCCACCAGCCTGTCCCTTGCCGCTGCCAAATCTTTATCCTTCAGTGCTTTAAGCTCAGGCCATGCTCCAATCATGTTGTATCCGTCAACAAGCAGGATATCCATATGCTTTTTATCCCTCTAGGACATGTCGTTTCCGAAAAACCTCATACATTAACAGGGCTGCAGCAACAGAAGCATTTAATGATGTAACATGACCTGCCATCGGTAATTGAACAAGAAAATCACATTTATCTTTAATTAGTCTGCCCATGCCTTTACCCTCACTGCCAATAACCAGCCCTAACGGTAAAGTGCCATCCAGTTCCCGGTAATCCTGTTTACCTTTTGCATCCGTACCGGCAATCCAAATGCCGCGCTCCTTTAACTCATCAATTGTTCGAGCCATATTTGTGACACGGACAACCGGAATATATTCAATCGCACCTGTTGATGCCTTGGCGACAGTTGCTGTTAAACCTACAGCTCTACGCTTCGGAATAATGACTCCATGCGCTCCGACTGCATCAGCCGTTCTCATAATGGACCCAAGATTGTGGGGATCTTCAATTTCATCTAATAGGAGAAAGAATGGAAGTTCATTTCTCCTTTCCGCGGCGTTAAATAAATCATCTAATTCCGCATACTTATAGGCAGCCACATAGGCCAGGACACCTTGATGATTTTGATCTGTTATTTGGTCAAGTTTTTTCTTCGGCACGTATTGAACCAGAACATTTCCTTCTTTTGCCAGCTGGGTAATTTGTTGCATTTGTCCGCGCTGTGAGCCTTCTGCAATAAGAATTTTGTTAATATCCCGGTTAGATTTTAGTGCCTCGATTACCGGATTTTTCCCTACGATGTATTCTTGGTTCATGTCCTTCCTCCTTTCTGTTCCTCAACATATAAAAAGACTTTAGAAACAAGTTCGTTCAACCGTTCTTCTTTTTTTGTTAAATATAAATAGCCAATTAATGCTTCAAATGCGGTACTGTAACGGTATGTCTGTACATCTGTGTTTTTTGGGACAGTGCCGGATTTGGCATTTCTACCGCGCATGACAACCGCTAATTCTTCCTCATTTAGAAGCGCCTCATCCATCATCCGGAACAGGATTTGACATTGCGCCTTTGCTGAAACATATTTTGTTGCTTTACGGTGCAATTGATGCGGCCGGGCTTGTCCACTTTGCAACAGGTGACGCCTAACGTACGTTTCGAACACAGCGTCACCCATATAAGCAAGAGCTAAGGCGTTTAATTGGTGTGCATCTACTGAATGATCATATTGCAGCATGGATTAGCCTCTTTTCCACCTAGTGCCTTGAGGTGTATCCTCTAAAATAATGTTCATTTCTTTTAATGTGTCCCTGATTTGGTCAGCAAGTTGAAAGTTCCGTTCCTTGCGAGCCTGGTTGCGCTTTTCAATTAGCGCATCAATTTCTTCATCGAGCATTTCATCTTGTTTTAATGTCAGCCCAAGGACATGGAATAATTCATTAAATTCTGCCAAAAATGCGTCAATCACTTCAACAGCCGTATTTTTCTCGAGTAAATAATAGTTGGCTAATTTCGCTAAATCAAATAAAACAGATATCGCCAGTGCGGTATTAAAATCATCGTCCATTGCCTCAATGAACTGTTCTCTTAATGCCACTATTTTATCAAGCCATTCCTGATTATCATGAGTCAGATTCGTGCTTGCCTCCCGACGGTGCTTTAAGTTTTGATAGGAGGTCATTAACCGTTCAAATGCGGCTTTTGAACTTTCCAATAATTCCTCGCTGTAATTGATCGGATTGCGGTAATGAACCGACAGCATAAAGAAGCGCACTACTTGCGGATTATGCTGTTTAATAATGTCATGAACTAATACGAAGTTTCCAAGTGATTTAGACATTTTTTCATTATTAATATTAATATACCCATTATGCATCCAATAGTTGGCGAAGGTTTTGCCGGTAAGAGCTTCAGATTGGGCAATTTCATTTTCATGATGCGGGAATGTCAAATCCTGACCGCCGGCATGAATATCAATGGTGTCACCTAAATATTTTTTTGCCATTGCTGAGCATTCTATATGCCAGCCTGGTCTGCCTGGACCCCATGGACTTTCCCAATAGATTTCTCCCGGTTTTGCTGCCTTCCATAAAGCAAAGTCCAGATCATCCTGCTTTTTATTCCCTGGTTCAATCCTCGCTCCAACCCGCAATTCATCAATTGATTGATGTGAAAGCTTGCCATACTCATCAAAACTGCGTGTCCGGAAATAAACATCCCCCTCTGATTCATAGGCATAGCCTTTTTCAACTAACTGACTGATAAAATCAATAATGATATTCATATTTTCCATGACACGCGGGTGCACATCAGCCTTTTTGCACCCAAGTGCTTGAACATCCTCGAAATAGGCGTTAATAAAGCGATCTGCAATCGTCGGGACATCCTCCCCTAATGATTGAGCAGCGCGGATCAATTTATCATCAACATCAGTAAAATTGGAAACATACTTCACATCATAGCCCCTGTATTCAAAATAACGGCGAACCGTATCATATACAATCGCCGGACGGGCGTTGCCGATATGAATATAATTATAAACAGTCGGACCGCAGACATACATTTTTACCTTTCCTTCTTCCAGCGGTACGAAAGTCTCTTTCTTACGTGTTAACGTATTATACAGCTGTATGGCCATTGAATTTATTCCTTTCTTCTTTTAATTCTGCTAATTCTCTTCTTAGTCGTTTCAGTTCTTCCTCAATCTGTTTAAAGCGGTCCGCTTCCGGATCCGGCAGGTCGCAATGATTTAAATCTTTTTCTTTCTTAATACGGACACCGTCTTGAATTACGACCCTTCCTGGAATTCCGACCACTGTAGAGTTTGGCGGGACTTCTTTCAACACAACTGAACCGCCGCCAATTTTCGAATTTTCCCCAACGGTAATCGAACCCAGCACCTTGGCACCAGTCGAAATGAGAACATTATCCTTAATAGTAGGATGTCGTTTTCCTTTTTCTTTACCCGTACCCCCTAATGTGACTCCCTGATAAATGGTAACATTATCTCCAATTTCACAAGTTTCTCCAATAACAACGCCCATCCCATGGTCAATAAAGAATCTCCTGCCTATTTTCGCTCCGGGATGAATTTCGATTCCTGTGAAAAAGCGGCTTACCTGTGAAATCACCCGCGCAATAAAATAAAACTTTCGTTTATAGAATGCATGGGCAATTCGGTGGGCCCAAATCGCATGCAGACCCGAATAAGTTAAGATGACCTCTAAATAACTCCTTGCTGCCGGGTCCTGCTCAAAAACAACCTCGATATCCTCTTTAATCCGTTTAAACATTTCCATCCCCCTTTGTTTTTTATAATAAAAAACGCCCCTGTCTGATCGACAGAGACGCATAAGTGCGTGGTTCCACTCTGATTAGGCTAATAAGATGAAAAGACATCGGGGCTGTTAACTGCATAGTTAGCCTCACTCTTACATGGTAACGGGATCTCCCGCCCATATCTACTTTAAGGCCAATACCTTTTTCGACATGGGGCTCAGAGGGGCATTTCAAAAAATGAGAGGCCTAAACCACTTTCAGCCGGTGATGGTTCTCTCTTTCAAGCATCATTTTTCTACTTGTCCTCTTCGACGCTTTCTTGTATGAAAATTACTTTCTTTTACTATATTACATTTTATCTTGAATGTTAACTAATAATTTGCTGAATTCTTGATTGTATTTTTTCCCTGCCTAACAATTCAATCGTCATAGGCAGATCTGGTCCGTGCGTTTGACCGGTAACCGCAGCGCGAATTGGCATAAATAAATTTTTGCCTTTTTGACCAGTGGACTTTTGTACGGCCTTCATTGCGGCCTTGATCTCATCGGCTTGGAAGCTGTTCAACTGGTCCAGTTCAGCTAAAAAGGCCTTTAATACTTCCGGAACCTGCTCGCCTGAAAGAACTTCTTTCGCTTCTTCCTCAAATTCGATTTCATCTTTAAAGAACATGTCCGAAAGCTCAACAATTTCCGCTCCATAGCTCATTTTCTCTTGAAGAAGTTCGACTAAATGGTGCACCCACTGGTTTTGTTCCTCTGTGAGAGGTTCACTTAACCGGCCTGCCTTGATCAAATGTGGAAGAGCAAGGCGAACCGCGCGGTCAACATCAATTTTCTTCATGTATTGATTGTTCATCCAAGCAAGCTTTTGTTTATCAAATAATGCCGGTGATTTCGACAGACGGCTGGCGTCAAAAATCTTAATAAACTCTTCCTTGGAGTAAATTTCTTCTTCCCCTGCCGGAGACCATCCCAGAAGTGTGATAAAGTTAAATAATGCCTCAGGCAAATAACCTAATTCTTCGTATTGCTCAATAAACTGTATAATCGTCTCATCCCGCTTGCTTAACTTCCTCCGGCTTTCATTGACAATCAATGTCATATGCCCGAAAATTGGCGGAGTCCAGTCAAATGCTTCGTATACCATCAATTGCTTTGGTGTATTGGAAATATGGTCATCACCTCGCAACACATGGGAGATTTCCATCAAATGGTCATCAATTGCCACCGCAAAATTATAAGTCGGTGTACCATCTTTTTTGACGATCACCCAGTCCCCCATTCCCTCGGATTCAAAGGATACCGTGCCTTTCACCATATCATCAAATGTATACGTTCTTCCTTCAGGAACCGCAATGCGAAGACTTGGTTTGCGCCCTTCTTTTTCTAAGCGCTCGCGGTCAGCCTCGGACAAATGGCGGCATTTACCAGAATAACGCGGCGTTTCTCCCCTTGCAATTTGCGCCTCGCGTTCCGCTGCAAGTTCTTCCTCTGTACAATAGCATTTATATGCCTGCCCGGTTTCAAGAAGTTGTTTGTAATACTTTTCATAGATGTCATTTCGTTCTGATTGGCGGTATGGGCCGTATTCACCGCCGATATCAACACTTTCATCCCAATTAATTCCGAGCCATTTCAAATATTTTAACTGGCTGGCCTCGCCGCCTTCGATATTCCGTTTTTTATCTGTATCTTCTATACGGATAATAAATTTCCCGCCTTGATTGCGGGCAAATAAATAATTAAACAATGCCGTACGGGCATTCCCGATATGTAAATGTCCGGTTGGACTTGGTGCATACCGTACACGAACTTCGTTTGCCATAAGTTATGCCTCCCAATGATTCATTCTGATTCATTTTACCACTACGATTTTTTCGGATAAAGTGAAACTTCTATCAGAAGGTACACTTTTACCATTCTATAGGGTCACGAATGGACTAATCAGATCATTACGATCAGTTGCTCCTTGTGCCCGACAATGCAAGATAAATCATTATGCATTCGCCTTTTTTAACAAGACAACTGCTTGAGAAGCAATACCCTCTCCTCTTCCGGTAAAGCCTAATCTTTCTGTGGTTGTGGCTTTCACATTGATTTGTTCAGGTGCTGCCTCAAGCAATTCTGCAATCCTAGTGCACATTTGCTCAATATAGGGAGCCATTTTCGGCTTTTGGGCAATGATGGTACAGTCTGCGTTGACTAGCTCATAGCCCTTTGATTTTACCAGCTGCCAAACATGCTCCATTAACTTGGCAGAGTCAGCTCCTTTAAATTTAAGGTCTGTATCAGGAAAATGTTTGCCAATATCACCTTCTCCAATCGCGCCGAGACAGGCATCAGAAATAGCATGCAATAATACATCGGCATCGGAGTGACCGGCGAGCCCTTTTTCATATGGTATCGTTACACCGCCGATAATGAGCGGTCGCCCTTCTGCAAATTGATGAACATCAAACCCCTGTCCAATTCGAAACATCATAATAACTCCTTTTGTCTAGCTTCCAGCGCCTTGGCTCAAATCTTAAGCCTATCGCCTTGATCAAGGCACTTTTCACTTTTCTTTTTGTCGTTTTTTTAAAATCGCTTCCGCAATGTACAAATCTTCTGGTGTTGTTAATTTGATATTCTCATAATCGCCTTCTACCATTGCAATAGGATGGTTTAAGCGCTCTACTAAGCTGGCATCATCTGTACCCAGGAATTGGTCCCTTTCTGCTTTCTCATATGCTTCCCAAAGCAGGGACATACGAAAAGCTTGTGGGGTTTGCACAGCCCACAAGCTTGAACGATCCACAGTTGCTGCGACCCATCCAGCTTTTACTGTTTTCATTGTGTCCTTTGCCGGCACTCCAATTACCGCAGCACCTGAAACGTTAGCTTGTTTTACTAAACGATGGATTTGTTCGATTTTGATAAAAGGACGGGCTGCATCATGAACAAGGATAATTCCATTGGTTGTTACCGTCTTTAAAGCATTAAATATACTATACTGCCGTTCTGGCCCACCTAAACTTATATTGATCACTTTCTTAATATTATACTGTTTAAATAACCTTAGAAATTCCCCTTTATCTTGCGGGTTTATTGCTAGGATAACTCCTTCACATGCATCATCCCGCTCAAACACCTTTAATGTATGAATAAGGACAGGAACCCCATCCAGCTCAAGAAGCAGCTTGTTTTTTCCTGCCCCCATTCTTTTTCCCTGGCCGGCAGCCGGTAGAATGACCTGATAAGTCATACAAAAACCCCACTCTATTGTTTTTTCTCTTTGTCTAGCTTACAATGCCTTTTCTAATAACTTAGGCTTGGCAAAAATCATCCGTCCGGCAGATGTCTGCAGTACACTTGTGACAAGTACATCAATTCTTTTTCCGATGTATTCTCTTCCTTCTTCTACAACAATCATAGTGCCATCATCCAAATAGGCGACACCCTGATGATATTCTTTCCCATCCTTGATAACATGGACAGTTAACTCCTCTCCCGGGAGAACCACCGGTTTTACCGCATTGGCCAAATCATTGATGTTTAATACAAAGACATTCTGTAATTCACAAACCTTATTTAAATTAAAATCATTTGTCACGAGAATTCCATTTGTTAACTTAGCCAGTTTTACCAATTTCGAATCTACTTCTTGGATTTCCTCAAAATCGCCTTCATAAATTTCTACTTTTACTGCAAGTTCTTTTTGAATTCGATTCAAGATATCCAAACCTCTCCGGCCTCGGTTTCTTTTTAATACATCCGAAGAATCCGCAATATGCTGTAATTCTTCCAGAACAAACTGCGGAATAACGATCGTGCCTTCCAGAAAGCCTGTCTGGCAAATATCAGCGATACGTCCATCAATAATAACACTAGTATCCAATATTTTTAAAGATTGTCTGGCAGGCTTTTCGTTTTCCTCCTCGTGATTCTTCCTCTTGCTACTGCTCTTACTGAACAAACTTAATAGCTCATCCCGTTTCTTAAAACCTACTTGGAAACCTAGATAACCAAATAATAATGTCAGTAAAATGGGAACAACTGCATTTAGAATCGGCACCTTAACGGCATTTAACGCAAAGCCGATTAAAAAGGCAACCAATAAACCGAAAATGAGCCCCACACTCCCAAATAGCACATCCGTCACCGGGACTTTTACTAAGGAATCTTCAGCCCATTTAATAAAGTTAAACACGTAATCTACTGCCCAAAAGGTAATAAGATAAAAAATGATAGCACCTATAATAGCAGTGACATATGAATTGGTAATGAGTGGAAATTCACTCATATGCAGTATTTGGAACAAAGCGGGTAATAACAAGATCCCCAGAGTTCCCCCAATAATCAGGAAGCAAACTTGCACAATTCGTTTTAACATTCCTTCACCTCCTCTACTCATTATAAACATATTCGTAAAAATGAAACCTTGAATTGACAATTATTTTGCCAAATTGTAACTATTTTGAAATACATCAAAGATGTAAAAATCTTACTTCCAATAGGTTAGCATTGGAAAAATATCGCTGTCAAATAATTTGAAAAAAATCCCTGAAAACCGCTGAGGATCTATAAATGGCGGTCAATATAAAGCCTCTCTTTAATCAATTTAAAACCTTCCTTTATCTTCTTTGCACGGACTTCTCCAATACCTTCTACTTCATCAAGCTCTTGTTCTGTAGCAAATAAGATATTAGAAAGAGTACCGAAATTGTTGATCAGGTTTTCAATAATAATGGCAGGCAATCTGGGAATTTTATTTAAGATCCGATACCCTCTTGGTTTCTTATTCTCATCAAGATGAACATACCCAAGATAGCCCAGCAGTTTCAATAATACTAAATCCTCAATGGCTCCATTATTTGTAAGCGCCTGCATCTTCCTAAGTACATCCCGTGCTTTTATATCCCGGTCGAAGGCATAATCCTTGATAATCAGCATCATTTCATCCTCTAGCTGCGTTAAGATTTCATTCATTTGCAAGCGGATCAGCCGGCCTTCCGTTCCAAGCTCATATAACAGCGTCAATAGTTCATTCTTAATCTTTAGTACCATTTCAAACCGATGCAGAACAAGTAAAAAATCATTATACGTCACAGATTCTTCAAATTCTAAAATACTTAAATTTGAAATGCTTTGTTCTAATACAACCTTATACTTTTCCAGTGTTTGAATCGCTTGATTCGCCTTTGTTAAAATCACAGCGATATCTTTTAATGCATAGCGTAAATTTCCTTGGTACAAGGTGATCACATTTCTTCTTTGAGAAATGGCAATTACTAAGGCTTTTGTTTGTTTTGCGGTGCGTTCTGCCGTGCGGTGCCGCATACCTGTTTCCGTCGATGGAATTTCTGCATCGGGAGCAAGCTGGGCATTGGCGATTAGGATTTTATTGGCGGTATCGTTTAAGATAATTGCTCCATCCATTTTCGCTAATTCATATAAATAACTGGGGGAAAATGGACAATTGATTTCAAACCCTCCATCAACAATATTCCGAACTTTCTCGTTAAAACCAATGACGATTAGTCCACCAGTATTGGCCCTTAACACATTATCAAGCCCCTCGCGAAGCGGAGTGCCTGGCGCAACTAATGGCAAAACATCCGTGATAGACTGTTCTACAAGCTTTTTATGATCCATCTGCTACCTCCCAAGGGCTGCCTTTAGTGCCTCGCTGACTGACGAAACTCCGATCAATTCGACTCCTTTTGGGCCCTTCCAGCCACCCAAATTATTTACAGGAAGAATAACCCGTTCAAAGCCTAATTTCGCGGCTTCCTGAACGCGCTGCTCGATTCTGGATACTCTTCTGACTTCCCCCGTTAAACCGACCTCTCCAATCACACAGTCAGTCGGTCTTGTCGGCTGATCTCTGAAGCTCGAGGCAATGCTTACTGCAATGGCTAAATCAATGGCAGGCTCATCTAATTTCACACCACCGGCTACCTTTACATACGCATCTTGATTTGCAAGCAGCATTCCGACTCGTTTTTCCAAAACAGCCATTAAAAGCGGAACACGATTGTAGTCAATACCTGTTGCCATTCGTCTTGGGTTGCCAAAGCTGGTAGGTGCTATCAGCGCCTGGATTTCCACAAGTACAGGTCTTGTTCCCTCCATCGATGCCACTACGGTTGATCCTGCGGCCCCCTGCGAGCGTTCTTCCAGAAAAATTTCCGATGGATTCTCTACCTCTTCTAGCCCAAACTCCTTCATTTCAAAGATACCCATTTCATTTGTTGAACCAAACCGATTCTTTACTGCACGCAAAATTCGATACGTATGGTGTCTTTCTCCTTCAAAGTAAAGAACAGTATCCACCATATGCTCGAGAAGCCTTGGGCCGGCGATTGACCCTTCCTTTGTAACATGCCCGACGATAAAAATTGCAATTCCTTTTGTTTTTCCAATTCTCATTAATTCCGCCGTACATTCTCTGACTTGAGAAACGCTTCCCGGTGCCGAGGTAACATCCGGATGAAACATTGTCTGGATGGAGTCAATGATAATGAACGCAGGTTTGACCCCATCAATCGTCCGGTTTATTTCTTCTAAATTTGTTTCTGCATAAACAAGTAGATTGTCGGATGAAATGCTAAGCCGTTCAGCCCTTAGTTTTGTTTGTCGTAATGATTCTTCGCCAGATATGTATAAAACCTGATGCCCTTTATTTGCAAGCTGAGAAGATACCTGCAGAAGCAACGTAGATTTCCCAATTCCCGGGTCACCGCCAATCAGCACAAGCGATCCCTTTACCACACCGCCTCCTAAAACCCGGTTTAATTCCTTCAAATCGGTTTGAATTCTCGGCTCGTTTACCGTTTCGATGGTTGTGATCGGGGCAGGCTTGGAAATGAACGCCCCGCCTTGTGAATGAGCAAAAGCACCTTTTCTGGCCCCTCCGGTTACTTCGACTTCCTCGACCATTTTATTCCAAGTGCCACAACCAGGGCATTTCCCCATCCATTTCGGTGATTCATAACCACATTCCTGGCATACAAACTTTGTTTTCCGTTTAACCATAAAATACTCCTTTTGGTGCCTAATTCCCCAAAGCCTATTAATAGAAAAAAGAGGCACACGACTTCACTTTATTCATGTGTACCTCTCTCAAGCTGTTTACGATATCTTTAGGGTGATTTTACCCTAACCTTGCTATTTGGCGGCTCCAGTTTTCTCTGCTGCTTTCACAACGAATTCATTGTTTTCTACATCAATAATGACATGCTGTCCTGATAATAAAGTACCTTTTAACAACTCCTCGGAAAGCCGGTCTTCTATATGCTTTTGAATTGCTCGGCGAAGCGGCCTTGCACCGTATTCTGGGTCATATCCTTCCTCGGAGATTTTACTTTTTGCTGCTGATGTTAACTCAATAGAAATATGTTGCTCCTTTAGTCTCTTAATCAGCTGGTCAGATAACAACGTAACAATTTCCTCAAGATGCTTTTTCTCTAAAGCATGGAACACAATAATTTCATCAATACGGTTTAAAAACTCAGGGCGGAATGCCTTCTTCAATTCTTCCATTACCTTACCCTTCATGTCTTTATAATCCTGGTCTTGAGTGTCCTGGATATTGAAACCGACATATTTATTACGCTTTAAAGCGTGAGCTCCAACGTTTGACGTCATAATGAGAACCGTATTTCGGAAATCTACCGTTCTGCCTTTAGAATCTGTTAATCTTCCGTCTTCAAGCACTTGCAGTAAAATGTTGAACACATCTGGATGAGCTTTTTCAATTTCATCCAGCAAGATAACAGAATACGGCTTTCTGCGAACCTTTTCCGTTAATTGTCCGCCTTCCTCATAGCCCACATATCCTGGAGGAGAACCGACGAGACGAGATGTCGAATGCTTTTCCATGTATTCGGACATATCAATACGAATCATCGCATCCTCATCGCCGAACATCGCTTCCGCTAATGCTCTTGCCAATTCAGTTTTGCCGACACCGGTTGGACCAAGGAAGATAAAGGAGCCGATTGGACGTTTTGGATCTTTTAATCCGGCTCTAGCTCTCCGGACTGCCTTGGCTACAGCCTTCACGGCTTCTTCCTGTCCTATGACACGGGAGTGTAAAATTTCCTCCAAATTGAGTAATCTTGCTGTTTCAGTTTGCTGAAGCTTGGAAACAGGCACTCCAGTCCAACTGGAAACAACATTAGCAATATCCTCAACCGTCACCTCATTATTTTCTTTCCCTTGTTTTTCTTTCCAGGATTTTTTCGTTTCTTCTAATTGTTCACGAAGCCGCTGCTCCGTGTCCCTTAAAGATGCAGCTTTTTCAAACTCTTGACTTTGAACAGCAGCATCCTTTTCCTTACGTACTTCTTCAAGTTTGATTTCTAACTCTTTTAAATTAGGAGGCGTTGTATAAGAACGCAGTCTGACCTTAGAGCCTGCTTCATCAATTAAATCAATCGCTTTGTCAGGAAGGAACCGATCTGAAATATAGCGGTCTGACAGTTTTACCGCAGCCTCAATCGCTTCATCCGTAATGGATACGCGATGGTGTGCTTCGTAGCGGTCACGAAGCCCCTCTAGAATTTGAATCGATTCTTCTATGGTTGGTTCATCGACGCGGATCGGCTGGAACCGGCGTTCTAATGCCGCATCTTTTTCAATATATTTGCGGTATTCATCAAGTGTTGTTGCGCCAATACATTGCAATTCTCCACGGGCAAGCGATGGTTTTAAAATATTGGATGCATCTATTGCACCTTCTGCACCGCCTGCGCCAATTAATGTATGAAGTTCATCTATAAATAAAATAATATTTCCTGCTTGGCGGATTTCATCCATCACTTTCTTCAAACGGTCTTCAAACTCACCGCGATATTTCGTGCCTGCAACTACTGTACCCATATCAAGGGTCATCACACGTTTGTCGCGGAGAATTTCCGGTACCTCGTTATTAACAATCTGTTGAGCCAGCCCTTCAGCAATCGCTGTTTTCCCTACACCAGGCTCACCGATTAGAACAGGATTATTTTTAGTTCTTCGGCTGAGTACCTCGATGACACGCTGAATTTCTTTGCTGCGTCCAATTACCGGATCAAGACTGCCTTCACGGGCAATTGCTGTTAAGTCTCGGGCAAGACTGTCAAGTGTCGGCGTATTCGCACTTACTGATGCACCGCCCTGATGGCTGCCAGATTCGTTGCTGCCGAGCAATTGCAGGACCTGCTGCCGTGCTTTATTCAGGCTTACTCCAAGATTATTCAAAACACGAGCTGCAACACCTTCACCCTCACGAATTAATCCAAGCAGGATATGCTCTGTGCCTACGTAAGAATGCCCTAATTTGCGCGCTTCATCCATGGAAAGTTCTATGACCTTCTTGGCTCTCGGAGTATAATGAATAGTTTGAGGAGTTTCTGTCCCTTTGCCGATTAGATTTTCCACTTCTTTTTGGATTTTATCAGATCCTAATCCAAGACCATAAAGCGCTTTTGCTGCAATGCCTTCACCCTCACGAACTAATCCTAATAAAATATGCTCTGTCCCAATATTATTGTGTCCTAGGCGGATTGCCTCCTCCTGTGCCAATGCAAGAACTTTTTGTGCTCTTTCCGTAAAACGGCCAAACATCATGTTTTCTTCCTCCTCACCTATTATTGAGATTCCAATTTAATTCGTTCACGAATTAACGATGCACGTCTGATATCCCTTTCAAACGGCCTTAATGGGCCGCCGGCATATTGCTGAAGAAAACCTGGCTGTGTTAAGATCATTAATTCATTAAGTATGGTTCTGGACATATTTTGAATATAGCCCATATCAATTCCTAGTCGAACATCAGATAAACACTGGGCTGCCTCTTTTGATTCAATAATTCGGCAATTTTCTAAAACCCCCAATGACCTGAATACCCTATCTTCTAATTGTATGTTTGAGGTTTTTCGTAATGCTTCACGTGCTGATCTTTCCTGCGAAATTAATTGACTGACAACCCCCATCAAGTCCCGGCAAATATCTTCTTCCGATTTCCCAAGCGTAATTTGATTTGAAATTTGGAAAATGTTGCCTAGAGCTTCACTTCCTTCACCATATATCCCTCTAACTACAAGCCCCAATTGGTTAATTGCGGGAATGATGCGGTTCATTTGCTGTGTCAGAATTAATCCTGGCAAATGCATCATAACGGAAGCACGGATTCCTGTACCAACATTGGTGGGACAGCTTGTCAAATAGCCATATTTTTCATCAAAAGCATATTCAATATGATTCTCAAGCCAATCATCCACCTCGTTAGCTGTATTTAAAGCTTCAGCCAATTGCAGTCCTGGGAATAAGCATTGTATTCGAAGATGATCTTCTTCATTAATCATAATACTAACTTCTTCATTTTCGGTTAATAATACAGCGCCATATGGTGAATCTTCTGCTAAATGAGGACTTATTAAATGCTTTTCTACAAGAACTCGCTTTTGAAGTGGCTGCATTTCGTCAATTCGCAGCAATTCCATTAGTCCGAATTTACGAAAGTCGGATTGCTTTAAAACTCCTTCAATCTCATAAATAACTTTTTTTGCCTCTTCATAAGAAAAAAGTGTTGGGAGTTTATATTTATTAAAGTTTCGGGCCAATCGGATTCTTGTGCTGAGGACTATGTCTGAATCTGGTCCTTCTTCACTCATCCAGGAGCTTACCGCTTGACTAAGAAAATGTTCGAGCGACAATTTATTCCCCTCCTTCTTGGCTTGCGGCAATTTTCTTCTCAAGGATACGAATTTCATCCCGAATCTTTGCTGCTTTTTCAAACTCTTCGTGAGAAATACACTCTTGTAATTGATTTTTTAATATTTCAATTTGTTTCTTAAGGTGGATTTCTCCACCTATTCTCTCAGGAATCTTGCCTGTATGTGTCCAATTGCCGCTGTGCAGTCTTTTTAATACGGGTACTAACTGATCTTTAAACGTTTCATAACAATGTGCACATCCAAAACGTCCAACCTTTAAAAATTGGGGAAATGTCATGGAACAGTGACCACATTGCAGAATATCCTCTTGTCTAAATGGACTTTGCGCAGGCTTTTGCAAAGACTGATCAATACTAAATAAACCGGCTAGCAAATTATTAATCGTAAAACCTGAATCACCACCAAAAATAAACATTTCTCCATGCTCCTGAGCACACTTTTCACACAGATGAAATTCAGTTTTCTCTCCATTGATAATTTTTGTAAAATGAAGTGCGGCAGGCCTTTGATTGCATTCTTGGCAAATCATCTTTCTTCACCTCTCCGGCAGCGAGAATTATTTATATTTTAACGACGTTAACATTGCTTTTAACATTCTCGCCCTTAATTCATCCCGGTACGGGAGATCAATATATAAAACAGATCGATCAATCACACTTAACATTATTTTCGCTTCCCGGTTGGTAATTACCTCCTCCTTTACGAGGCGGGTAATGACATCTTCTGCATTTGTTTGACTAATTCGGTTATTGATAAGGGAAAGCAAATGGTCAATTAATTGGGCGTAATCTTGGGACTTTACCTTAATGATCCGAATATATCCGCCACCTCCCCGTTTACTTTCTACAATATACCCTCTTTCAATCGTAAAACGGGTGTTAATTACATAATTGATTTGTGAAGGAACGCATTGAAATTTATCAGCAACTTCACTCCGTTTTATCTCTACTAAATCTTCGTCGCTCATTTCTAGCACTTGCTTTAAATAATTTTCAATAATATCGGAGATGTTTCTCATCTTCCCACCCCCTCACCATCTGACTTTGACTATATTTGACATAAATTATACTCAAATTTTATTCAAGATGCAATGTTTCATTACTATTGATTTTTCCCAAATCTTTTGATTAAGAAACCTTAAATTCCTGAGAAAAACAGCTTTAGAGTTAATAAAAAATGTAAGTTTGTAACACAAAAAGGACAACCTATATAGGTTGTCCTTTTTGTGCCCGGCAGCGTCCTACTCTCACAGGGGCTTTCGCCCCAACTACCATCGGCGCA